>CAMJMR010000101.1 GCA_946407095.1 uncultured Selenomonadales bacterium | reverse complement strand
TGCTGCTATTCTTCTCTGGTTAAAATGAATTGTCCACAGTCCCTAGGGCGTGTTGGTAAATTAACGAAGACGTTGCAGGGGACAGAGGCCGCCCATGGATGGGCGGCCTCCGCGACTTCGACGCGTGATGCGTCGATAGCGGCAGACGAGCGGCTACGGTTTCGATTCCTGTGCAAATTTCGGTTCATTATGGTTACGGGAAGTTTTTTCGCCCCGCGCGTAGCGGTGCCTTTTCTTTGCTACTTTCTTTGGGTGCGCGAATTTAAAATGTAAGTGCAACACAATGAAAAACTCATAGTTTCCTGCTAAAATGTTTATCGTAATGGTGGTGAATACTTGCTACACGCGAAGACGTAAAAAATGCCGCCCGAACAAATTGCCAATCGTCTCAAGCTCGAAAATTATCCGATTCAGATAAGTTACAGGACGATAGCAATCTACGCAGGGATACGCCGGAACAAAAACGTTCATTGAGGTATTTCAGTGTCAACCGCTCTACACGATAACCCCTGACAGAGGGCAAGGTAACGACGGAGTTGGGCGTTGAGTTCTACTTTCCGCCGGTAGCATCACGCGCCTTAGCAAGGAAGACTTACAAAAAGTCGTTGACCAACTAAATCACCGTCCCAGAAAATGTTTGGGTTATAGAACACCCGCAGAAGTATATTTTTCCACTACGTTGCACTTAGCTTGACTATTCGCGCATGCAAAGAAAAAGTAGATTCTAACCATAAAAGCTGTCTTTGAGCCCTTTTGCTTAGCAAACGAAAGGGCAGCAGCCGCCTTGTTGATTCTGCGCCCGCGTTGTGATATAAATCGGCGCAAGGAGGCTGAAACTATGAGTGCACAAAGCGTTATAAGAAATTTTATGAGCACCCTCGACAACACGACTAAAAGCGGAACTGCCGCCTTGGACGAGGCTGTTGCGTCCGTTTCCAAATTCAAAAGCTGGTCGGAACTGATCAGCACAATGGCAAGCGACTGCGCGGCTTACGCGGGCGACGGCAACGGCTTCTTGCAGGAAAAGTGCGGGATAATCCTCAACAACAGCGACACCGGCGCAATAACCGGCTCGGACGCGGGCGGCGGCACGACTAAAACCGCTGACAGCATCGTCCCCGAAAGCGGCGATTGGACTTACCCCGCGTCGTCAAGCTTCACCATAAGCGGCTTGACTGTCAACATAAACAATTTCGACAACCTTAGCGCAAGCGAACAGTGGATTGTCGGCGCACTCTACACTTGGTGGGTTAAGGAAAGTCTTTCGCTGATAAATTCGTCGTTCGGCATGAACTTCAACGAGGCGGGCACGACCGTCAAGACGTTGGATATTTCCTTCTACAACAGCGCGGACGGCAGAATGTCCGTTTCCTACTACAGCGCGACTCAAAAGTCTTCGGAGCTGCGCCTAAGCATCAACATGCACTACTACGAAAACATCGACACGACGAATCCAAACGGCGTCGGCTCAAGCGCGGCTCTCAACACCCTCGACCGCACAATCGCCCATGAACTCGTTCACGCCGTCATGAGTGCCAACGTCGACTACTACAGCAACTTGCCCGTCAGCTTCAAGGAGGGCTCGGCCGAACTCGTTCACGGCATCGACGATAAACGCTACGACCAGATCGTTGCGCTGTCGAATGACGCCTCGTCTCTTCAAACGGCTATGGGCGGGACTGGGCTCACTTCCTACGCGGCGGGCTACATTGCCTTGCGCTATCTTGCCAAGCAGGCTTCGGAAGGACGCGACCCCTCGGTAAGCACCGCCTCCGCGACCGATACGACCGTTGCCGCCGCCACGACCACGACCGACACCGTTGCGACTGCCGCCACGACTTCAACGGCAACTGTGACGACCGCGACCACTTCGACCGCTTCAATCGACACGTCGACCGCGCAGGGCAACGACAGCCTTGCGGGTTTGGATTACATTGCGGCTCGCGCCCGCGCTTCCGTTCCCTCGGTCACCTTCGACGGCGTGACGCTCAAAATCAGCGGCTCAATCGGCGAAGACGTTTTCCTTAGCGATGTCAATCCTTTCACGGGCGCGACAAGCACCTACGCGAACGCGGCGGCTATTGTGCTGGACACCTCGGAAATGCGGAGCGCGCGCTTCCTCGGCGGCAACTTGAACAACAACTACATAATCGCGGGCATTGTGGGCTCGACGATGTGGGGCGGCGCAAACGGCGACGACGTTCTTCAAGGCGGCGCAGGCTACGATAATTTCTGGTACCTGGCGGGCGGCGGCAACGATACGGCTCTGAACTTCCAAACGGGTGTGGCGGGCGATATGTTAAGTCTTATCGGCTGGAACGTCACCGGCTTTGCTCGCGAACAAAATATCGTGGCGATGCCTATGGCTGACGGCAGTGTCTTCACCGCCGCCACTGACGACACTACCGCCGACAACGTGATAAAATTTTCGGCTGACGGCTTCAATCCCCTTTACGCGAAGGTCGGCAACACGAATTTGACCAACGACTTCACATACGAAGGCGACGGCATTATTTACCTCGGCGGCAACAACGTCGACGCGCTTCACGTGTTCGAGGCGGGCGCAAGCGTCAATCTGGGCAATGGCTTTTATTCGGGCATTGAAGTTTTGGACGGCAGTTATTCGGGCGGAGCCAATGCTTTGTTCGGCGACGCGCTCAACAACGTGATAATCAGCGGCGGCAACAATTCGGCGTTGTGGGGCGGCTTCGGCGATGATGTCCTTTACGGCGGGGCGGGCACCGATTATTTCCTGTTCGGCGCGGGCGAAGGCAATGATATCGCCTGCAACGTCGACGACGACGATTTAATCATGCTTTACAACGCGACGGCGCAAAATATTTCCTTCGCGCAAGAGACCGACAGCGGCATGGTGTTGGGCGTCGGCGGAAACGTCTTGACGGTTGTCGGGCAGTCGAATACGGCGGTTGCCTTCGCTGACGGCACTGCCATTCGCTACGACCGCAACGCAAAGACTTGGACGACGGCTTGAGGCATTCGGCTTAACAAAAAGAGCGGGCAACGTGAAAATTGCTCGCTCTTTACTTTTACCGATTACGTCAAGCTTGTTGGCAAGTTGGCGGCTTAGGGGTTGTTGGTAAATTAAAAGTGAATAACGACAGAAGCAAGTAAAACAA
>CAMJMR010000100.1 GCA_946407095.1 uncultured Selenomonadales bacterium | reverse complement strand
TTCAGAAACGTTCGTTATAGCCTTTCTTGTTACAATTTTTCTTGACCAATACAAAGTAAATTGTGCACCCTGATCCGAATGTAAAATCAATCCGGATATTTTTTTCGGCTGAAGCCGTAATGCGTCCTTTAAAGTACGAATAGCCAAAGAAGCGGTCCTCTTCGAGTCGGTAAGGCTGGCGACCACACTCCTGTCGTACAAATCGATTATCGAACAGTTGTCCATTTTGTATTCTTGCGGCGCACTACAGAGCGAAGTTGAAGTTCAGTGTTCATGTATTTGCTTTGCGATTTTTCAAGAAGTTGTAATAAGCATTGGGATAAACATTGCATTTTTCGAGCAACCAGCGTAATCCGAATGCTTTTTTGTTTGCCGAGATGAAGTGGTAGATTTCTACTGTATTTCCTTTGCAAAGAATGCATTTTCCTTTTCGAGTTCTTGCAGCCGGTTACGCAGCCTACGAATTTCCTGCATAATTTCTGAATCCTTTTGAGCAGACGGGCTGGTTTGGCATTCTTTGCTGAACTCTCTGCACCATTTGGAAATACTTGCTTTGGAAACACCGAATTCATCAATGAGACTTTTGTAGGTGCGACCTTCCTGAAGGTGAAGGCGTACTATGTTCTTTCGGAATTCTTCGTTGTAAATCTGTGGCATTTTTCCTCTCCTCCTATTTAGCCACTTCCGTTACAACTTTACTTTATCACAACAGTTTTCATATGAAGTAGTCAGAAATGCCGAGAGCGATAGCCTTGGCGAAGTCGTCTTGTCGTTGCTTCAAAAGCGCGGCGGACATATCGGTATTGGCAAGCACGGTAAAGCCCGCCTCCTTTACTTTGCGGTCAAGCAGAGGCAAGAAATCAAGCAGTTGGTTATGAATAGCCTCGGCAAGTCGTTTGCCATTGGTCGAGCCGTAAAAGTAGTAAGTCTCGGTACCGTGAGTTTTCAACGCACCACCCGATATTGAGCACAACGTCGCGTTCCTTGAGTCCGTTACCGCATGCTCCGCAATCGTTGCCACCGTGTCCAGGGTTAATGAAAATCTTCATGGTTAAGCCTCCTAAAGCACAAAGTCGTTGATAACCAATGGCTTGCAATTAAATTGTCGTAAGCTGGCAGGTACAGGTCGGGTTACGATAACGTAGTCCCCGCCAACTGTTGTAGGGTAGGCAGGCAAGTCGTGCGTTGTAGAAGTGGCTGATACAGCTTAAAGCGGTTCGCTTTTTCTATGTATTACACAGTTTGTTTTTTTATGGATAGAGAGCTCGTGCCTCAATTTGACAGGCTTTTGTCGTCACTGCCAACTAATCGGAAGAAAACGTAATCCGTGGTGTTTGAAGGAAGCTTGGCTTTATCAACGGAAAAGCGAAACAGGACGGGAATGAGCAAAACGGAGCTTGATTCGGGAATGACGTTCCAAGTGCCGTCGCCGCGTAAAAATCTGGTTTGTTCGCCAATTTTGGGCGCGGGTACCAAGCCGTTCGCTCCTGCCTTGAGACTTGTCGCTCCAATGAATTCGCTGTCTTTCCAGTATGACGTTCAAGGTCTCGCCGTCCATTTCGAGCCCGTCGCCAATTTTGACACCGCCTTTCTTTGTGCTTGACGCCGTGGGCAACGAATACTCTGATTGCAACATTCATTGCAAAAAATGAAACCGCCAAACTGCCTTACCGCGTTGACATTTTCTTTCACCTGCTGACGCGCAACGTAATCGTTAAACGCCGCTACCGATTGATTCTGCATAAGGGCGCGCGGAGCTTGCTGATAAGTCGGTTGCTGATAATCTTGTTGCGGCTGGGGTTGCGCGTTGATGTCGCCGAATTTTTCACGATAAGCCGCCAGTTGCCGTTCGATGTCGTTCTTTTGGTCGAGCGTCTCTTTGAAGCGCGAATACGAAACTTTCACGTCGTTGGGGTCGTTGGCGTCGACGGGGCTGTTCGTCGAGTTCGCGACAGGTTGCTCCGCTTGCTGACGTTGCCGTAATAGGCTTGCTGAATCAAATGCGCCTCCTCGCCGCCCAAAACGAAAACGTCATCGCCGCCCGCGCAATAACTTCGCCGACCGTTGCACATCATCGGCGGGCGGGGAGTTAATCAGCACGAGCCTTGAGCCGTTGAAGTATTGGAGCTTGCCGCCGCTTGCGATTAGGACGCCGCATTCCCACGAACCATATTTAGGGTAGAGCGTGCCCGCCAGCTTGCCAAGTGATTCTCTGTCAATATGCCCGTCGAAGTCTGCAAGGTAAATCGCCGCCCGAAATTTCTTGTCGCGATTAAACTTTCGGGAAGTGATTTTTTTTTGCGGAAAGGTCTGTTATAATCGGCGCAAGATTCACTCGGAGGGGAAGTGCAACTTATGATAAAAATGTTCGTGACGGATATAGACGGAACGCTTTTGCCGACGGGCGGCGTGGTCTCGGCGGGCAACGTGGCGGCGGTGCAAGCGATGGTCGCGGCGGGCGTCAAGGTCGTTTTGGCTACGGGCAGAATGTACGGCGCGGCGGTGCCGATAGCGGCTCAACTGGGCGTGCCTGTGCCGATTATCGCCTACAACGGCGCGCTGATAAAATCTTCGGCGGGCGAAGTGCTTCACGAGCGATACATGGACGCGGACAAAGTTTTGGCATTGATAAATTTTTTTGCGGAGCGCGGCTGGCATTTGCAAAGTTACAGCGGCGATGTCCTCTACGTGCCCGAACGCAACGACGAAGTCAAATTCTACGAGAAGGTCATCAAAGTCACGTCGGTCGAAGTCGGCTGGGACGGCTTACGCGAACGGCTTAACGGTGTGCCAAAGCTTTTGACGGTGTCCGATACGCCCGAAGAGGCGATTCACAAACTTGACGAGGCGAAGAAACATTTCGGCGGGCAAGTGGAGATAACGCGTTCGGCGGCGCGCTTCACCGAGTTTATGGCGTTGGGCGTCTCTAAGGCGAGCGCGATTAAAATTTTGGCGGACAAGTACGGCGTCGACGTTGCGGACGTGTTGGCTATCGGCGATTCGGAAAACGATTTGCCCATGCTGAAGGCGGTCGGTTGCGGCGTGGCCATGGGTAATGCCGTCCCTGCCGTCAAGGAGGCTTGCGCGCATATAACCGACACTTGCGAGAACGACGGTTTCGCAAAAGCTGTCTACGATTACGTTTTGAGGGGCTAGGGCTGTTGGCAGATTGGCGCGTAGTTTTTTGGCCGCCCAAGGATGGGCGGCCGCCGCAACAGAAAGCTGGACGCTTTCTTTGCGGCACAAGTAATTTCGGGTAGCGCGGGCGTTTCGGCAACAGTTAGTATCCGCCCCGCGCGTAGCGGGGTCTTTTCTTTTTGCTACTTTCTTTGCTCGGTCAAAGAAAGTTGATTCTAAGAACAGGTGTTCATAAATGGTAAAAAGTGATATAGTAAGTGTATTATGAGAAAAAAATACGAAACAGACTTAA
>CAMJMR010000099.1 GCA_946407095.1 uncultured Selenomonadales bacterium | reverse complement strand
ATCAAAGATTTGCTTATGTTTTTTTCTGTACTCGACTTTACCAACAACCCCTAGTTGGCAACAATCTGGTTGAACTTGTCGCCGTAGGCAAGCGCAAGGTTCTCGCGCAAGCTCGCGAAGTAGTTCAAGTTTTCGTCGTCGGTGACGAATTTCTCGGCGGCGTCGCGGGCTTGAAGCAAAACTTCCACGTCGCGGAACACGTCGGCGATTTTAAGGTCGGGCAAGCCGTGTTGCGCCTCTCCAAAGAATTGTCCGGGACCGCGCAGTTTTAAATCTTCCTCGGCAAGCTTGAAGCCGTCGTTGGTCGTCTCCATTGTCTCAAGCCGCGTTTGCGCCGCGCTCGCCTTGCTGTCGGAAAGCAGTATGCAATGCGATTCCTCCGAGCCGCGTCCGACACGCCCGCGCAGCTGATGAAGTTGCGCAAGCCCGAATCGCTCGGCGTGTTCGATAACCATGACGCAGGCATTGGGCACGTCGACGCCCACTTCAATCACCGTCGTCGCTACCAAGAGTTTCGTCTCGCCGTCGCGGAATTTTTCCATAATCGCTTCCTTGTCTCGCGGATTCATTCTGCCGTGAAGCAAGGCGCAAGGCACGTCGCGGAAAATCCCTCGGCTCAACATATCGAAAGTCTCTTCGGCGGGCTCAATGTCGGCAAGTCGTTCCGATTCGCTCCGCTCAATCAGCGGGCACACCACGTAAGCTTGACGCCCCGCCATTATCTCTGCGCGGACGAACTCGTAAACTTTTTTCCGACTGCGCATCGTCTTGACCGTCGTTGTAATCGGCTTGCGTCCCGGCGGCAGTTCCTTTATCAGCGAAACGTCCAGGTCGCCGTAAACCGTCAGCGTCATTGTGCGCGGGATTGGCGTCGCCGTCATAACAAGCATATCGGGCATTAAGTCCGATTTTTTTTCGAGCGTCGAACGTTGATTCACACCGAAGCGGTGCTGTTCGTCCGTCACGACAAGCCCCAGCCTCGCGAACGTTACGCCCTCCTGAATCAGCGCGTGCGTCCCGATTACGATATCGACTTCCTGCGCGGCGATTTGTCGATAAGCTTCCTCGCGTAATTTTTTCGTCCGCGTGACTTTCGCGCTCAAAAGCCCGACGCGTATGCCCAAGCCGCCAAGCAATGCCGAAAACTTTTCGTAGTGCTGATTCGCCAAAATTTCCGTCGGTGCCATGAACGCTCCTTGAAGGCCGCTTTCCACCGTCTTGACCAGTGCCAACAGCGCGATAACCGTTTTGCCAGAGCCCACGTCGCCTTGAATCAAGCGGCGCATCGGCAACTTGTCCTCCATATCCTTCGACACCGCGCGGAAAACTTTTTTCTGGTCGCCCGTCAAATCGAACGGCAACTTCGCCAAAGCCGCCTTGACCAGCGCGCCGTCCTTCCTGTGACTTATGCCCAAGCGTTCGTCTTGAGTTTGTCGCTTTATCAACATCAGCCCGCATTGAATCAAAAACAGTTCGTCGAACGCCAACCGTCGCCGCGCCTCGTCCAGCTCCGAAAAACTTTTCGGGAAGTGAACCGCGCGCATTGCTCTGTCCAGCGGCATTAAGTTTTGCGTCGTCAAAATTTCTTGCGGCAAAATTTCTTTGAGCGGCGGCATTTTAGTCAGAAGGCTTTTCATTGCCGTGCGGAATGTCCCTTGCGTTATCGAGGCGGTCGACGCGTAAACGGGCACGATTCCGAGCGTCGGCTCTTCGTCGGCGTCAAGTATCGTGAAGCTTTGAATTTGACTGATTGCCAAGCCGTCAGCCCAGCGGTCGAACTTCGCCTTGCCGACAATCAAAAGCCTCATACCCGTCTTGAGCTTAGTAAGCAAATATTTTTGATTGAACCACGTCAGCTTGATTGAGCCCGTCTCGTCAGACAGAATCGCGTTGATAATCGTCAAGCCGCGCACTTCGCGCGAAGTGATGCCGGACAGCCGCCCTATGACCAAAACCGTTTCGCCTTCGGGCACGTCGCGGATTTTCGTCAAGGTGCTGTGATTCTCGTAAGTGCGCGGGTAATGCGTCAGCAGGTCGTATTTCGTGACGATGTTCAGTTTCTTGAGCAGCTCGGCCTTGCGGGGACCAATGCCCTTGACATACATTACGCTGTCGGTCAATTCAAATTCGCTGATACTCACGGCTCGTCCTCCGAAAAATTTTTGCGTCGATTATATTTCGCCGCCGATTTTATTTCAAGCAGGGAACGCGTGGATAATGCGGAATGAGGGATTGTTGGCAAGTTGTCGACCCCGATTCGGCGTTGTCTATCTACTTTCTTTGACTGGCCAAAGAAAGTAGCAAAGACCCGCTTAAAAAGCGGGGGAACAGCAAGAGCGCGGCGACTGCCCTTAAGCCGTTGAAGAGTTTCAACGCGCTATCCGGATGCAACGTCACGTTGCCCCGTCCTTGGGCGGCCTCGTCCCTTGCAACTTATTCTTTACTTTGCCAACAGCCAACGAAAATTATTTTTGGGAAGTGACAGCAATGCCGATTACACCGAAGAAAGCCGCCGATAAGCCGCAACCCGCCGCGCAGGCCGAAGAAGTCTTCGTGCCCGAAGAACCCAAGTGGACGCTCGACGAAATAATTTTGCCCGCCGAAGTCAAAGCGCAAATCCTGGACGTGGCGACTTACGCCGAAAATTCTCATCGCGTCTTTGAGTTGTGGGGCTTCAAGCATACGCACAAATTTTCGCGGCGAATTGGTATCAATCTCTATGGCGCGCCCGGCACCGGCAAAACCATGGCGGCGCACGCGATAGCTCACGAACTCGGCAGAAAAATTTTAATCGTCAACTACGCCGACATTGAATCGAAATACGTGGGCGAAACGCCGAAAAATATTCGCAAGGCGTTCGAGGCGGCGAAGGCGTCGGACAGCATTCTGTTCTTCGACGAGGCGGACGCCATCCTAAGCAAGCGCGTGACCAATATGACGCAGGCCGTTGATGTCAGCGTCAATCAGACGCGTTCGGTTATGCTCATGCTCATGAACGAATTCCAAGACTTCATAATCTTCGCGACGAACTTCATAGAAAATTTTGACCCCGCGTTCATGCGCCGCATTTCCGTTCACGTCAAGTTCACGTTGCCCGACGAGGATTGCCGCAAAAAACTTTGGCGCATGTACACGCCGACCGAATGCCCCAATAACCTTGACTTCGACGAGCTTGCAAAAAAATTCGACGGCATAAGCGGCTCCGACATCTCAAACGCCATGCTCAACGCCGCTTTCAAAGCCGCCCGCTTAAATGCCGCCGAGCTGGACAAATCGCTTGTCTTCGAGGCTGTCGAAAATATTTTGGCAAGCAAGCGAGCGAATTTGGGAACGAGGGAATATTGACCGAATGAACGGAGATTTTTTTTTACGAAGCTAGCAATGCGCTAGCGTTGCGTATAAGCGCGGCGATAACGTTTAAATTATGAGTGGCACGGCGCGTCCGCTGTTCCGCCGCTTCTAAAGCGGCCGCCCGCCTAAATGCCGCCGAGTTGGACAAATCGCTTGTCTTCGAGGCTGTCGAAAATATTTTGGCAAGCAAGCGCGC
>CAMJMR010000098.1 GCA_946407095.1 uncultured Selenomonadales bacterium | reverse complement strand
CGTATTTGTCCTTGCGGAAGCCGTAATTGCCCGAAATGCCGCAACAGCCCGCGTCCGCAAGCATGACCTTGACGCCGTCGACTTCCTCCAAGATGTCCTGCGCGGGCAAGCCGATAGCTTGAGACTTCAAGTGGCAGGGCACATGGTAAAGCAATTTCTGATTGAGCGGCTTTAAGTTGGCGTTGAACTCGCCGCGCTCCTGCAAAATCTCCAGGAACTCGAATGCGTCGTAAACATTGGCAGCCGCCTCGTGCATTTGCTCTTCGCCGAAAAGTTCGTGATACTCTTCCTTCAACATCAGCGAACAGCTGGTGCAGGGCGTCACGACGGGAATGCCTTGCCGTTTCCAATCCAAAATGCGGGCAACGTTGTTGTCGGCGTGTTCGCGCGCCTCGTCCAAGAAACCCGTCACGACCAGCGGCGAACCGCAACAGTTAAAGCCCTTGTCAATCAAAACCTCGTAGCCGTTGGCGTTCATGACTTTGATAAAAGCGTCGCCGACTTGCGGCTCGTTGTCGTTGATAAAGCAGCCCGTGAACATGACGATTCGCTTGCCCGTCGATTTCTGCTTGATGCTGTCGAAACGGTCTTTGAAGGCGGTGGCGGCGTAGGCGGGCATATTCCTTTCGCCGGCGATGCCCAACGCGCTGAACACGCCCAGAGCCTTGCCCAAGCCCATGCCGATATTGGAAAACGTCGCGCCGAACGGGATTTTGCGAATCAGCTTTGCCATGCGTTCGCCGTGAGCCAACATGTCTTCGTGGCGCAAGTGTTCATGCTTTTTGTAGTATTCGGCGCGTTGCAACATGTTCAGCGTCGAAACGGCAACGCCCGACGGACACGCGCGGTCGCAGCTCTTGCAGTTGGAACAGTAGTTCAAACTTTCTTCGACGTCCTCTTGCGAAAAGTGCATACGCCCGTGCGCGGGGCCGACAAGCTTTGGCCCCCTGTATTCCTTGACCGCCGCCATAACGGGACAATTCGCCATGCAGGACGTGCACGAAAGGCAACGGTCGCCCGTGAAAATCGCTTTGGTGGTGTCGCTCATGATGTCGCCTCCTTAAGCCATAGCCGCCGCGTAGGCCGACGCAATGGCGATGCCGCCCGCCGAACGCTCAAAAATTTTGTCGCAGCCGCCGAGATTCGCGCCGACGACGTGCAGGTTGTCATAAAGGACGTTGCCCGCCGCGTCGACGGGATTCAGCTTATCGTTCGTCAAAATGCCAGTCGTCGCAAAACCTTGCGGCTCGTCGCTGAAAAGATTCGCGTTGCTCCAATTTTCCTCACCTTGCGGGAAGTAAACGGGCAAATCGAAAATCGGCTCTTTCGGGTGGTCGAATTCGCGCATTGTCAAGCCGCCGTTGTAAAAGCCGCCCGTCGCCAGGATAACTTTCTTGGCGGGGAAAATTTTTTCGCGAACGGCACTTTCGACGACGACGCCCGTAACTTTTTTGCCACTTACGACGCCGCGCACGACTTTGGAGTTTTCAAAGAATTTGACGCCCGCCTTCTGCAAATGAACGATGAACGCGCGTTGAAGCCTGATGCCGGGCGGCGAGGGCGGCAAGCACGTCGTTTCGATAATTTCTGCGCGGAGTTGAGTTTTGACGATGTCGCGAGAGAAATTGCCCAAGACACCGAGAATCGGCGGGATTATTACAGCGTCTTCAGCCGTGGCGTTCAAAGCCTTGAGTTCGTTGGCAAGCGGCTGTTCGTTGTCGGTCAAAAGCTGCGCGGCGTCCATGCAAGTGATGTCGCGCCCGCCCAAAAATTTCAGGTCTATCTTTTTGAATTCAAAAGTTTTGTCGGGGAAGTAGTGCTTAAGATTTTCGGTCAGCATTTGCGAATAAAAGTCTTTGAGCCCTTCGACGCCCACGACGAAAATTTTTTCCTTATCGGCGAGGCGCGAGGCGTTCATTGATTCGGGGGCAAGCGCGGAAAATTTCAGCGTGCCAACCGCCGTGACCATGGGAATCTGCGCGGACAGCTTGCCGGTGTAGGGCAAATTCGCCTGCGCGGCAATGTCGACGAGAAATTTCGCGGCGGCGTTTATGTTCTTGAAGCCGATTTTGGAATAGGGATGCTCGGCGGGCAATTTCTTAATCGCGGCGTCGGGAGCCAATGAATCGAAAAAATCAATCGCGCCGCTTGCTTGGGGCAAAGAGCCCGCGCCGTAAGTCAAGACGGTAACCTTTTGCCCGTGACTTGCCGCGACGGACGCCGCCATCAAGCCAGCAAGCCCGCCGCCGACAACAATCAAATCAGCAGTCCTCACTTAGGCTCACCTCCCGAAATATTCATTGACAGCTCGTAGATTGAACGCGTCAGTTCCGTTTCGCGAATCGTCCTGCCCAACAGCACGGGTCGAATGCCTTTCCAACGCCCTTGAAGGAATTCGCTCATTCGCTCCAGAGAATTTTTCGCCATAGGCTCAATGCTCATCTTCGCGAAGACTGCCGCCGCCCTAAGCGCGCAGAAATTCCCTTGGCAAGTGCCCATGCCGATACGCGTCCTGCGCCGCACGTCGTTTACGATGAAGCTGGTATCGGCGGTGCAAATCTCTTCGGCCTCCGCGCGGGTCACGTTTTCGCATTCGCAAACCAATTCGCGGCTTTCGGGGTCAAGCTCCAGACGCTCGACGACTTTCTTAAACCCTTCGACGCCCAAACGCGTTGCGGCAAGATTGGTACCGTATGACGGGAAAAATTTTTTGGCGCGGTCTTTGTCGGCTTGCGGCACTTCCTCGACAAGCGGCTCGTCGGCGGTGCGGCAGGGCGTGTTGTTGCCCAGCTTGGCGCAAATCTGATTGCAAATCTTTTCCGCCATAAGCCGATAAGTCGTGAACTTGCCGCCGACAATCGTGAAGAAGCCCTTCAAGCCGTCGCTTTCGTGGTCGACGATTGCAAAGCCTCTGGACGCGCTGCGCCCGACGGCTCCGCCCGGCGGAATGTAAAGCGGTCTTGAACCCGCGAACGTCCTAAGGATTCGGAAGTCGCGCAGGTCTTCAAAGGTCTGCTCGCCGATTTTAATCAGGCTCTCAACCTCCTCGCGGGAAGTCGACGTGTCTTCGGGATTCGGGACGCTCATTGACGACGTGCCAAGAATTGTGATTGAGCCGTGCGGTACAAAAATATCGCCATCGGAGGACTTGTGCAACCGATTGACGACGTGATTAACTATTCGCTGATTGAAGGCGATAAGCGTGCCTTTGTCGGGCTGAACGCCGATTTCGACGCCCGCCAATTTGCCGACGAAGCCCGCCCAGCCGCCAGCCGCATTGACTGCGATATCGCAGCCGATTTCGTACTCTTCGCCCGTGAATTGGTTGCGGACTTTGACGCCGCGCAGTTCGCCGTTGACGCTGTCGAAGCCGATAACCTCGGTGTAGGTTTTGAAGTCGCCGCCGTAGCGTTTCGACGAATCAATCAGCTGCCACGCCATGCGGAAGCCGTCGACTGCCGCGTCGGGGACAAGGTACGCGCTTTTGACGTGCTTGCGCGAAAGTCTCGGCTCAAGCCTGAAAGCCTCGTCAAGAGTTATCGGGGTCGCCTCGATGCCGCTGTCTTTGCAACCTTTAACCCACAGTTCCTCGTAGGCGGGGTCGTCGATGTCCAGGCGCGTGAACATGCCGCCGCACGGCTCGACGCACGACTTGCCGATTTTGCGCATGATTTGATTTTCGATAATGCATTCCCGCGCCGCCTCTTGGTCTTTGACGGCGTAGCGGCCGCCGCTGTGGAGCAGCCCGTGATAGCGCGAACTTGCGCCGTTGACCAAATCGTTTTTCTCGACCAGCAGAGCTTTGACGCCGCGCATAGACAAATCGCGCAGAATACCCAGCCCCGTTGCCCCGCCGCCGATTACAACGACCGTAGTTTTCTCCATAGTGCTCACCTGCTTCGTTGAACCTCTCCTGAAATTTTTATGTGAATTTTATATCGCGAACGTGATTTGGTCAATGGCGGCGTCGAAAATATTTAAGGGGCGTTGCCCTTTCGTTTGCTAGGGGTTGTTGGTAAAGTCGAGTACAGAAAAAAACATAAGCAAATCTTTGAT
>CAMJMR010000097.1 GCA_946407095.1 uncultured Selenomonadales bacterium | reverse complement strand
TTGTTTTACTTGCTTCTGTCGTTATTCACTTTTAATTTACCAACAACCCCTAGGAGGAGGAAGACAGATGACACCGGTTGAACGCAGAATCTTAATCAAAGTTTCGACGATGTACTATCTTGAGCACATGAAGCAGACTGAAATCGCCAAACCAACGAAAATTTTGAGGATATCGAATCGGCTATGGAAAAACGTTTCGGGCTTAAGGAATGCTTTATCGTTCCGCGCAGCTATGACCTTCTCGCCGTTAAGCAGACCATGGGACGCGCAGGCTTGCAACTTTTGCGCCGCGTCGTCGCCAACAATCAGGTTATCGGGCTGGCGTGGGGCACGTCGATTCGCGAACTCACTCGCCACGCTCAAAACTCCAAGGTGCCGCAGATTGACGCCGACTTCGTTCCGCTAGACGGCGGCCCCGAAAATATAGACAGCGAACTGCACGTCAACACCCTCTGCTACGAATTGGCGCGGGCGTTTGGCGGGCGTTGCCACTACATTTACGCGCCCGTCATCACGCGCACGGCCGAAATTCACAACGCCATTGTCCAAGACGCCAACTACGAAAAAATTTCCGACTTCTGGAAGAAACTCGACATCGGGCTTGTCGGAATCGGCGCGCCCGTCAAATCGTCGAATCTCGTTTGGATGGGAGAATTCGGGCGGCAAGCGATTAAGTCTCTGTCAAGGACGGGCACCGTCGGCGAAATTTGCTCGGTCTTCTATGACAAGAACGGCCGCGAAGTCAAAACGGACTTCAGCGACCGAATCATCGGCGTCGACCTCGACACCCTGCGCGGCTTGAACTACAGCATAGGCATGGCGGCTTCCCGCGAAAAAGTTCCGGCGAATTATGGGCGCGTGCGTCGGTTTTCGCGTCTGTGTTCGTAAAAGCATTTCCGCGAACAAAATTTTTGCGTGCGATTGATTTGCGCGGAAAATTCTTTGCCGCAATGAAGACACGCGCGGATTTCGCGGCATCTCAAAGCGGCGGCGGCGCATTTGGGCGAACAATGCTTGCGGTGTTTGCTCACGGCGTTCGAAAAAGTTTTGCCGCACACGGGGCACGTCTTGACTTCCTGCCGCTTGAGTGATTCGCTGACACATTCGCGCGAACAAAATTTTGCGTCGTCACTCGTAGTGAATTCTTTGCCGCAGACCGAACAGATTTTAATTTCGACAGCGCGGGCTCGTTCGGCGATTTTTTTGCATTTCGCGGAGCAATAGGAGTTGTTGCCACGATTGGCAGCTTCGTACTCTCGCCCGCAGACCGCGCAGGCGAATTTTGATTTTTTATCGGGGCGGCGCGTCGATTTAACTGCCGCGTGAATTTTTTTGTGCTCATCTTTGGTTACAAGCTTAAGATTTGCAATGTCGTTGTTGTCGTGATTGAGGTCGCGGTGTTGAACGTCGTAACCTTCGGGAATTTCGCCGTTGAAATACGTCCAAACGAATCTGTGAATGCTGATTGTGCAATAGAAATTTTTGCCGACGTTTCTGTAGAATTTAAACCCGCCGAATTTTTTCTGCGTGTCGCTGACGGTTTCAATCGGCGGCATTG
The DNA here is from genome assembly GCA_946407095.1 of uncultured Selenomonadales bacterium. Lineage (GTDB taxonomy): Bacteria > Bacillota > Negativicutes > Selenomonadales > Selenomonadaceae > Quinella. The sequence continues at coordinate 2,823 of CAMJMR010000097.1, read as the reverse complement.
TGCCTTCAACCTTGCGAATCATTTCTTCGACGGCGAACGATTCTTGCGGCGTCTCAACGGACTCGTGCAACAGTTTGAAAATTTTTTCCTTGTCCTTCATGCCATCGCCTCCAAAATTTTGACAAGCGGCCGCCGAAACGCTACAATGCAAACGGAAACGCCCCGACAGGCTCGTGGTTAGCTTTACAAAACCATTGTAGCTTATCGGAGCGTTTTCCGCAATATAAGAAATTTTTCAAGCCGATTGTTCACGCAGTCGGCTTTATCGTTTACCTCGGCATTGCCAACGGCATCACGACGCTCGGCCTGAACTCCGTCGACCCGGCACTGCGCTACCTGCTTATCGGCATCGTGATTAACTTCCTGCGCGGCTTGACCGACTTTTGCACGGCTTAAGTCCAAAAGCAACAGGGCATTTCGTTGAGCAAGACTTTGAAGACTGCGTAAGGAGTGAACATAATGGCTGATTATAAAGCGGTAGTCGTAAAGGCAGGTAGCGGCGGCTTCGGCGGCCCCTTGACGCTCATACCCGACGCGAAGAAAAATAAAGTCGTCAATATCACGGGCGGCGTCATGTCGAAGGTTGCGCAGACGCTCGCCGAAATGACGGGCTGCGAACTCGTTGACGGCTTCAAAACCCGCGTCCCCGACGACGAAATATCTCGTTGTCGTCATCGACTGCGGCGGTACGCTCAGCTTTTTTTATTATGGTCAGTTGAGCATTTGTGACAGCAAAATTTTTGATGCCCGTAACGATAAGCCGAAAACGTCTTGCCGCAGTGAGCGCAAACGCGCGTTTAGGCGTAAAGGACATTTTTTTTGTATTCTTCAAGACACTTCTTAGAGCAGTACAGATTGTGTCCGTTATCGTCGGCTTCGTACTCGCGCTCGCAGTTCACGCAGATAAATTTGCCGCGATTCTTCCGCGTTTTCAAGCCGTTGGTTCTGGCGTGAAGACTCTGGTGCACGGATTTCGGCAACGCGACCAGATTTGAAATATCGTTGTTATTCTTGTCGAAGTCTCTGTGGTGAATGTCGTAGCCGTCCGGAATTTCTCCGTTGTAGCACGTCCAAACCATGCGGTGAAGACTGAGCAACTTGAAATAGCGTCCCTCCATTCGCGGCGCACGGCTCATGCAATAGACAACGCTGTTGAACTTTTGGTGCGTTTCGTCAACGACCTCGACGCGCGGCAAGTTGCCTTCGACCTTGCGAATCATTTCCTCGACGGCGAACGATTCTTGCGGCGTCTCGACGGATTCGCGCAACAGTTTGAAAATTTTTTCCTTGTCCTTCATGCTATCGCCTCCAAAATTTTGACAAGCGGCCGTCGAAACGCTACAATGCAAACAGAAACGCCCCGACAGGCTCTTGGTTATACTTACAAAACCATTGTAGCTTATCGGAGCGTTTTCAGCAATAGTCGGCTGTTAATCGGTCGATTTTTTTTATGGGCGGTATCGTCTCGGTTTTCTATCAAGCAGGCCGCGACTCAATCAACACGATTATCCGCACGATTCTCCCGTTTATGGCGTTCGTCTCCATGCTTATCGGCGTAATCCTCGGCACGGGCATTGGCGACGTCATCGCTAACCTGCTCTCGCCTCTCGCGGGCAATATTGTCGGTCTGGTTATCTTGGCTTGTATCTGTTCGTTCCCGCTCCTCTCGCCGTTCCTGGGACTGGGCGCGGTTATCGCTCAGGTTATCGGTGTTCTTATCGACGTGCAAATCGGCGAAGGCAACATCCCGCCGCATTTGGCATTGCCCGCGCTGTTCGCTATTAATGCTCAATGCGCTTGCGACTTCGTTCCTGTCGGCCTCGGCTTGGCTGAAGCTGATGCTGAAACCGTCGAAGTCGGCGTGCCCTCGGTGCTGTATTCTCGCTTTATCACTGGTCCCGTTTCCGTTATCCTCGCGTGGCTCGCAAGCTTCGGGCTTTACGAATCGTAAGGCAGGCTAGGGACTGTTGGTAAATGAAATCGTTCCTTCGATTTGATAATTTAATAACTTTTATGGTTAGGATCTACTTTTTCTTTGACCGCGCGAATGTAAAATGTAAGTGCAACACAATGAAAAACTCATAGTTTCCTGCTAAGATGTTTATCGTAATGGTGGTGAATACTTGCTACACGCGAAGACGTAAAAAATGCCGCCCGAACAAATTGCCAATCGTCTCAAGCTCGAAAATTATCCGATTCAGATAAGTTACAGGACGATAGCAATCTACGCAGGGATACGCCGGAACAAAAACGTTCATTGAGGTATTTCAGTGTCAACCGCTCTACACGATAACCCCTGACAGAGGAAGAGAATTTCAACTTCACGGCAAGGTAACGACGGAGTTGGGCGTTGAATTCTACTTTCCGCCGCCTCATCAACCGTGGCATCACGGCACCAACGAGAATACCAACGGCTTGTTACGCGGATATTTTCCGAAAGGTTACGACTTGACGCGCCTTAGAAAAAGTCGTTGACCAACTAAATTACCGTCCCAGAAAATGTTTGGGTTATAGAACACCCGCAGAAGTATATTTTTCCACTACGTTGCACTTACATTGTACATTCGCGCGCCCAAAGAAAAAGTAGCAAAAAGAAAAGGCGTAGCTACCGACCACCGCCGCAATGTCCGCGCAACCCGAAATCGCTCGTGCCGCTATCGATGTTTCCGGCATCGAAGTGGGCGAACGCGTACTGGTAAGCGTTCGCAATAAGCGCGGCGATAACGTTTCCTTTGTCGTCAGTTGCAACGCGCTAACTGTTCCGCCACTTCTAAGAACAGGTGTTCATAAATGGTAAAAAGTGATATAGTAAGTGTATTATGA
>CAMJMR010000096.1 GCA_946407095.1 uncultured Selenomonadales bacterium | reverse complement strand
TCAAAGATTTGCTTATGTTTTTTTCTGTACTCGACTTTACCAACAACCCCTAAAATGTTTCCGTCCTATGTTGGCGCAATTTTAGAAGAAATTTTGTGGCGCGGCAAGGAAAATGAGCACTTCGAGCCCGCTTTTCGGTCAAAAAACTAAAAATCGCCTCCGCATCGTCACATTTGAGCGATTGAAGGCGATTTTGCATTTTGGCGCGCCAGACTGTCACACAAAGACTTTTTTGTTGACACGTCGATAAGTTTGCCTTATCATAGCCGCGAAAATTGAATATGGATTGAATCGGGTGGCGCAAGCCTCAATAAGGAATTCGGTTAAACGCCGAAGCGATCACGTCACCGTAACGACGAGCGAAGCCGCATTTATGTCACTGGGGAAACTTGGGAAGGCGCGGCCAAGCGTTGACTCGGAGCCGGGAGAATTGCCCGATTAACAATCGCCGCTTGACCTGCGAGTGACGGGGAGGAGATTTCGGCACGACGTGTCTTTTATTTGGTTTCCTGTCTCTTCGGAGGCGGGAAATTTTTTTTGGGGGTGACGTTTTGAATCGGTTGGCGAATCGGCTGGCGCAAATGCTCGTAACGTTAATCGGCGTGAGTTTCTTGACGTTTTGCCTGGCGTACCTTGCGCCGGGCGACCCTGCCGCCATGTTGCTCGAATCGGCTGACACAATCGTTTCCGAAGAGGTCTTGCAGAAAACGCGCGCGGAGCTCGGACTTGATAAGCCGTTCCTCGTGCAATACGGCAACTGGCTGGCGGGCGTGGTGCAGGGCGACATGGGCATGAGTTATTCGGCGAAAAAGCCCGTCGTCGAAAAATTATCGGAGGGTTTCGTCGGAACAATCCTGCTTGCCTTCGTGACGGTCGTCTTCGTGTTGATAATCTCAATTCCGCTGGGCATATGGTCGGCGGTGCGGCAGAATGAGTGGCCTGACTACCTGGTAAGATTTTTTTCGTTTATCGGCGTGTCGATGCCCAACTTTTGGCTCGGATTGATTTTGCTGTACATTTTCGGGCTCAAGCTGGGCTGGTTCCCGATAGCAAGCTCAACCGTCACGGCGAAGGGAATTATCTTGCCCGCGATAACTTTGGCGATTTATCAGTCGACGAAATACGTTCGGCAAGTGCGGACGGTCATTCTCGACGAACTTCATCAAGATTACGTCATCGGAGCGCGGGCGCGCGGCTTGAGCGAATCGGCGATACTTTTCAAGCACGTCTTGCCAAATGCCGTCTTGCCGCTGATAACTTTGCTCGGAATGTCAATCGGCTGGCTGCTCGGCGGCGTGGCGGTTATCGAAATAGTCTTCAGCTGGCCGGGCATGGGCAACATGGCGGTGCGCGCGATAATGATGCGCGACTACCCGCTGATTGAAGGATTCGTCCTGTGGATTGCGATTGTCTACATGCTGATAAATTTTTTGGTCGATTTGTCGTATTCGTACCTTGACCCGAAGCTTAGGAAGGAGGCGGCGCGGTGATTGAAGTCTTCAAAAAAAATCGGCTGTTCGCAATTTACAGCGCGGCAGTCGTGTTGATTTTGTTCGTGGCGATTTTCGCGCCGTATCTCGCGCCGCAAGACCCTTTCGACGGAAATATGCGCAACGTCTTGCAACCGCCCTCCGCCGAACACCTCTTGGGCACCGACAAGCTCGGACGCGACACCTTGAGCCGAATCATCGCGGGTACGCAAGTCTCGCTGTTCATGACGATTTGCTTGGTTATGTTGCTTGCGATTGTCGGCTCGCTTGTCGGCATAACGTCGGGCTACTTCGGCGGCAAAGTCGAAATGATTCTTATGCGCCTCGCCGATATGATGCTTGCCTTCCCCGGCGTCGTGCTGGCTATCGCGATTGCGGGCATATTGGGCGGCTCGGTCGTCAATACAATCATTGCGCTGTTGGCAGTCGGCTGGGCAAAGTACGCCCGCCTCGTCCGCTCGCTCGTCATAAAGCTCCGAAACAACGACTTCATTATCGCCGCGCAGGTCAACGGCACCAAGACGATTAACATCTTGTGGCGGCACATCCTGCCGAACATTTTGCCGATGGTCGTGATAACGGGCGCAATGGATATCGGCACGATGATGATGGAAATTGCCGGCTTATCGTTCTTGGGTTTCGGCGCGCAGCCCCCGACGCCCGAATGGGGACTCATGCTCAACGAAGGGCGGCAATACATTCAAACGGCACCGTGGCTGATGATTTATCCCGGCGCGGCGATTTTCATTGTCGTGGCGACGTTCAACCTTTGGGGTGACAGCTTGCGCGACGTGCTCGACCCAAGGCAGCAGTGATTTTGAAAATTTTAAGTTGATTAACTACTTTCTTTCACTGGCGAAAGAAAGTAGCAAAGAAAGCCACCGCTACGCGCGGGGCGGATACCGACCACTTGTCCAACGCCCGCGCTACCCGAAACCGCTCGTGCCGCTGTCGACGCATCACGCGTCGAAGTCGCGGCGGCCGCCCATCCATGGGCGGCCTCGTCCCCTGCAACGTCACGTTGACAATAATAAAATTTTTTGGGAGGTCTTATCATGATGTTCAAGTGGAAAAAAGTTTTGGCAACAGCCCTCTGCGCGGGCGCGCTGTTCATTACGGGTTGCGGCGGCGGCGGCGGCGGCTCGTCTTCAAGCGGCGGCGACCCCAACGTCCTCAAAGTCGGCGTCACCAACTTTGCCGACACGCTGGAGCCTACGCAGAATTATTTCGGCTGGGTTGTCATGCGCTACGGTCTGGGCGAATGCTTGACCAAATTCGATGAGAAAATGAACATTCAGCCGTGGCTCGCCGAAAGCTGGCAGGTAAGCGACGACCATTTGACGTGGACGTTCAAAATCCGCGACGGCGTCAAATTTTCCAACGGCACGCCGCTGACCGCCGAAGCCGTCAAGACTTCAATCGAACGCGCCTTTGCCAAGAATACTCGCGCCGCGACGTTCTTTGAATACGCCTCGATGACGGCTGACGGGCAAAATCTGGTTATCACGACGAACAAGCCCTTGCCCGGAATGCCCGGCTACCTCGCCGACCCGCTGTTCATAATCGTCGACACAACGGCGGAGGCCTCTCGTGACTTCAGCAAGGAGGGGCCCATTTGCACGGGGCCTTACACGGTTGAAAGTTTCGTCAAAGAACGCGCCGTCATGAAGCGCAACGAAAATTATTGGGACGGCGCAGTTCCCTATCCGACCGTTGAGATTCCCTCGATTGACGACCCGAATACCCGCGCAATGGCGTTGCAGAGCGGCGACGTTGATGTTGCGGTCAACATTGCGGCGGGCGATATCGACTTGTTCAAGGGCAACGACAAATTTCACGTCGACGAAATTGCAAGCCTGCGCGTCGTGTTGGCAAGGCTGAATCAAAAGCCCGACCACATCTTGAGCGACCCGAAAGTCCGCGCCGCGCTGATTTGCGGTTGCGACCGCGAAACTTACAACGACGTGCTGTTGAAGAAAACTTTCATCCCCGGCAAGGCTCCCGTGCCGCCCTCGCTCGATTACGGCTTCGACCAACTGAAAGACCCCAACGCCTACAATCCCGAACGCGCCGCGCAACTGCTTGACGAGGCGGGCTGGAAAGACTCTGACGGCGACGGCATTCGCGATAAGGACGGCCGCAACCTTGAGCTTGATTTCGTCGTCTACAATTCCCGCGCAGAACTTCCGCTGTATGCGGAGGCCGTTCAGTCCGACTTGAAGAAACTCGGCTTCGATATCAAGATTAACACCGTCGACTACAACTTGATTGACGGCATGGGCATCAAAGGCGAATACGACCTGCTTATCTCGAACATCACGACCGCCAACACCGGCGACCCCGAAATTTTCTTGACGTGGTATTGGAAGTCGAACGCCGACGGCTCCAACCCGCAAAACGGCAGCGGCTACAGCAACCCCGCCTACGATGCCAAACTTGAGCAACTAAGCTCCGAATTCGACGCGGCGAAACGTCGTCAGCTGATTATCGAACTGCAACAAATTCTGCTTGACGACGGCGCGTCTTTGTTCTTCGGCTACCCGCAAACCAACATCATCAATGCCAAGTACGTCGACGGCGTCGTCATGTATCCTTCCGACTATTATTGGATTACAAAGCTCATCAGGCCTGCGAAGTAAAATTCTCGCGGTGAACGTTTTGGAACGGCAAATCTTTTTCAGTCCGCGCAGATTTGTTTTCGCCCTTGCCGCCCAATGCCACGACGTTAAGGACGGAAAAATTATCGGGCACGCCAAGCAGTTGACGAATTTCCTCGTCGGCGGTGAGGCGTTGCCCCGCGCGGCCGCGAATGTGAATCCAACAGGCACCGACGTTGAATTGTTCGGCCGCAAGCAAAATGTACGTCGAAGCGACGGCGGCATCTTCAATCCACAGTTCCAAGCCCGCCGTGTTCGCCATAACGACAATCGCAACGTCGGCTTGCAAGAGCGGCGGCGCGCCCATGCGTTTGCAACGGGCGATTTTTTTAATCATCGCATTATCGCGAACGACGACGAATTCAATCGGGTGACCGCCCCAAGACGACGGCGCAAGCAGTGCGACCTTAAGAACAGGTGTTCATAAAGGGTAAAAAGTGATATAGTAAGTGTATTATGAG
>CAMJMR010000095.1 GCA_946407095.1 uncultured Selenomonadales bacterium | reverse complement strand
CGCCAATGGTACTTGGGTGGCGACGCCCCGGGAGAGTAGGTATTTGCCGCTAAAATGTTCAGCCTTGGGTCTTTAAGATTCAAGGCTGAATTTCAAAACGGCGACTTTGGTGAAGTGGTTAACACGTCGGATTGTGGCTCCGATATGCGTGGGTTCGATCCCCATGAGTCGCCCCAACAGGGGTATAGCTCAACTGGTAGAGCGTCGGTCTCCAAAACCGCAGGCTGAGGGTTCAAGTCCTTCTGCCCCTGCCAATCAAATATTCAGAGCCGTTGTCAAATCGACGCGGCTCTTTAAATTTTCGGAGGGCTTATGGCGGAAATTCATTTCGCTGGGCTCGGCACGCTGATTAACGTCGCGGCAATCATCATTGGCGGGATAATCGGCTTGTTCGGCGGAAAATTCCTTACGGAAAATATCAGACGAATTTTGCAGGACGCTTGCGCTTTGACGGTCATTTTCCTCGGCGCGGACGGTGCTTTGAAAAATTTCGACGCAATGCTTTTTATCGCAAGCCTAATCGGCGGCGGGCTCGTCGGCGCGATTATCGACATCGACGGCAAGTTCGAGAGGCTTGGCTTTTGGCTCCGCAAGCGTTCCGGCAACGACGGCGATGCGAAATTCGTTGACGGCTTCGTGACGGCGTCGCTGACCGTTTGTATCGGCGCAATGGCTGTTATCGGCGCGATTAACGACCGCTTGCTTCACGACGCCACCGTCCTAATCGCCAAGTCCGCGCTTGACTTGATTATAATTCTGGTCATGACGGCGAGCCTCGGCAAGGGCTGTATCTTTTCCTGCGTGAGCGTCGGCATTTTCCAGGGCGCGATTACTTTGTTGGCGGGCTTAATCGAGCCGCTGATGACCGAAGTCGCATTGGCCAATCTGTCGGGCGTCGGCAATGTGCTGATTTTCGCTATCGGTGTCAATCTGCTCTTGCCCGACAAAAAAATCAGCGTCGCCAACTTCTTGCCCGCGCTGATTGTCGCTTGTCTGTGGAATTGAATTTTTGGAGGTGCTTATCGTGAATATTTTAATGCGCTGGGGAATTCGAGCGATTATCGCGGCGGCAGCGGCTCATCTGGTCTTCGTGCTGTTCATGTTCGTCAAGGTGCTAACTGCTTGAGTTCCGTGATTGTTCGCGAAATTAAATCGGACGAATATGCCGCGCTTAAAATTTTTCTGTACGAGGCGATTTACGTTCCCGACGGCGTGCCGAAGCCTCCACGAGAAATTATCGAACGAGCCGAGTTGCAAGTTTACGTAAAGGACTTCGGAATGCGTCCGGCGGATTGCGGTTTCGTTGCCGAGGTCGACGGGAAGATTGTCGGTCTATGTTGGGCGCGAATCATGAACGATTACGGTCATCTTGACGACGAGACGCCTTCCCTGGCGTTGTCAGTTCTTAAAGATTTTAGGAGATGCGGCATTGCTACCAATTTGCTGAAAAAACTTTTGGCATGACTCGCCGAGAAAAATTTCAAGCAAGTTTCGCTGTCCGCGCCGCAACGAAATGCCTGCGCATTGCTAGCCCACTAATATAATCGTGACTGCCTGACGGCTTCGGACAAAATTATCGCGGCAGATGTCGCAACGTTTAAGCTCTCGGCGTGGCCGCGCATCGGTATGAAAATCTTGCGGGCTGCGTCGAGTATTTCTTTTGAGACGCCCCCCGCCTCCGAGCCGAATACTATCGCAACCTTCGAGCGCGTGAAGTCGTGATGGTGATAAATTTCCGCTGACGCGTCGACTGCCGCCGCCACTACTTCCACGCCGCTCAAGCTCAAAAAATCTGCGCGGCTTGTTGCGACTATCGGCATGTAAAAAATCGCGCCCATTGACGAACGCACGACCTTGGGATTGAAAACTTCCGCCGAGCCTTCCAACAGTATCGCGCCGCAATCGAATGCCGCCGCCGTCCGCAATATCGTCCCGACGTTGCCGGGGTCTTGCACGCCGTCCAATACGGCGATTATTTTTTTTGCCGCCACTTCCGCCAACGTCGACAGCCTTTGCCGCACGACAAGCAATATCCCTTGCGGCGTCTGCGTGTCCGAAATTTTTTCAAGCGTCGGCTCCGAAATTTCCTCAAGCGGCGCAACTTTCCCCAATCGCTCGACCAATGCCGCCGACCGCTCGTCCGATAAAAATGCCCGCGTATAAAAGCCGAACTCAATCTGCGCGGGCGACACCTCCTCACACAGCCGCAAGCCCTCCGCCACGAACAATTTCAGCTCGTTGCGGTATTTTTTTTGCGCCAGCTTGCGAATCATTTTTATCTGCGCGTTTGACATTCAAATTCCCCCGTGCTATATACTTTCCCGTAATTGATAAAAATTATTGGGAGGCTGATTGACTTGAAGAAGACTTACAAAAGCAACGTGACGTTGCATCCTGATGACGCGCTCTAACGTTGCGCCGTTTGAAATTAACTGTCCGCGGTTATACGCTTGCCCACAGGGCGCGCTAGCTTCGTTAAAAATTTTTTGGAGGCTGATTGACTTGAAGAAAACTTACAAAATCGACGTGGACTGCGCCAACTGCGCCAACCTCATGGAGACCGAGACCAAAAAGACTTCGGGCGTCAAGGATGCCGTCGTCAACTTCATGACGCTCAAAATGAAAGTCGAATTCGAGGACGGCGTCGACGCCAAAGAAGTTATGACGCGTGTCCGCGATAATTGTAAGCGCGTCGAAAAAGATTGTGAGATCTACTTGTGACTGCTAAGCAACGCAGGAACTTAATCCGAATCCTAATCGCGGCAGGCTTGCTTATCGCGCTGAACTTCGTCAACGTCAACGGCATCGCAAGGCTCGTGCTGTATTTGGTGCCTTATGCCGTCGTCGGCTATGACATCGTCCTTAAAGCCCTTCACGGTCTCAAGAATCGCCGCCCGCTCGACGAAAGCCTCCTTATGACGATTGCAACCCTCGGTGCGTTCGCTCTTGCCGTGTACGAGGACGGGGACTACAACGAGGCCATCGCCGTCATGCTATTCTACCAAATCGGCGAATGGTTTCAAAGTTACGCCGTCGGTCGCAGTCGAAAAAATATTTCCGAGCTTATGGACATTCGCCCCGATTATGCCAACATCGAAACGGACGACGGGCTTGAGCAGGTTGACCCTGACGAAGTCGAAGTCGGTACGGTGATTGTCGTTCAGCCCGGCGAAAAAATTCCGATTGACGGCGTCGTCGTCGCGGGCAACTCTACGCTGAACACCGTCGCGCTGACCGGCGAAAGCCTCCCGCGTGAAGTGTCGGCGGGCTCCGAAGTCATAAGCGGCTGTATCAATCTAAACGGCGTCCTCAAAATCCAAACGACTAAGGAATTCGGCGAATCCACCGCGTCAAAGATTTTGGAACTCGTCGAAGACGCAAGCTCCCGCAAATCCAAATCCGAAGACTTTATCGCGAAGTTCGCCCGAATCTATACGCCCGTCGTCGTCATCTGCGCGGCCGCCCTTGCCGTTATCCCGCCGCTTGTTTCGGGCGATTGGGCAACGTGGTTTTATCGCGCGCTGATTTTCCTTGTCATAAGCTGTCCGTGCGCCTTGGTTATCAGCATCCCGTTGAGTTTCTTCGCGGGCATAGGCGGCGCAAGTCGCGAAGGCATTCTGATTAAGGGCTCCAATTTCCTTGAGACGCTCGCCAATGTCAAGACGGTCGTCATGGACAAGACGGGCACTCTCACGCAAGGCAGTTTCGACGTCGATGCCGTTCACTCCAAGAATCTGAACTTCGACGCCGAAAAACTTTTGCACCTTGCCGCGCACGTCGAACGCTACTCAACGCACCCGATAGCCAATTCCTTGCGCAAGGCCTATCCCAACGAGCATGACGATTGCACTGTCGAGGCGGTCGAAGAAATTGCGGGACGCGGCATTCGCGCCAAAGTCAACGGGCAAGTCGTCTGCGTCGGTAACGAAAAATTTATGGACGAAGTCAGCGCGGCGTGGAAGGCGTGCTACAAAGTCGGCACGGTGATTCACATTGCTGTCGACGGCGAATACGCGGGGCACGTCGTCATTTCCGACGCCGTTAAGCCGCACGCCAAGGAGGCCGTTGCCGCTATGACGGGCGCGGGCGTCGAAAGCGTCTTCATGCTCACGGGCGACAGTGAAAAAATCGCGTCGAAGGTTGCAAGCGAACTCGGCATAAAAAATTATCGCAGCGAACTCCTCCCCGCCGATAAGGTCACAGAGTTTGAAAAGATTTTGTCCGCGCAGGCAAGCGGCAAGGTTGCGTTCGTCGGCGACGGCATTAACGATGCGCCCGTCCTCAGCCGCGCAGATGTCGGCATAGCAATGGGCGCGCTCGGCTCCGATGCAGCGATTGAGGCGGCGGACGTAGTGCTTATGGACGATGACCCGCTGAAAATTTCCAAGGCGATAAAAATCGCGCGCAAATGCCTTTCAATCGTCAAGCAGAACATTGCCTTCGCTATCGGCGTCAAAGTGCTGTGCTTAATCCTCGGCGCGGTCGGGCTCGCGAATATGTGGGCGGCTATCTTCGCTGACGTCGGCGTCATGATTCTTGCCGTCCTGAATGCCATGCGAACGCTGATTGCTCCAAGATAACGCGGCAGTCTGCTTGCCAAAAGCGGGCGGCTGTGTTAAACCGCGCTTGTTAGTTGAAAAACTACGCAGGGTATCCACAGGAAGAATCGACAACAAAAAGAGCCCCTAGGAACTGTGGACAAAAAGTGATAAAATATATTTCGGGTGAAACAAAAT
>CAMJMR010000094.1 GCA_946407095.1 uncultured Selenomonadales bacterium | reverse complement strand
GTTCTTTTTGCTGCTATTCTTCTCTGGTTAAAATGAATTGTCCACAGTTCCTAGAGTGTGTTGGTAAAATCAGGATGTGACGAGGAATTTTTTCGCATGACGAGGCGTAAGCACGAAGTCGTACTGTGGTACGTCGAGTGCGCAACAACGAAGTCAGGCGGAAAAATAACCGTCACTGCTAAAATTTACCAACTACCCTCAATCGTTGACTTCGACACCATTATAACGACAGCAATGTGCATTTTTTTGCACGCGGTTCTGACGACGCTTGTAAAAAATTTTTTACACGGGAAGTGCTACGATTATCGCGAAAAAATTTTTCGGAGGGATTATCGTGGACGACAAAGCGATTGCCGCGCAGAAACTGGCGGAGGCAAAAAAAAATTACGATATGGGGAAATACCTCAACGCCGTCGCCTATTGCGAACAGGCACTGAAGTTCATGCGCTTCCACGCGGACGGCTTGAAGAAAATTTATTTTCTGCTGGGCTTGGCGCATTCGGAATTGGGGACAAGTTACACTGAATGGGATTTGAACGACAGCATTCTTGCCTGCAAATATTTCACGGCGGCCATAGCAAGGGACGAAAATTTTTCGGAGGCGTATTTGCAGCGCGGGCTGGCGATTTTGCGGTGGGGCAACAATTACAGGCTGGCACTTGCCGACTTCGATAAAGTTTTGGAGCTGGAGCCCGATAATCAAACGGCGGCGGAAGACCGTGACGTTTGCCTTAAGTTTTTGGCGGCGGAGGCGGCTTGTGAGTAGCGGCAATGTTCTCGGCGGTGATTCGGACAGTTTCTCGGAGAGAAAACGGCTCGACGATTTCAACATTCCCGCCGTATTGCATTGCCCAAAACTTCATGGCGATTTCGTTGACTTTGACGCTGATAAGCAACGTGCCGCCCGCGTTCTGCAAAATCTGAAAGTCCTTGCCGAACCAATCGACCAAAGAATCAAGCATGGTCGCGCCCGTCCGCAACTTGACTTGAATGCTTTTGCCGCTGAACATGTAAATGTGTTCCGCCATATGCTTGGGCAAGTTGAAGCCGTTGACGCATTCGGGGATATCGCTTTTGGGCTTGACGGGAACTTTGAGCAGGCGGACGTCCGTCATTTTGTCTATGCGGTAGTGAGCAATGTTGTCGTGTCCGTCGGTGTTGCAAATCAGATAGTAACGCCCGTTGGTCGCCGCCATTTGATAGGGGCTGACGACGTAGGTCTCGGCTCTGCGCGGGTGCAATTTCAAATCGACGCCGTAGCTGTTGTAGGTGAAAGAAATTTTCCGTTTCCAGCTTATGGCGTCGTTCAGGACGTCGAGATTGAGAATGACGCGCTTGTTGTCGGAATGGTGCAGTTCGGGCGAGTTGCAGATGTGATTGACCTTCGCGCTGAATTGATTGGAGCCGAGGCCTTTGAGCTTGTCAATCAGACGTTTGGCTTGCGTTTGCGATAACGTTTTAGAGAAAAGGACGCTGTCAATCAAAATGCGAAGTTCGGCCTCTTCAAAATCGCGGCGAATGTAAACGCCGCCGTCGATGTTGATGTCGTAGCCCATTTCCTTTAGCGAAACCAGATTGGCCTTGACGGAACGACGGTCGCACTTCATGCCGTATTCGACGTCCAAAAGTTCAAGGATGCGCTTTTGAGTCAGCGGACGCCGCTCGTCGGAATATCGCTCCAAGATTTTCAGAATCATGATGTTCAACATTTTTTTCGTGCCCAAGCCGTACATTCCAATCGCCCTTTCGCCCTACAATCAAAAATGCCCCTCGGCTTGCCGAAGGACATTTTATTTTTGATGAAGTCTTGAAAGACTTACAAAATTCTGCGTGCGCCAATGTAGTGCGAGCTCCAATAAGAACTTCCCAGCGAGTCAATGGTAACACCGCGACTTGAGCTGGCGTGAATGAATCTGCCTTCGCCGAGGTAAATGCCGACGTGCGACGCGCCATAGGTGTAGGTGCTGAAGAAAACCAAATCGCCCGAAACGAGGTCTGTGGTGGAAATGGGCGTGCCGACTTCGTATTGAACATCGGCAGTGCGCGGGAGGGAAATGCCGGACTTGGCGAAGACGTATTGGACGTAACCGGAACAGTCAAAGCCGTAGGGGCTGGTGCCGCCGAAGACGTAAGGGACGCCGATATAATCCATCGACGCGGCGATTAATCTGCCGGCAACGTAATTCATGCTGCGGCTTATGTCGGGCATGTCCTTGCCCAAAAGTGCCGAGTAGGTTGCGGGGCCGATTAAGCCGTCCGCCTTGATGCCGCAGGATTTTTGAAATTCTTTGACAGCCTCGACGGTCGCGGGGCCGTAAGCTCCGTCAGCCATCACGTCGTAGCCCAACACGACAAGCTTGTCTTGAATCTCTTCGATTTCTGCGCCTTGGTCACCTACTCTGAACTGTCCTGCCGCGTAGGTCGTGGAAACGCTAATCAGTAGCAAAAGCATCACCGTCATCAACGCTCGCAAAAAACTCCTCAAAATCAGCCACTTCCTCTCTGAAAAATTTAACCGAATTATAATCTTTCGTTGTGATTAATAACTGAATTATCAGCTGAAATTTTTCTAAAAATCAATCAATGAAAAGGGACAAGGGACAAGTTCTTTCATTCTTAATTGACAAAACGCCGCCGCGAAATTTTTCGGCAGCGACGTTTTTAATTTCGCGTGGTGTTGGCAGGCAGTCAATAAGCCGGATTCTGTCAATGGCAATCATTTATCTTGCTTGAACGTTGCCGCCCAAGTCTGAGCACCTTACCCGAAAGGTCAGCGAGCAACTTCAACCCTTTCCTATTTAGGCTTGCTCCGCGTGAGGTTTATCAGCCCGAACGGTTACCCGTCCGTCGGTAGGCTTTTACCCTGCCTTTTCATCCTTACTTGACTAGTTCCCAGTTCCTTGTTCCTAGTTCCCAGACAAGCGGTTTCCTTTTCTGTGACACTGTCTTTAAGATTACTCTCACCGGGCGTTACCCGGCACGCTGCTCTGCGGAGTCCGGACTTTCCTCGTGGAATTTCTTCCCCGCGATTGCCTTTCGTACCTGTCAACGTCAAAAATTTTAGCACGATAATTTTTCTATGTCAACGTTAATTTTTCAGATTATTTTCCGAATCAGTCGCCGCCGACAAAATAATCCTTGCCGTAAAAAATTTCCTATGGTATAATGCGCGCCGTTTACAAAATCACGCAGAATCGGAGCGTCGCCTGTTCAGTTTAGGGACTAGGGACTAGAAAATTCCGAAGGCTGTTAATCGGCGCGAAAAATGTTCTGCGAATGAAAAACAGGAGGTAGTTTCAAATGGCAGTTATCTCAATGAAACAGCTTTTGGAAGCGGGCGTGCACTTCGGACACCAAACCCGTCGTTGGAACCCGAAAATGGCGCGCTACATTTTCACCGAGCGCAACGGCATTTACATCATCGACTTGCAAAAGACCGTTCGCAAAGTCGACGAGGCTTACAACTTCGTGCGCAGCGTGGCCGAGGAGGGCAAATCGATTCTCTTCGTCGGCACCAAAAAGCAGGCTCAAGAGGCCGTCAAGGAAGAGGCTCTTCGCAGCGGGCAGTTCTTCGTGAACGAACGCTGGCTGGGCGGAATGCTCACCAACTTCCAGACCATTCAGAAGCGCATCAATCGTCTCAAGGAACTCGAAACCATGGAACAGGACGGAACCTTTGAAGTCCTCACCAAAAAGGAAGTCATGCAGCTCCGTCACGAAATGGCGCGTCTCGAAAAATACTTGGGCGGCATCAAGGAAATGAGCAAATTGCCCGGCGCGCTGTTCGTCGTCGACCCGCGCAAGGAACGCATTGCCGTTGCCGAAGCCCGCAAGCTCAACATCCCGATTGTTGCCATCGTCGACACGAACTGCGACCCCGACGAGATTGACTACGTTATCCCCGGCAATGACGACGCCATTCGTGCCGTCAAGCTCCTTACCGCGAAAATGGCCGACGCTATGTTGGAAGGCAACCAGGGCGCGGAAATTGCCGAGGCGTCTGAAGAAAACGAAGAATAATTTTGAGGTGACATAAATGGCTATAAGTGCTAAGACTGTTAAGGAACTGCGCGAAAGAACGGGCGCGGGCATGATGGATTGCAAAAAGGCGCTGACCGAGACCGACGGCGATATGCAAAAGGCTATCGACTGGTTGCGCGAAAAAGGCATCGCCAAGGCCGCCAAAAAGGCCGGACGTACTGCCGCCGACGGTGCCGTTGCCGCTTACATTTCCAAGGACGGCAAAACGGGCGTCCTGCTCGAAATCAACTGCGAAACCGACTTCACCGCCAACAACGAAAATTTCCGCGCGCTCGAAAAGAAAGTCATCGAATACATTGCCTCCGCCAAGCCCGCCGACCTCGACGCGCTCAATGACGGCGTTATCGACGACAAAAAAGTTTCCGACCTCGTCACGGAGGCGACTGCCACTATCGGCGAAAAAATTTCCATTCGCCGCTTCGTGATCTATGAAACTTCGGGAAAACTTACAAGTTATATTCATATGGGTGGGAAAATCGGCGTGCTCGTGGAAATGACGGGTGGCTCCGACGAACTCGGCAAAGATGTCGCCATGCAAATCGCTGCCGCCAATCCTTCCGCCGTTGACCGCGCAGGCGTCGACGCTTCCGAACTCGAACACGAAAAGGAAATTCTCCGCAAGCAGGCTCTCGAAGAGGGCAAGCCCGCCAAAATCGTTGAGCGCATGGTCGAAGGACGCATCAACAAGTTCTACAAGGAAGTTTGCCTCGTCGAACAGGAATTCGTCAAATCCGACCCCGCCAACAAGCAGACCGTCAAAGACATCCTCGGCAAGGAAAAGGTTTTGCGTTTCACGCGCTGGCAGCTCGGCGAAGGCATCGAAAAGAAAGAAACCGATTTCGCGGCTGAAGTTGCGGCTCAAGCGGGCATGAAATAAAATCTGCGCGGCTGAAATGTGATTTCATCGTATGTGGCGACGCGTTCATGAGTTAATGACGCGTCGTTGCTCCTAAAAATTTTTTATTCGGCTCCTCGGCAACGGGGGGCAATTTTTTTGCAAACAAAAAACCTCGTTCCCTATACGTGAGCGTGATTTGTCTTTGCAAATATTATCGCTCCTAGGAACTGTGGACAAAAAGTGATAAAATATATTTCGGGTGAAACAAAAT
>CAMJMR010000093.1 GCA_946407095.1 uncultured Selenomonadales bacterium | reverse complement strand
TTGTTTTACTTGCTTCTGTCGTTATTCACTTTTAATTTACCAACAACCCCTAGTATGCCGAAAGCTTCCGAAGCCAAAAATCTTGCTACAACTCCGCCCGGAATGACAAAAAAGGTAGCGGTTTTTACACCTTCGCCAATAAAATCAATAAAATTCGTTACAAGCTCGTCACGTGTATCAGCACTGAGAGGCTTTTCTTTTTGCGCTCTTTGAATAACTGCCTCGAATTTTGCCATAGAAGAAGCCAAGCTTAAAAATGGAATATTCAAGTTTTTCAATTTTGATGTGATAAAATCAAAAGAAGATAAGATGCCGTTGAATGTTTCGAAGATACCAGCTGAGACATTGCCGCTATTAAAATCTTTAATCAAAGCTTTACCCGATGCGTAAAGATCACCTACGAATATTGCGGGACCGTCGGGTTCTGCAATTTTGGTCGCTGAAGAACCGACTGCTCTTGCCGCAGAGGCAAATGCCCGTATGGCGGTAAAACGCTGGAGGTCGAAAACAAATTCTTTCATAAAACCACTTCCTTTCAGTGTACACAAGAGAAAAATCTTTACATTTGAATTTTACCATGAAGATTTGACGCTGTATATATTTTGCAAAAAAAATTTTTTACTGTAATCCTGCAAATCAAATTGCAAGCGCGCCGACGAATTTAGTTGCCAACCTGCGCGGCGTCCTGTAGAATGTAAACGAGGATTATCTTAGCTTTCAGGTGTCAGCTTCCAGCTTTCAGGATTGTTTTGCTGAAAGCTGAAAGCTCTAAGCTGATAGCTAAAAGCTCTTTCAGCCAAGGAGGCGATTGAAATGGATTTTACTGCTATAGGCAGGCTGAGCAGCTACGTCAAAACGAAAAATTTGATGTTCGCCGCGAAGTACAAGATACGGACGGGTCAGACGCTCACCAATGCGAACGGCAATTTGGTCTCGACGGGCGGCACGGTGTCGACGACCTTCGACAAGCTGCGCGACGCCGCCAAGGCGGGCAACGACAAAGCTAAGCTGGCAAAGCTCCGCCGAATCAAAAACAAACTCTTGACGGGCAAAAAACTTTCGGACGAAGAACTCGGATTCTTGCGCGTCAACGACCCGAAACTCTACAAGAAGGCAAAGGCGGCCGACGAAGCTCGCGAAGAACTCAAGGAAGAACTTAAGCGTGCGAAGTCGAAATCGGAGGCGCGGGAGGCCGTGACGCGCGCAATGGTCAAGGCGTCGACGGAGGCAATGGCTGAACTTTCCGCGCTCGGTCAAGGAGGCGGCTCGGCACTTGCGGGCGGCGGAGGCGGCTCAATCATGCAGGCGGGCGGCGACGCGGGCGCAATGAACATTTCGGGCGGCGAAGTCACCTCGGCGGCGGGCGATGCGAATATTTCAAGCACGGAGGCTCAAACGTCCGTCGAGGGCAACCAAGCCGCTCAATCGCTTAACTTCAACGAAACGGGCGCAACGAATCAAGACAAGCCTGACGCTCAAAAGACTTTGAACGAAAAAATTGCCGCCGCCAATCAAACTCAAGACGACGACGCCAAGACGCCCGAAGACATCATGGAAAAGTATTTGATGATAATTCGCGCGCTTGAGGACGAATGGGCGCAATTCACCGATTCAAAGGAGTACAAAGACTTGCCCGAACACACGATAGACGAGGCGACCGTTGCCGCAAACAAAAAGACGCGCCGACAGCTTGACGCGCCCAATCGCAAAGTTTTGGAAGCGGTTGCGCTTTATCGCAAGGCAATGTTGAATCATAAGGAGGATTTGGCAACGTGACGTTGCATCCAGATAGCGCGCCGTGTCCGCTCGTGATTCAAATGTTATCGCCGCGACGGAACGCAACGCTGCGCATTGCTAGTTTCGTAATTTTTGGTAGGAGGTTTTACATTGAAGAAATATTTTTTGGCAGTGCTGGTTGAGAATAAGCCCGGCGTCTTGACGCACGTGTCGGGCTTGATAAGCCGCCGCGCCTTCAACATCGAAAGCATATCGGCGGGCTACACCGAAGAGCCGTCCGTCACGCGAATCAATATCGTTGTCAGTGTCGAGTCCGAAAACGAGCTTGACCAGGTCGTCAATCAGCTAAGCAAGCTTATCGACGTGATTAAAATCGTCAACCTAAGCAAATCGCCTTCCATTGAGCGCGAGCTTGTCATGATTAAAGTCCGCGCCACCAAGGAGACCCGCGCCGATTTGGTCAGCGTCGTCGATATTTTCCGCGCGCAGATTGTCGACATCACCAGCGAAAACGTCGTTATCGAGTTGACGGGTAGCCAAAACAAAATCGACGCGATTTGCGAAGTCCTAAGCGATTATGAAATCGTCGAAATCGCGCGGACGGGGACAATCGCCCTTTCGCGCGGACCCGTTCCCGTCAAAGCCATGTGACATGAAAAAGTTTTTATTGACAATTCTCTTGTTCCTAGTTCCTAGTTCCTTGTTCCTTAGCGGTTGCGCCGATAAAGTTCAGACGGTGCCGCCGTTGCCGGGGACGTTGCCCAATGCTTTGACTGCGCCCGAAAAGCTCGACACCGATATTTACTTCGACTCCACAGTTTCGATGCGCGGCTTCACGACTTTGTCGGCGGGCAATGTTTACTTGACGTTGCCCGATTTGTTAGGCGACTTGTGCGGCGCGGCGGGCTCTGTCAAATTCTACAGCTTCGGCGAACAGATTCACGCGCTTGACGGCAGGAGCCATCGCCTCTTCGCGACGCCCGAAGTCTACACCGAGGCGATAACGGCGGTTGCCAACGTCGTCGACGCGGCGGACACTTCGCACCTGTCGATTATCGTCACGGATTTGTTTGAGAGCGATTCGGATTGGAGCAACGTCACGCAGAAACTTCGCGACAAATTTTTTGCGAATCACTTGGCGGTAGCGGTCGTGGGCATACGGAATTCCTTCAACGGAGAAATTTTCGACGTGGGCTTGAACGCGGCGAAGTTCAGCTACAACTCTTGGGATGACCCGAATCGCTATCGCCCGTTCTATCTGCTGATAATGGGACGCGACGACGCGGTTAAGACTTTCCTGCGCAAGTTCAATGAGCGACAGACTTTGCCGAACGATACGGGCTACTTGTTGTTGTCGGAGAATTTGACGGAGACGGCAAGCGACTTTTCCAACTTTGAGCTGGGCGACGTGGAAAATTTTTATTCGGACGACACGTTGGGCTTGGAGGCTCGCGTTAAAGAGTTCGGCTTGGACAAATTCTCTGCGCCCGCGTCGTTCGCCTTCGTTCGGAACTATGAGCCGCCGCTCGGAGCGTGCCCGCTTGATTTGTCGGCAATCGACACGTCGACGGAAATTTTCACGGTCGACGGCGAAGACTGGACGCCGCGCTCGGAAAACGACGTGCGCGTCAGTCTTCTGAAGGACGACAGGCAAACGGGAATATTTTTGGTGAAAGTCTCTTTGACGCCTGAAAAGTCTTTGGCGGAAGGCAAGCTGAATTTCGTCAGGATAAAAGTCATGCCGAAGGAAAGCGGCTGTCGGCTACCGGCGTGGGTGGAGCTGTGGAGCGTAAACGTCGACGGCTCGGCCAAAACCTTTGACGGCTCAAAGACGCTGAACTTGACGCGCATCCTCGGCTCGCTGAAAGATTCGGTCTTTGCAGTCTCGCGCCCCGCCCTGATGAACATAAATTTCGTCGTGACGCCGTAAATGTAAAATAAAAATCCCCCGACGCCCTTTAAGACGTTGGGGGAAAAAATTTTTCCGCGCAGATTTATTTCTTGACGAGTTGCTTGCCGCTTATAACGTAGCTGTCGCCGTTTACGTTGAAGGTCGTCGTCGTGAAGTCAGTCAGCGTGATTGAGCCCGTGCCTACCGTGAATTTAATCGTGCCTGCCGCCGAGTCGTAAGCCGTCGTGAATGTCCCCGTGATTTGCAGGAGGTCGTCCTCGCCGAAGTTTACGATAACGTCGTTGCCGTCGCCGCTTGCGTAAACAAACGTTTCGTTATAATCGTCACCCCAGAGCGTGTCGTTGCCCGTGCCGCCGTTCAGCGTGACATTCGCGCCGCTATTGCGGATTAAGTCGTCGCCTGCGCCGCCGTTGATTTTCGCGCCCGCACCGCTGTTTGTAATTTCGTCGTCGCCTCTGACGGCATTAATCACCAGATTGGCGCCCTCACTTGTTATCGTGTCGGCGTTTGCGCTGCCTATGAACGTTTTGCCGGTGTAAGTTCCTTTTGCCAGTGCGAAGGCATACTCGCCGGCATTGCTCACGACCGCAAGGCTCTTGTCGAAGTTCGCGGGCTTCAAGGTAATAACGCCATTGGCGGGATCCGTCGGTTTCGTCGCAATGCCGCTGAGTTCGAGCGCGTTGTCGAGTGCCTCATGATATGCGATTGTTTTGGCGTCGCTGCTTAGCGCGTAGCCTGCCGTTTGCCCTGCCGCAGTGTAGAAGCCGTCTTCGAGCGTTGCTGTGCCGACGGTTTTAATCTTCGGTAAGCTGGCACCCAACTCCATTTTGTAACCTGCAGGCGCGCTCAAAAGCTTAACGGGAATGGTTTTATCGGAATTGATTGCCGACGCGCCAATCGCGATAGTTTTCCTTGAGGCGTTGACGTAAAAGCCTTTGGTTATCGCGTTGTCCGCTATCCCGCTGAATTTGAATTCCAAAGACGTGCCGGCCGCGTAGCTGATAGTTTTGCCGTCGCTGCTTAGCTTATAGCTTCCGGTCGTGCCCTTCGTCTTGTAGGTCATCGTGGCGGCGTCGTAGGTGTTGGCTGAAATTGTCGCCGCCTTTGGCAAGCTGGCACCCAATTCCAACTTGTAACCTTCAGGTGCACTCAAAAGTTTAACGGGAATGGTTTTATCGGAATTGATTGCCGACGCGCCAATCGCGATAGTTTTCCTTGAGGCGTTGACGTAAAAGCCTTTGGTTATCGCGTTGTCCGCTATCCCGCTGAATTTGAACGTCGGAGCAGTGCTTGCCGAATAGCTGATGGCATTGTTCGACAACGTGTAGCCCGCCGTCTTGCCCGCGCCCGTGTAGGTCTGAGTGCCGGCGTCGTAGTTCAGCGAAACGGTTTTGGGCGCAGATACGTCCGTGCCCAACGCCAACGTGTAGCCGTCGCTGATTGTAACTTCATTCTTATCCAAGGACGCCGCCGAAATCGTGACGACGTTGTCTTCCAGCAAAATGCCGTCAAGCGATTTGACGCCGTTCACCGTGACCAACGTTTCTGTTCCTGTGCCGTAAGTCGCCGTCGTGCCGTTCAGCCGCCACCCCCACCATGGCGAAACTTCCGTGCCCAAAATGTTGAGGCTACTGTCCAAGCTTGCCGCATTTTTGAAAGTTATCGTGTTGTCGCCGACCGTGACGATTATGTCGCCGTTGAGCGTCGCCTTTGAGTAGGTGTCGGAGCCGTCCCCGATTTGCAGCGTAGAAGTATCGCTGAAGCCTTTGATGAGGTCGTTGCCGTTGCCCGCGTCGTATTGAATCAGAGCTTCACCGTATGATTCGTAGTTGGGGGCTTTACTTAGGGACTGTGGACAATTCATTTTAACCAGAGAAGAATAGCAGCAAAAAGAAC
>CAMJMR010000092.1 GCA_946407095.1 uncultured Selenomonadales bacterium | reverse complement strand
TAACGCGATTGGCTTGCGGCGTCAAGGTGTCGATTTGCTTTTTCTGCTCGGCAACCTCGCCCTCCAAGTCTTTAACGCGATTGGCCTGCGGCGTCAAGGTGTCGATTTGCTTTTTCTGCTCGGCAACCTCGCCCTCCAAGTCTTTAACGCGATTGGCCTGCGGCGTCAAGGTGTCGATTTGCTTTTTCTGCTTGGCGACTTCGCCCTCCAAGTCTTTAACGCGATTGGCTTGCGGCGTCAAGGTGTCGATTTGTTTCTTTTGTTGAGTGACTTCATCCTCCAGCTTGTCGACGCGCTTTTGAATTTTGACGGCAAGTTTTTCGCGATTGATCAAGGCACTGAAGAAAAACGGCACCATCAAAGCGGTTGAGTCGTTTGTCTTAGCGAATTCGCGCAACAAAATTTCGTAAGTGTCCTTGCTGTAGAAACGATTCAAAACTTCGTCGGACATCCAGCTTAAGCAATACTTGAAATAATCGGAGGAGGCTTTGTAGCACCATGCGGGATTTTTGGCGAGAAGTTCATTTTGCGTCGTGAGAGCGTTCAAAGACTTGAGCCACGAGACAAAAGCCTTAACCCAGAACGAAACTTGTTTTTGCGGTCTTCTTTCCTTGCGCAAGGAAAAGCTTAGGGCGTAGCTTCTGAAAAAGTACAATGGCACGGGCAGGCGCAAAAATCGCTTTGCTTTGGAATAAACGTTAATGCTCCAAATGTAATCGCCGCCGGTGAC
This sequence comes from uncultured Selenomonadales bacterium, assembly GCA_946407095.1. GTDB lineage: Bacteria > Bacillota > Negativicutes > Selenomonadales > Selenomonadaceae > Quinella. Next base: position 4,948 of record CAMJMR010000092.1, on the reverse strand, counting down.
TATTTCGGGGAAGAAAAGCTCGTTGTCGGTCAAAAAGTCGCGGCGAACAAATTTTGTCCACGGGCTTTGAAAGCCGCCTTCCATGAACAGCTCGTTAAGAATTTTTTCGGGGTCGTCCGTCACCAAGTCGGCAACGTCTTCGCCGCCCTTGCGTTGCAATTTCTTGCCCTTTTCGTCGCGCAGAACATGAAACTTATTTTCCTCGTTGAGTTCGTAATAAGCGGCGGTGTAAACGACATCGGCATTGTTTTTCGTCGCCGCATTGTACAAAGTCTCCAGGGCGTTTTTGGCAAGGTAGTCGTCGGCGTCCGCGAAGAAAATATATTCGCCGTTCGCGAGATTGAGCCCGATATTGCGCGGAATGTAGCCGCCGCCGCCCGAATTCTTTTTCGTTTTCATGACGCGGAGCCGCCCGTCGAATTTTGACGCGTAACTTTCGACAACGGCAGGGCTTGAGTCGGTTGAGCAATCGTCGACGACTATAACTTCAAAATTTTGAAACGTCTGCGCGAGGACGCTGTCGAGACATTCGCCGATATATTCTTTGGCGTTGTAAAGCGGAATGACAACCGAGATAACGGAAATTTCCATAAAACCACTCCTAGTTGAGTTTTTATTGTAAGCGCAAAGCTTTTCAAGACGGTGAATATGCGTCTTTTATAGCAAAGTGTTTTGGTTAAGTCAACGGGCGCGCGATTTTATTTCGCCTTCCAGCTGTGCGATTTTCTGGGCGGCTTGCGCGGAATACTCTTTGACTTGCTTGACCTTTGCCTCCGCAATCCGTTGCTGCTGAACCAAGACGGAACACAGCGCGGGGATTAAAACGTCGTGTTCACCTAAGTCTTTGCCGAAAATTTTTTGCAACGCCGCATAAAGCTCGAACGGTGCCGGCTCCGAAAATTCCTTGAAAATTTCCGCAAGCCGCTCGTTGAAATAATTTTCCAGCAACGTGTAGTAAAGCTGCGGTTTCGTCTTGAAAAGCTCGTGGCGGCTCAAAAGCGCGTCCAAAGTCTTTAATCCCGTGACAATCGGCTTTAAGCGGGAAGTTTCGTCGGCAGTCGGTTGAGGTTTGTTTTCGCGGCAAAGATAGACGGCACTCGGCACGCGCAAAAACCGCTTGGCATGAATCAACAGCACTTGACTCCAAACAATGTCTTCGTAAGGGTGCATGTTCGGGAAATACAATTCGTCGGCAATAAGAAAATCGCGGCGGAAAAAATTTCGCCACGCTTCAAGATAATATTTGCCTTCAGTGAGTTCCTTGGCGCGCGTGAATAAATCTCCGTCCAAAGAAATTTCGTCGCCGTCTTGATATTTCGGCTCGGCAGCAAGCGTGCCCTTGGTGCCGTCCGCGCTCAAGTTGTAGAAACGCGTGTGCCAAACGACATCTGCCTTGGTCGCCCGCGCAAGTTTGAAATCCTCCTCAAGGGCGGTCTCAACCAAACGGTCTTCGGCGTCAAGGAAGCGGACGTATTCGCCGCGCGCCAACGCAATGCCCGTATTGCTCGGCAGGCTTTTGCCGCCCGAATAATTTTTCAGTCGGAAGTAAATCAGTCGCCCGCCGAATTGCGGGGCAAGGCTTTGGACAATCGCGGGGCTTGAGTCGGTCGAACAGTCGTCGACGATAATAACTTCAAAGTTCGTGAACGTCTGCGCCAAAAGACTGTCCAGGCACTCGGCGATAAGACTTCCCGCGTCGTGCATGGGGACGATGACCGACACCGCTGGGAAGGCAAAAGTTTCGACGGACGAAGGCTTTTCGACGGGCGCGGCGGCAGGATTGTTTTTCTTCTTGCGTTTCGTCATAAAATCTCTCCTAAAAATTTCTAGAGCGTGTTGGTAAAATCGGGATGTGACGAGGAATTTTTTCGTATGACGAGGCGCAAGCGCGAAGGCGTACTGCGGTACGTCGAGCGCGCGGCAACGAAGTCAGACGGAAAAAGAACCGTCACTTGCTAAACTTGACCAACTGCCCCTAATTGTCACGAAGCGTCTAATCCTCTGCTCGCGAATCCACTTGCCGATATCCGCGCCGTGCAGTTCGGGCGGCACGTCCTTTCCGCCGATTTTCAACAGCTCGCCGATAATTTCTTGCGCGTGTTCAAGGTAGGGCGGCAAGCCGTGATTGTCGACGCGAATTATGTCGCAAAAATCTTTCACGCCCAAAATCGACGCGTTCACGTTCAAAAGCAAGTCGACAATCTTTGCCGCCCTTTCCAAGCGCGGGGCTCGCATGTGTTCGCGTATCACCAAGGCCGCCGCTTTTTTCCAATCGTTCGGCAACGTCATGCGTCGATTCATTTGATTGAGGACTTCAAGCCCGCGCTGTTCGTGCCGGTAGTGGTGCGGCAACATTTCTTGAGGCGTCGTGCCTTTGCCCAAGTCGTGCGCCAATGCCGCGAATCTGACAAGCGGTTTGGGATTTATCGCCGCCACGTCGTCTACGATTTGCATTGTGTGCTCGTAGGCGTCGCCTTCGGGGTGAAAGGCAGTCGGCTGAATTTTTCCGCGCAGTTGAGCGATTTCGGGGAAGGTCGCCTCCAACAAGCCTGCCCGCTCCAAGCTCCTGAAGAATGTCGACGGCTTATCGGTTTTGAGTGCGGTCTCCAGTTCGTCGAAGATTCTTTCGGACGGCTCGCGCGCAAGTTCGGGCTCGCAACGCCTCATTGCCTCGACGGTCTCCGCGCAGATTTCAAAGCCGAATTGCGCCGCTTGCCTGGCCGCCCGCAACGCTCTGACCGGGTCATCGGTGAAATGTTCGCTGACGGCTCGAATTTTTTTGTTGAGAACGTCCTCGCGCCCGCCGAACGGGTCGACAAGCTCACCGCTCAAAAGTTCAATCGCCATCGCGTTAATCGTGGTGTCTCGCCGATACAAATCCTGTTCAATCGTGACGGAGGGCGCGAACAGAATTTCAAAGCCGCGATAGCCTGTGCCGACTTTGCGCTCGGTGCGGGCGAAGGCAACCTCGCAATGCGCCGCGTCAATGTCGACGGAATAGACGGGGAAAGATTTGCCGAACTTCGCCGCATTCGGGAAGGCCTCGGCAAAATTTTTCTCTTCGACGCCCGTGACGCAATAATCTCTGTCGTGCGCCGTCACGCCGCGAAATTTATCGCGAACCGCGCCGCCGACCAGATACGCCTTGCCGCCCAAGGCTTGAATTTTTTTTGCAAAGTCAAGTTCAGTCATGATGCATCCTTACAAATTTTTAAGCGAAATTATACACCATGCACCGCGATTAATCTACTGCGCCCGAAATTTTTCTTGCCGCCCGCGCCGTCGCTTTGCTTGATAAAAAATTTGCGCTTTGCTAATATTTTTCCATGATGACTGAACGGAGGCTGAAATTTTTTGGGCAAGATAATTTTGGTGACGGGCGGGGCTCGCAGCGGAAAAAGTTCCTTCGCTGAACGGCTCGCCTTGAAAATCGGGGACGGACGCGCGGCTTATATCGCGACCGCTCAAATTTTCGACGACGAAATGAATTTCCGCGTCAAACTGCACCGACAGCGGCGCGGCGATAATTGGACGACTTTTGAGGCTCCCTTCGCGGCTGAAGAAAAAATTTCGGCGGTGGGCAAAAATTTCAACGCGATTCTTTTCGACTGCGTTACGCTTTACGTAAGCAATTTCCTTTGCAATGCCGACACCGACGACGAAAAATTTTTGTACGACAATCTGCGCGGACTCATCGGAAAACTAATCGACGCCGCTCAAAGCTCCGACGCCGTGACGATTTTCGTAACCAACGAAGTGGGCGCGGGCATCGTCCCCGAAAATAAATTGGCGCGACGTTTCAGAGACTTGGCGGGGCTCGCCAATCAGATGCTCGCCGCGCAGGCCGATAAAGTTTTTTTGTGCGTTGCCGGGCTCGCCGTCGACGTAAAGAAGTTATCTGAGGTTGATTGAATGACCGTTGAACTTGTCCCCACTCGCTACGACGAACGCGAGCTTTTTATTGAGAACTTGCAAGCCGCCTTCCGACGCGCTGACGGCACCGATAAATTTCACAGCGAAGACTTGCCGCGCTTTTTCGACAGGACGAACGCCGTCTTGCTGAATATCCTCGCCGATAAGCAATTTGCGGGCGGCGCGGTCTTGATTCTCAACTACGCCACCCAACGAAACAAATTGTCGCTGTTCTTCGTCAATGCCGACCGCCGCAACTTGGGCATAGGCTTGGCCGCCTGGCGCGTCATTGAAAAGCTTTTCCCCACCACAAAAGTTTGGGAAACGTCTACGTCGTGGCTCGACAAGCGCAACCTGCACTTTTACCTGAACAAGTGCGGCTTCAATGCCGTGTCGATTTATTCTGCCCGCCACCCCGTTCAGTACACCGACAAAGAAATTTATCTTGCCCTGGAAAAAATTATGAGGTGATTCCGTGAACATTGAACTCATTCCGACTCGCGAAGACGAACGCGAAAATTTTACCGCCAATCTGCAAGCCGCCTTCCAAACCGCCGCGCAGGAGGAGGGCGGCTGTGACATTGACGACGAAATTATTTCTCGCGAAGACATCTTGGCAACAATCGAATCGGCGGGCGCGCAAACTCTAAACATCGTCCGCGCAGGTGAAATTGTCGGCGGAGCGGTCGTGATATTGCATCCGAACAATCACAATGAACTGTCGCTGTTCTTCGTCGACGTGAATCATATCGGCGAAGGCATTGGCTTTGCGGCGTGGCAAGCGATTGAGGCTCGTTATCCGCAAACAAAAATCTGGGAGGCCTCGACGCCTTATTTCGCCAAGCGCAACTTGCATTTTTATATCAACAAGTGCGGCTTTCACGCCGTGGAGTTTTACAATCCTCGTCACCCGTCGCCGGAGACTGATGACGATTATTTTTTCCGCTTTGAGAAGGCAACGTGACGGCCGCCCTTTCGTTTGCTAGGGGTTGTTGGTAAAGTCGAGTAAAGAAAAAAACATAAGCAAATCTTTGAT
>CAMJMR010000091.1 GCA_946407095.1 uncultured Selenomonadales bacterium | reverse complement strand
GGAAACTATGAGTTTTTCATTGTGTTGCCTTACATTGTACATTCGTGCGTGCAAAGAAAAAGTAGTTAATAACCATTAAAAGCTGTCTTTGAGCCCTTTTGCTTAGAAAACGAAAGGGCAACCGCCGCGTTTTATCAATAATCCTTAAGGAGGTTTGAGATTTGGAAAAATTTTTCGCCGAGTGGCTTGCCCGCTTGGAGACGGAGCCCGAAAAACTTTCCGAACTGTTGCTTGCGGCGGAGGAGGAATTCGTCCGCGCGGGCTACCGAGAGAAAATTTTTGCGGGCGTCGAAAATATTTTAATCGTGCGGCTTGACCGAATAGGCGACATGTTTTTGACTTCGGGCTTCCTGCGCGAGGTTCGTGCCAACTTCCCGCGAGCAAGGATAACGCTGGTCTGTATGCCGCAAGTCTTTTCGGTCGTCGAGCTGTGCCCCTACGTCAACGAGGTGCTGACCTTCGACAGAAACGCGCTTAGCCCCGAAATGCCCGTCATGTTTGAGCAAATCGTCACCTTTTGCCGAGAAAAGCTTTGGCGTCGACGTTTTTCAATGGCGTTGTTGCCGCAGTGGGGAGCCAATAATTTCCCCGGCTTGCTTATGGCGTGGCTTAGCGGAGCCCGCGAACGCATCGGCTATTGCCACAAGCCCTACATAAGCTGGGTGGGCGAGCCCGCGCCTGCCGAAATGGCGATTGACAATTTCCTGCTGACCAAAAACGTCGTGAGCCCGCGCTCTGCCGTGGCCGAGATTCAAAAGTACTACTACCTTCTGACTGCCATGGGCTTGCCGATTAATCAAGACAACGTCGAGCTTTTTTACGGCGCGGCTGACTTCTTAAGGGCGCGAGAGCTTTTGCGAGGCGTGGCGGGCAAGAAGGTTATCTTGGGCATAGGAGCGGGCGACCCCAACAGGAAATATCCCGCCGAAAAATTTTTGCCCGCGCTGAAAGTTCTTGCCGCCAAAGATTTGTGCTTCGTTATCGTCGGCGGGCAAGCCGAGCTTGACGACGCGAATTTTATCGAACATAATCTTCCGCGCGGAAAAGTTTTGAACTTGGCGGGCAAGACGACGTTGCGAGAGACCGAGGCTGTCATTGCTCAAGCGGATTATTACGTCGGCACGGATTCGGGCGTCATGCACATGGCTGCGGCGAGTAAAGTTCCTTGCCTGGTACTCTATCGCGAGGCGCAGGATAAGGAAGACTATTTGCCGGGAGCCTTCAGCGAGTACGGACGCTTTCCGCCGTGGCAGACAAAATCGGTTATCTTGCGTCCCGATCATCAGCTGCCCGAATGCGAGGCTAAAGGCGAAACTTACGGGTGGTGTCACAGCGACGAGCCCCATTGCATTACGCAAATCGAGCCGCAAGAGATTGTTGACGGCTTCGCGACGTTGGAGGGGCTTTGAGGTTTTTAATCTTACTTTCTTTGACGGCGCCAAAGAAAGTAAGCAAAGAAAGCCGCATCCAGGTTTCAAGTCGCGGCGCCGCCCATCCATGGGCGGCCTCGTCACTTGCAACGTTGCTACTGTCTTTTACATTGGAGGAGGAAAAATTATCGTGGAAAAAATTTTCGCTGATTTGATTGAACGCTTGAAGGCGGAACCGAATCAGGCGCAAGGGCTGATGCTTATGGCGGAGGCGGCCTTTGAGAACGCGGGCTATCGCGAACAGGTGCCCGTCGGCGTGGAAGATATTTTGGTCGTGCGCCTCGACGCCGTCGGCGATATGATTTTGACGTCGGGTTTCCTGCGCGAATTGCGCGCTAACTATCCCTACGCCCGCATAACGTTGGTGTGTTCGCCGCTTGCCCGTCCCGTCGTCGAGCTGTGCCCCTACGTCAACGAGGTGCTGACCTTCGACAAGGATTCGCTTGACAGAAACTTCCCCGCCATGTTTGAAACGCTTGTCGGCTTCTGCAAGGAGCATCTGTGGCAACGGCATTTCTCAATGGCGTTTTTGCCGCAATGGGGCAGTGACAATCTGCCGGGCTTGCTTATGGCGTATCTTAGCGGCGCGCGCGAGCGAATCGGTTACGGCGTCAATCCCTACGCGAGCTGGGGAGCCGAGGCTTCGCCCGAAGTGGCAGTGCGCGATAATTTTTTGCTGACCAACAACATCATTGCGCCGCGCGAGGCCGTTGCCGAGATTGAAAAGCATTTCTACGTTTTGTCGGCAGTCGGGCTTGCAATCAACAAGGACAACACGGAGCTTTTCTTCGACGCGGCCGACTTCCTTAGGGCGCAGGATATGTTGCAAGTCATTCCGCCGAACTGCAAGCGGGTCGTCTTGGGCATAGGCGCGGGCTTCGGCAGCAGACAATATCCCGTCGACAAGCTTGTCGTCGCGCTGAAGGCTTTAGCGGCTAAGGATTTGTGCTTCGTTATCGTCGGCGGGCAGGCTGAAGTTGCAGACGCGAACTTTATCGAGCAAAGCTTGCCGAGCGGAAAGGTTTTGAACTTGGCGGGCAAGACGACGTTGCGAGAGACCGAGGCGGTTATCGGTCAAGCTGATTATTACGTCGGCAATGATTCGGGCGTCATGCACATGGCGGCCACCGCGCAATTGCCGTGCGTCGTGATTTATCGCGAGGCGCAGGATAAGGAAGACTTCTTGCCCGGAGCTTTGAGCGAGTACAGGCGTTTCCCGCCGTGGCAGACGCAATCGGTTATCTTGCGTCCCGACCATCAGCTTGAAGAGTGCGCAAACCGTCCGCCGATTTACGGCTGGTGTCATCACGCCGAGGCGCATTGCATTACACAAATCCCGTCGTCGCAAATCGTTGCGGCATTCGAGGCTCTGGAAGAATTACAGCAACGTGAACTTGCCTCCGAATGACGCGGCTTAAAATTTTTGGAGGCGTTTTATGTTCATAGACACGCATTGCCACCTTGAAGACGAAAATTTTGCCGCCGACCGCGCAGAGGCTATCGCGCGTGCCGAGACGGCGGGCGTCGAACGCATTATAAATTTCGGCAGCACTATGCAAAGTTCAATCGCCGTAGCCGAGCTTGCAAAAAAATTTTCGGGGCTGTACGCGGGCGTGGGCATTCACCCCGAAGAGATTGACGACTTCGACGAAAACACTTGCGCGCGCCTTGCCGACCTTGCCGCCCATGAAAAAGTAGTTGCCATTGGCGAAATCGGCTTGGATTATCATTGGGAAAAGGATTCTGCGCGGCGACTCGTTCAGCAGAGGATTTTTGTTGAGCAGTTAGATTTGGCGCGGCAGATGCATTTGCCCGTATGTGTTCACGACCGCGACGCGCACGGCGACACGTTGAAGATTTTGCAGACGGAGGCTCGCGACCTGCGCGGGGTGTTGCACTGCTATTCGGGTAGCTTGGAGACGGCGCGGGAAGTTTGGAAGTTGGGCTGGCTAATCGGCGTCGACGGACCTTTGACGTTCAAGAATTCGGCTAAGGTGCCCGAAGTCGTCAAGGCGGCGCCGCGTGACATGATTTTGATTGAAACAGATGCGCCATACCTTGCGCCCGTGCCCTATCGCGGAAAACGCAACGAGCCCGCTTACGTCGTCGAAGTGGCAAAAAAATTGGCGGAAGTGCGCGGCGAGACCCTTGAGGAGGTTGCCGCCTACACTGCCGCCAACGCAATGAGGCTTTACGATATTTTTCAGAAATGCACAGACGCGGCGAGTGGCTGAAGTCACGAACGATTGACCGCGCTAACTGTTCCGTCGCTTTTAAAGCGACCGCGGCGAGCCCCTTGAGGAGGTTGCCGCCTACACTGCCGCCAACGCAATGAGGCTTTACGATATTTTTCAGAAATGCACAGACGCGGCGAGTGGCTGAAGTCACGAACGATTGACCGCGCTAACTGTTCCGTCGCTTTTAAAGCGACCGCGGCGAGCCCCTTGAGGAGGTTGCCGCCTACACTGCCGCCAACGCAATGAGGCTTTACGATATTTTTCAGAAATGCACAGACGCGGCGAGTGGCCGAAGTCACGAACGATTGACCGCGCTATCTGTTCCGTCGCTTTTAAAGCGACCGCGGCGAGACCCTTGAGGAGGTTACCGCCTACACTGCCGCCAACGCGAACGAACTGTATAAACTTTTTTAAAACGAAACCGGCGCAGCGGAACTTAAGTCGTTGAGCCAATCGAAAAATCTTTTGTCGGGGATTATGCCGCGTTCGACCTTAATGCTCGTGACATTCTTCTCGACAGCCCGCCACGATACCGCACCGATTGAAAAGTCCGTCGCAATCTTCGCGGCGGGATTTTTTTTTGAACAGCACGCCACCGACCGTCAACGTCCTGCTCTCGACCTTCCAACGCAACTTTTCAACGACGGGCACACGGGTTCAGGCTTGCGGGCGGGCTTAGGCTGTTGAATCTGCGCGGCGGGCTTGTCGTCGTAATAAATGATTTCGGCGTCGTTACCTTCGCACAGGATGCTTTCAAAGTTCGTGCCGCTTGCCATGATCCCGCGCAGATTATAGCGCGTCGAAAAAAAATCGCCGCCTGCCTGCGTGGACGACGACGGAAAATTTTCTTCGCTACTCACGCCATTGCCTTGACGTGCCGCTCGATGAATTCAATCTCCGACTCGCTCAAGGCGTATTTGCGGTAAAGTTGCGCGTCGACCTCGCCGCGCCAATCAATGTCGCTCGTCGCCGTGAAATCTTGCAAAGGCACCTTCGCCCACGTTGCTCCGGGGTTGACAGGAGTTACTTTCAAAATGCCAAGCATGGCGCGAGCAAATTTCGATTTGACGTAAGTTAAGCAAGCCTCCGCTTCTGCGCGACTGTCGAAGGCTCCAATAGTTACGTAAGTCGCCGTATTAACCATAAGCGGTTCGCTGATAAACGGATTACCGATGAGCACGGTACATTCTACTTTGCCAATCGCGCCCGCTCCATTGGCGAGAGGAACTAAAACTTTGAATTTATTAAACGGCAAAGGTTCTGTAACCCAGTCGCGGCGAAAATATTTACAGACGCGTTCTCCGTTTTGTCGCCCATGAACTTGAATGTACTCGTTGCCGTCGTCGGGCTTTTTGTCGAAGAATAAATCGCTGAACGTATCGATAAGGCTTGTTGCAAAATCGTTGGCATGTCCTTTTGAAATGACGTTGACGGCTTCGGGATTGTCTTTGTGAAATTTTTCCGTGATCCGATAAATTGTTTTTGCGTAAATGATTTCATTAAGCGGTCGGAAGTCAGCGCGTCCGATGACCTTTTCGCAAATGGTGCGCAGTTCGTTGAAGGGAATGAACGTGCCAATCGGCTCGAAAGTCTTGGTGTTGTCGTATTGGGTAATGGCGACGCCGCCTTCGATGTCTACGCCCTTGAAGTATTTGCTTGCGTCGGGCGCGTAGTCCAAAACCTTGAAGTGCGGGTCGTTAAGCATACGGCGGTTGAAATCCTTGGGGGTTGCGCCCGCGTCGAAGAGAAACCGCGCCGGCGTGATTAGGATTGTTTTGTCGGCGACCTTGTGCGCCGCCTCCATCAGGATATTGTAGACGGGTGGCGCGAAAGTTTTGTTATCGCCGGTGGTGTCGTCTTGGTAGGGCGGATTGCCAATGACCATGCCGAATTTTTTCTTCATGCCGAGTCCTCCCAAAATAATTTTAAATGGGAAGATTATAGCACCTCGGCACAAAAAAAACCGCTTTAGAAGCGGGCGCCGATTCAGCCTCGACACTTCAACTTACCAACAGTCCCTAGGGACTGTGGACAATTCATTTTAACCAGAGAAGAATAGCAGCAAA
>CAMJMR010000090.1 GCA_946407095.1 uncultured Selenomonadales bacterium | reverse complement strand
CGCAATAACTTCCCATTGCTCGTCCGTTAAGTCTGTTTCGTATTTTTTTCTCATAATACACTTACTATATCACTTTTTACCATTTATGAACACCTGTTCTAAGATTTAAGAGGAGGCGGCAGCGTGAAGACGAAATTTCTAATCGGCTTCGGTATCCTGTCAATGGTAGTGTTGGGCTTCCTGTTTCTAGTCGGATTCCTCGAAGACGACACGCCGCCGCTTGAGCCGCCTCCTCCGCCCGTCAAGAAAATCAGCGTCTACATTTCGGGTCAAGCAAAAAAAATCGCCGTCGTCGAATTGGAAGACAACGGCGACTTGAAACTTGTCGACGCGGTTAATGCGGTGGGTGGCTTGACTGACTTGGCCGACACCGAAGCCGTCAACTTGGCCGAGCCGCTCACTGACGGGCAACACATTCACATCCCGACGAAAGAAATTTTCCTTCAGCCGCAGAGCATCGCCTCAACGTCAAGCGGCGACCTTGTCAACATAAACACTGCCGACGAAGAACAACTCGCGACGCTTAAGGGTATCGGTTCCTCCTTAGCGCAACGGATTATTGAATATCGCGAGCAAAACGGCGCATTCAAAACCATCGACGAAATTAAAAACGTCCGAGGCATTAGTCAAAAGAAATTCGACGTCTTCAAGGACAAAATCACGATTTAAAGCGGCATTCAATTGCGAGGCTAGCAATGCGCAGTGGTGAATGCGCGCTGGCAAGCATTCACATTTCGGCGCGGCGAGTGGTTGAAGTCACGAGCGGAATGGCGCGCTTGCTGTTCCGCCGCTTTTAAAGCGGCCGTCACGTTGCCGCGGACGGCGGCCTCAAGCTTTTTGGCTCTTGACGACAAGCAGAATGCCTGCGAAGATTAAAATCATGCCCGCGACGATATAAGCGGTGAAAGGCTCGTCCAAAAACACGACGCCGCCCAACACTCCGACTATCGGCGTGACCAGAGTGGCGATTGACGCCGTGCTTGCTTCTATGTGAATCAAAACGTAATTCCACAGGTAGAACGCGCCGCCGCCGCCGAGGCAAAGACGCCGTTGTAGACCAGGCACAGGACTGCGGGCACGCTCCAATCGATTTCGCCTTGCGGGAAGACCGTCGAGTAGACAATCAGCGACAGCGCGCCGAAAAACATTTGCCACGTCGTCAGCTGAATCATATCGCACTTGCCCAGCCACAGCTTGACGATTATGTTGGCGAACGACACCACTGCCGCGCCCGCCAAAATTATAAATGCCGAGTTCAAATCTTCGACGCCCTGCAAGCCATCAAGACGTACAAGCCCAGCAGTGCCAAGAATACTCCGAAAATTTTTCGGCGGGTGAGGCGTTCGTTCAGCGTGAAGTGCGCAAGGATTGCTACCCAGAGCGGCGTCGTGAGTTGAGGACGCAACCCATGCCCGCGCTTATTCCCTGCAAGCCGACTTGTATCGTCACTTGATTCAGAGCCATTTGCAGGACGCCCGACAAAAATATCCACGGCAACAATTTCGCGTCGGGCAGCGGGATTTTCTTCCAACAGGCGACCGCCAACAGAATCAGCGCGCCCGAAGCAAATCGCCACGTCACGAACAATATCGGCGGGAAGTAAGCGTTCGCCGTCTTCATGACGACCCAATTCAAGCCCCAGAACAGCCACATTGCCGTGAGTGCTTGCAACATTTCCTATCACGACCTCAAAAAAATTTTCCCCCAACGTCTCGACGGCGTCGGGGGATTTTCATTACACCTTAAGCATTAAGGACGAGGTTTGCCGCACTCCGCGCAGAAGCAACGTGACGTTGCATCCAGAAAGCGCGCCGTGCCGCTCATGATTCAAAGGTCATCGCCGCGCCGCAACGAAATGCATGCGCATTTCTAGCCTCGTTCATTACGCATTACAAGTTAAGATTTGGGCTTGCCGCACTCCGCGCAGAATTTGCCTTTGTTGACCGCGCCGCATTCGCAAGTCCATTCGTTGCTTACGGGCTTTGGCTTGCCGCATTCGGAACAGAATTTGCCTTTGTTGACCGCGCCGCACTCGCAAGTCCACTCGTTGACGACGGGCTTGGGCGCACCGCATTCCGCGCAGAATTTTCCGCGATTGCCGTCGTGACCGCAAGCCGTACACTTCCACGTGGGAGGCTGTTGCTGTTGAGCTTGAGCCGCCGCCTGCTGTTGTTGTTGTGCCATTGCGAACAGGTTGCCCGCATTGACGCCGCCCGCTTGAGCCGCCATGCCCATGCCCATGAAGCCCGTCATTGCGCCCGCCGAATTTTGTGCCGCATGTTGCATTGCCGAGGCCTGTGCGCCCGTCAAGTGAGCCGCCGCCATTGCCGGGTTGCGAAGCGCGCCGTTGCGTTGCATTTCCTTAATCATGTTGGCATCTTCTTCGCTTGCGCTGACGTTCGACACGCCGAACGACACCACTTGCAAGCCGCGCAGGTCGCCCCACTTTTTGCTTAGCACCTCGTTTAGCGCATCGGCAATATCCTGCGTGTGCGCGGGCAAGGCACTGTAGCGAATGCCCATTTCGGAAATGCGGGCGAAGGCGGGTTGCAACGCCGTCATGAGTTCGGTCTTCAACTGCCCGTCAATCTCCGAGCGGTTGTAAGTTTCCTTGACGTTGCCGCAGACGTTTTTGTAAAACAGAATCGGATTGACAATGCGGTAGCTGTAAGAGCCGAAGCATTTAATCGCAATGTCTACGTCGAGCCCGATATTGTAGTCGACAACGCGGAATGGGACGGGCGTGGGCGTGCCGTACTTGTTGCCGACGATTTCTTTGGTGTTGAAGTAGTAGACGCGCTCATCCTTGCCGGCGTCGCCGCCGAAGGCAAAGCGTTCCTTCATGGCGAAGAAAATATCTTGAATGTTTTCGGCGAGGGTTTTGTTGCTGTTGAAGAGGCTGGGCTCGGTCGATTTGTCGTAAATGTATTCGCCGCTGTCGGCGCAGAAGTCGATAACCTTGCCCTGCTGAACAATCATCATACACTGCCCGTCGTTGACCGAAATGCGCGAGCCGTTGGTTATGATGTTGTCGTTGCCGTCGTTCGAGCTCCAACTGTGGCTTTTGCGCTTGTGGCCTTTGGCAACCAGAATTTCGGGCGAAAGGCTGTCGCAGTAAATAAATTCCTTCCACTGGTCGCCGAGCACGCCGCCCGCCGAAGCCAATGCCGCTTGAATCAGACCCATGGGAAAATTCTCCTCTCAATGAAAAAATCTTTTCGCGGCAGGATTATATCACGCGGGCGCAAAATTTCCTAACGGGCAATTAATAATCGGCAATTACAATCTGTGCGAGGTGATTGACATGAAGAGAATCGCATTAATCACAGCGGCAACGTTCTTGGTCGTGATAATGGGCTTTGCGTCGACGGCATTGGCGGCGAACTCGTCACGTTGGCAAAGGCAGGAGGACACGTCGCGCTTTCCGGCGGAGGTGTTGCGGCTTGTCAACGTGGAACGGTCGCGGGTCGGTTTGCAACCTTTGAGGTTCTCTGATGACTTGGCGGCAAGCGCGTTGATTCGGGCGCGGGAAATACCGATTAAATTTTCTCACACGCGTCCGAACGGCACGAAATGTTTCACGGCTATGGCGCAAGTCGGACACATCCTCGGCGAAAACCTTGCGGGCGGTCAGCGCACGCCAAAGCAAGTCGTCGATGCGTGGATGGATTCCCCGACGCACCGCGCCAACATCCTCAACAAAGACTTCCGCGAATTGGGCGTCGTCTACTACTATCAAGCCAATTCAAAGTTCAAGCATTATTGGGTTCAGCACTTCAGAGGATAGAATATTTTCGCAATAAAAAACCCCCGCGCCTTGCAGGGGCTTTTTTATTCGGCAAGCGGCGGTCTTATCAACTTTCTTTTGCACGCACGAATGTACAATGTAAGGCAACACAATGAAAAACTCATAGTTTCCTGCTAAGATGTTTATCGTAATGGTGGTGAATACTTGCTACACGCGAAGACGTAAAAAATGCCGCCCGAACAAATTGCCAATCGTCTCAAGCTCGAAAATTATCCGATTCAGATAAGTTACAGGACGATAGCAATCTACGCAGGGATACGCCGGAACAAAAACGTTCATTGAGGTATTTCAGTGTCAACCGCTCTACACGATAACCCCTGACAGAGGGCAAGGTAACGACGGAGTTGGGCGTTGAGTTCTACTTTCCGCCGGTAGCATCACGCGCCTTAGCAAGGAAGACTTACAAAAAGTCGTTGACCAACTAAATCACCGTCCCAGAAAATGTTTGGGTTATAGAATACCCGCAGAAGTATATTTTTCCACTACGTTGCACTTAGCTTGACTATTCGCGTGCCCAAAGACGAACAATGTGGACGCGGCGTTCACCCTTAAGCCTTCGACAAGTTTCAGCGCGATATCCGGATGCAACGTCACGTTGCCGGTTTTTGCATCACGCAAAAGCGTCGGCGGACGGCCGCCCGTCCATGGGCGGCCGCGTCCCTTGCAACTTTTTTCTTACCAAAAAGCCTTAAATTTTGTCGGGATAAATCAGCTCCGCCATAACCTTGACGGCGGCGGGATAGTTCAGCCCCGGACTAAGCAAGAACAGATTTTGCGGCAGGAAGTACAGACGCCTTTCCTTTATCGCGTCGACGGCTTGCCAAGCGGCATTTTCTTCGACGGCCTTAATCATGTTTGCCTTAATCTCGTCGGCGTCGCCCATGCTCGTCACGAAAATGACTTCGGGGTTTTGCTCGGCAAGCGTCTCCATGCTGTAGGGCGCGGCGTCAGGATTGTTCGCGAGCGGCGTCATGCCCGAAGCAACATTTTGCCAGCCGAACATCTTCGCGATTGAGCCGGCGATACTCCCGTCAAGCTGAACGGTCAAGCCCTGCGCGGTCGAATGAAGAATGGCAATGCGCAACTTGTTCTTAGGGACGCGGCTCAGGACGGATTGAATTTCGTCGTCCATTTGCCGAATCGCCAAGTCGGCAGCCTCGGTGTCGCCGTTGAGTTTCGCGAAAGTGTTCAGCGCACGTTTCACGTCGTCGTAGGTTTTCATTTCGACGACAAGCGCGGGAATTTCGTTTTCGTCCAGGACGGGCAAAAGTTTTTCGTTCATGCCCTTGTTGACGATAACCAAGTCGGGCGTGCAGGCAAGGAGGCGTTCGACGTCGATTTGCCAGACTGTACCGACGCTCGGCAAGTCTTTCGCCCAAGCGGGCATTTGGTTTTTGGAATCGGGACGTCCGACGACATCGCCTCCGACGGCGTGCAACGGCTCCAAAAAGCTTGCACTTGTCACGACGAGCCGCGCAGGTCTTTTGCCTAGGGTGACAGTCCTGCCGACGTCATCGGTTATCGTCGCGAAGACTTCCTGCTTGACTTCGACGGGCGGCGGCTTATCGGCGGGTGTTTCGGTTGGTTTTTCGTCGCCGCAGCCACCGATCAGCAACGCACCCGCGCAGAGGGCTACACATAGTTTTTTGAGCATAAAAACTTTCTCTCCAGTAAAATTTCAGCCGCATTAATGTTAGAATCAGTGTTCATAAACGTTTAAGCAAAGTGTGAATATGAGAAATCTTAATCAAGGTCTCGGCAGAAGCAACCGTCAGCTCGTAGTCTTTGCTAAGTCGCCGAGAGTGATTAAGCCAAGCAAACGTTCGTTCTACTATCCACCGCTTTGGTAATACTTGCCAGCCGTGCGGCTTTAACTTCTTACTTATCTCTACTTGCAAACCAAAATATTTGTGAGCTTCGTAAACGAAAGTCCCACGGTAACCGCCATCTCCGCATATCTTTTTCAACGTCGGATAGGCGAAAGTCGCCAAACCCGCTACCCAATAACCTATTTTTGTGTCGTGCAAATTTGCTTTGTGAATCACGACCGATAAAAGACAACCCATATCGTCGGTGACGATTTGACGTTTTACTCCTTTCGTTTTTTTCCCATGTCAAAGCCTTTTTGTTCGACGGCACCGGTCGTTTTCACGCTTTGGGAATCGATTAAAGCTTGGG
>CAMJMR010000089.1 GCA_946407095.1 uncultured Selenomonadales bacterium | reverse complement strand
ACAACCCCTAAGGAGCCGTTCTTCGGAGTGATGCGCTTCAACAGCGTTGCCCGCTACTATGCCGCCAAAATGCAGGAGGACGGCGAAGGTTGCGAAAAAAATCTTGACGACGCTCCGGAACGCTACAGGCTTGCCGGCGGGCTTGAAAGGGTCAGCGAATACGAATCGCCGCGCAGAATCCCGAAAGCCCTTTACAAGGTCGCCGATGCTTACTTCCTGGGCAAAGGGACGCGCCAAAACTTCAAGAAGGCTCGCACGTTCTACGAAAAGACTTTTTCGGACGGAGACGGCAGGACGCCTTACCACCTGGAGGCTGCGAAAAAATTGATGTGGATGTACGAACTCGGCGAAGGCGTTGAGCAAGATGAGGAACAGGCTGCCAAGTGGCGCGAAAAAATTCAATAAGCCGCAAAAATTTTTGATGTCGGGCGTGTCAAAGGTTTCGGAGTCATTTGGCACGCTCGACGCCTTTTGAAAGAAGAAATTACAATGTCGGTACACTACACCTGCGCGGACGCCCTTTCGCAACATTTGAGCGCGGACGCCCGCAAAGGCGACGAACGCACGCTGAAAATTTTGGAAGAGATAGCCGACGAAGAGCCCGAACAAGCGGAATGTCGGGCACGCGCCATTTACGAGCTGGGCGAAGTTCAACTTGCCGCGCAGGATTCGGAAAAGGCGATTGAACTTTTCAACAAGGCGACAGAACTCGGCGACACCCTTGCGCCGATTCGTTTGGGCAAATTCTGCCGCGACGGCAAAATGGGCTTCATTCAAGATGGCGCAAAAGCCCTTGACTACTTCACGAAGGGTGCCGCCTGCGGAACCCCTGAAGGCTTGAAACTTGCCGCCGAAATGTATCGCTACGGTCAAGGCGGTCTGAAGGCCGACGGGCTTAAAGCCATTGAATTTTATGAGTGGCTCGACGAACTCGACGACAAGGAAGCTTTGCTGAATATCGCGGAAATTTACGCGGAAGGTTGCGGCGATTTGAAAGCCGACGGAGGCAAGGCTCTTGACGTTTACGCCGAAATTATTCGTCACGGAAAATTTTGGGCTGAAGTTCACCGCGATTTCAATGTAAAAACTGAACGCCTTGAAATTTACGAAAGGGCTCTGAAATTGGCGGCGGAAATTTATCGTGACGGCAAGGGCGGCGGCGAAGTCAATCTGCGCGGCTGAAGCGGGCATTCCGTCAGCGGGCGGCAAAAAAAAATTTTTCAAAGCACTTGATAAACGTTATCAGCCGTGCTATACTGCGTCCAGGCTTTCGTTAAAGCTCTCCTAAAATATAATACACATACGCTTGAAAAAAGTCCCGTGCTGCTCACACGGGGCTTTTTTGACGGCTTGAATAGAAATTCGCCGCCGAAAAAATTTTTGCCCGTCTTGTCACGAATTGCCCGCCTGTCGTATAATTTTCCCAAAATTTCGGAGGTGAGGGCATTCATGTTACGGAAAATTTTTTTTATCTGCTTGGCACTGTTGTTGAGCGTGCAGGGCGCGGCGTCCGCCAAAAACAAGGGCTTGCCCGAAGAAGATCGCATAAAGGTTGCCGTCGAAATAAAAGACACTTCGCGGCACAAGGAACTTGATACCGCACAGAACTTGGAAACTTTCTTGCGCGATAAGCTCGTCGAGAAAAATCTTTTGAACATCGTCGACACAAAGGTCATCGGCGAAAGCGACAAGGCTTTTGACAACGGAGCGGTCAAAGACGAGGATGTCACTGCCGACAAACAATCGCCCGCGCCAAATTTCGGTGAACTGCTGATTTTCGACGCCGTGGAGTTGCCCGCGCCTTCGGACACGCCCGAAAACTTCGACGCCGCAGCTTACAAAGAGGCGGGCGCGGCTTACGTCATTCGTTGCGAAGTCCTTGCCTTGGGCACCACGAAGGTCGAAGATAAAACCATGTCGACGATTTTCAGCGCGTTGGGCACGGCAACCGCGTTTGCCGGTTCGGGCAACAAATCGCGTGACAAAACCTTGCGTCGTATCGGCTTGGGCATCGGTCTCGGCGGCTTTATCGAGACGAAACGCACCGCGTTGAACACCGTCGTCAATCTGCAATTTATCAGCGTCGAGACGGGGCAAATCCTTTGGCAAGAACACTTCACGGGTCAAGCCGTCAAGCACCGCAAGCCGAGCAAAGAATACGACGACGCCTGGACGCAAGCTTATATCGAGTCGGTTCAAGATTCGGCGAAACGCATTTCAAAGCGCGTCAACAAGTACGTCGACAAAGTCATAATCAAGGGCAAGACCGACAAATCTTTTTTGCCGCCCGGTTTGCCGGGGAATTTGCCGGGGACGGAGAAATTTTCGTTTGGCGGCGGCATTGGCATAGGGAAACTTTTCTAAGCGCATGAAACGCCTCACGGGATGTTTTCTTTTGGCGGCGGCGATGATTTTGCCGATAAGCACTGCCTTTGCCGAGGAAGTTTCGCCCGAAGTCGACGAGGGCATTTCGAGCGTCAAGCAGGAAAGGTTTGACTTCAGCGCGGAGGCGCGAGTCTTCAAGCACGACACGACGCCCGAATTCCTGTTGAAGTACAAGAACGTTTCGGCCGATTGGATACGCAAGGACGGCGCGTTCGTCAAGTTCAAAGTCGACAGAGAAATTTTTTCGCTGATGGGCACGGGGCTTGAATGGAGCGTTGCGCTGAATGCCGTCGACGACCGTGGAAAATCCTTGGCTGTCCTGCCGAGCGTCGGCGTCAATCTTTACATGCGAATTCGCCCGCGCCTTGATGTTTACTTGCAATTTTCGGGCTTCACTTTCGGGCGACGCGCGCACGTCACGGATTTTGAATCGGGCTTGAAGTATTGGCCGCGCAGAGACTTTGCGATAAGCGCGGGTTGGCGGCAGATTGATTTCAAATTGCGACGCGGCGGCGAGGTTGGCAACTTTGATTTTAGCGGGCTGTTCGTCGGCGTCCGCTACGATTTTTAAGGGGTTGTCAGTAAAGTGTGACGAGCGAGTAGCAAGGGACAGAGGCCGCCATGGATGGCGGCCGCCGGCAACAAAAACATGGAAGTTTTTTTGCCGGCACAAGCGGCTTCGGGTTGCGCGGACGCTGGACAAGTGGTCGGTTTCCGCCCCACGCGCAGTGGTGGCTTTCTTTTGCAACTTTTCTTTGGCCAGTCAAAGAAAAGTTGATACTAACGACAAACTCAATTTACCAACAGCCACGGCAAACAAAAAGCGTCCTTCCGAAACGGAGAGACGCTTTAAATTTTGTAGCCGACCGCGATTTATTTCTTGCGGCTCTTAAAATCTTCGTCGAGTTCTTCGCGCCAAGTGTCGTCCTTCGCGGGAGGTGCTGTCGGCGGTCTGGAACGAGCCATGGACATGCGCCTGCTCATTGAGGCGTAAACTTTTTGCGTGCCGATATCGTCAGCGAGATAGTCGACGGCGTCTTGGCGGCTTATGCCGATGTGCTCTGCGACTTGCGCCGCGTCGATGTTCGCGCCGAGGAAAACGAATTCCCAGCCGAGTTCCTTTTGCTGTTCGATAAGCCGCTTGACTTCGGAGTAGCTGAACTTATGGCTTGCGTTTTCAAAGCCGTCCGTCGTTATGACGAACAAAGTTTTTTGCGGGCGGTCTTCTTCGCGAGCGTATTTGTGAATGTTTTTGATGTGCTTGACGGCATCGCCCACGGCGTCGAGCAAAGCGGTCGTGCCGCCGACGCGATAATCTTTGTCCGTCAACGGCTCAATCTTTTCGAGCGGCAAGCGGTCGTGCAGGACGCTTGACCTTTCATTGAAAAGAATCGTCGAGACCAACGCCTTGCCTTCGGTTTCGGCTTGCTGTTGTTTAATCATCGAGTTGAAGCCGCCGATTGTGTCGCTTTCGAGCCCCGACATAGAGCCCGAACGGTCGAGGATGAAAACTATTTCGGTGAGGTTGTTCATTGCCAAAAACTCCTTTCCGACTTCCTGTCCATTTCGGTGCCGATTTTGTTGCCCGTCAAGCCGCCGATTATGCCGCCGAGAATCGCGCAGGGAATGCCGCCCGCTATGCCGCCCAACGGCCCCGCGACAATCCCGATTTTCGAGCCCAAGTGGAATCCTGCGACTGCGCCCGTCACAATGCCGCCGAGCGTGCCTTCGGTTTCGTTTTCGCGTTTCATATCAAATTGCCTCCTTCACACAACAGGAACGGAAATCATCGACGCGGGAACTTCGACGCCGAACAAGCCGCCGAAGACGCCGCCGATAACCGCGCCGGGAATTGCCAGAGCGACACCGCCGACTTTGCCCGCGAACTTTTTGCCCAGCTCCGAGCCGACCATGCCGCCGACTATCACTCCGAAAGCCGCGCCATTGAGTCCCCTTTCCGCGAGCTTTAACTTAGGTTGTTGACCGATAACGTTTTGGGTAAGAATCATTTTGTTTGCCCCCTTCACGACATCATAATACGCCAAAAGTCCGCGTTTGTTGTCAACGGCAAGGCGACAAAAAAAATTTTCTCAACGCCCGAAAAGACACGCCTGCTTGTATTCCGCAAGGCAGTCGTCAAGCAGAAAGGTATCGAAGATTTTGTTCTCCATGAAGAATGAAATTATCAAGTCACGCGTCGAGTTGGTCAGCGCGTAGCCCGCCGCCGCAAGAAAATCTTTCGCATTGGCGAAGTCGAGCTTCAAGGCAAGCGCAAGGGCAACGGCTGTATCCTTGCTGG
This sequence comes from uncultured Selenomonadales bacterium, assembly GCA_946407095.1. Taxonomy (GTDB): domain Bacteria; phylum Bacillota; class Negativicutes; order Selenomonadales; family Selenomonadaceae; genus Quinella. The sequence goes on along the minus strand of CAMJMR010000089.1, from coordinate 1,431 downwards.
GCTGATAGTCCTTGTTCTTTTTGATTTTGGAAAAAAGTTGGCGGTCGATATTGGCGCGGGTGTAGATGACCGAATTTTTTTCGCCGCTCTCTTCGGCCAAGCGCGTCAGCATTTCGGAAAAAGTTTCGCCCTCATTCTTCGCTACCTTCTCAAACAGGCGGCGGGCAAAGGCATTGGCAAGCATTGCGGGCGTGCTCACGGACGCGACGGCTCCAAGGGCACCCGCGCCGCCGGGCAAGGCGTGACTGATTAATTTGCCCAAAATTATCGGACGCAACGGCGCGGCGGCAGTTTTCTCGGCAAGGTAGGCGGCAAGCCCCCGTTTCAATTCTGCGCGATTGTCCATTTCGACACCTCCAACGCTCAAACGCAAGGCTACTACCTTGCAACTAAAAACCTCCCGTTTTCCGGCGGGAGGCTGCTTGTCCTTTCATTTAAAAAGCCGCTTCGCGCGGCCACAGATTCATCATCTGTTTGACAAATCCGAGCTACGCGCTTATAATGCTTCTGAATTCCTATATATGCGCTAACGCAAAAGGCGCTAGGACTTGTTTACGCTGATTATAGGCGCGGAGCTTGCCCTTGTCAAGTTTTGCGCAGAAAGGAGACCACCTTATGGAAAATTTTCACCCCCCTGTCCCCCTCGAATGGAACGGCGAGCGTGTCCTTAGGACTGCGCGCCTCATCGAGTATTACGATTGCGAAGAGCATCAGATTTTTGACAATTTTCGCAGGAAAAACGCAGGCTTTATCGAAGGCGTTCACTATGTCGTTGTCGCGGGCAAAGACCTTAGCAAATTGCGCATGAACAATCCTCAAATGCAAATTTCGCCTAAGGCTCGCAGAGTATTCTTTTGGACGGTCGGCGGTGCCGAACTCCAAGCCAAAATGCTCAACACCGCTAAGGCTTGGGAAGCCTTTAAAATTCTGGCGGAAACTTATTTTCTCGTCAAAGTTGAAGTCACTGACGACGACGCTATCGATTTTTGTACAGAAATGAGCCCCGTTACGGAAGGGCAGCCCGGGTTCTTTGAGCACGAGCAATTCGGGAAGGTTCGCGTCGTCATGATTGATGGCAAAATGTGGTTCGTAGGCATAGATATTGCGAAGGCGTTGAAGTACACCAATCCGCAAAAAGCACTGCGCGACCACGTTCCCGACAAATTTAAAAAGTCTGAACGGATAATTCCTTCCTAAAGGCGGAGCGCAAAGTACAATTCTCATCGACGAGGCAGGCTTGTATAAGCTTATTTTACGGAGCAAGATGCCTGCCGCCGAAGAATTTTCCGATTGGATTTGCTCAGTAGTTATTCCGTCGATTCGGCAAACCGGGCTTTACACAACCTCGCAAATGCTCGCGCAATTTTTTCAATCCATTGCTAGGGGTTGTTGGTAAATTAAAAGTGAATAACGACAGAAGCAAGTAAAACA
>CAMJMR010000088.1 GCA_946407095.1 uncultured Selenomonadales bacterium | reverse complement strand
ATTGATTGTGAAATATCTCAAGAAGTCCACCCCCTAAGATATTCTATCAAAAAAACCTTCAAAAATCAACAGAGTTTTATAATATTTTATAACTTTACCTTAACTGTTAGCAACCCCCTACTTGTTCGCGAAGTAGCGCAGATATTTGACTTTGACATCCTTTTTCTTGCGCTTGCTTATCGGGATAGCGGCGTCGTTAATCAAAATGAAGTCGTCCTCCTTGATGAGCTTGACGTAATCCATATTGATAATGATTCGGTGGTAGAACCCAAGAAAACGTTCGTCCTGCAACAAAGCGTCGGCAATGTCGGCATAGCTGTCGGCGGTGACGAATTTTTTGTCGGCGAGGCTGACGCAAAGCTTGTGCCCGTCTTCGATGTCGACGTAGAAAATATTTCGGTAGGGAACGGAAATTTCCACGCCGTCGACGTTGATAATCAGTTCGGGATTCTTCGCGCAGAGCTTTTGGAAAATGTTCTCGAAAGTCTTGGCGAATTCGGCGGCGGCAAGTTCGTTCGGCTCGTCGTCGACAAGCGCAATCTTCATGTCAATCCTCCGCGCTGTCGTTCAAGAAAAAAATTTTAACGTCACTGTGGCCGTTGGCGCGGATAAACGAGGCGATGTCCTTCATGTTGACGCCGAGAATCACCAGCTGATAATTTTGCGGGCTGAAGAAGGTAAGATACTCTTTCGCGCGCTGAAAAAATTCGATATGGATTCTTGATTCGTATTCTGACCAAAATTTTCTGATGTAAACGCGCAGGACAATTTCGACGCCTCCGATAAAATTTTTTCGTCGACGACAATGGCGATATTCACAGGAACACTTTTCGGCGAATCGAATCACTTTTCCAAACAAAAAACCCTCCTTCGCGGAGGGTAATTTTTTATCAAAGCTTAAAGGTAGCTGATAGGATTGACGCGGTTGCCGTTCACGTGGACTTCGTAGTGGACGTGAGGACCCGTGCTGAAGCCCGTCGAGCCCATGTAGGCGATAAGTTGCCCGCGCTTGACGTGCTGCCCTGTGCTGACGACGACTTGGGAGGCGTGCCCGTAGCGCGTCATAATTCCGTTGCCGTGATTGATGTCAACCATGTTGCCGTAGCCGCCCGAATTCCAGCCCGCATATTCGACAATGCCGTCAGCCGTGGCGACAATCGGCGTGCCCATGTCGTTAGCGATATCCATACCGGGGTGGAAGTCGGTGCCGCCCCAGCGCAAACCGTAAGGCGACGAGACAACGCCCGTAGTCGGCCAAATCGACGGGATATGAGAATCGGCCGCACCGCTGCCGCCCACGAGCCGCGGGTCGAACGGGAATGAGCCCGGTGCAGGAATCGAGCCCGCCGCAGGGATAACTGGCAAGCCGTTTGCGAAATCGAATTGGACATTGCCGGACGTTCCCGAATAGCTTTCAAAGTTCGGGGAATAGCCGCTTGCGACAGCCGCGCCGCGCGCCATTTGTTCGCGCTGTTGCTTCAAAGAGTTTTGGAAGTCGTCGAGGCTTTCCTTGCGCGTGCTGACTTTGACTTCCAACATATCCAAAGCTTCCGACACGTCGACAATGTCAAGCTCTTCAACAGGACCGCCTTGCCCGTTGTGTTCGGCGTCCGAGGTTTCTTCCTGCGCGGGCGGCTCTTCAGTCGTCGTTTCCTCCGCTGAAGTCTCTTCGACGGGTTGAGCGTTGGCGTCGGCGTCGGCCTGAATGCTTTCAAGCAACGCGTCAATGGGTGCGTCGTCCTTGGGAGGATTGAGCCCCGCTTGAATGCGCAATTCCTGTTCTTGTTGCGCGAGGTTCTGAATCGTTTCGCTTAGGGTGGCCGCCTTCTTCGACAGCGTCAAAAGTTGTTCCTGACGAAGTTCTGCCGCCTGTTCAATTTCGTGAATGGTTGCGGCGTCGCGTTGCATACGCATGGTGCTGTAAAAGGAATATGCGCCCGTGCCGACAAGCAACAGGCCGCCGAGAATCACGCTTGCCACGGCGAAGCGGAACATCCCCGACGACAGCTTAATCGTTCGGTCTTTGTTGCCGCCCTTTATGCTGATAAGGTAGCTTTCGACTTTATCGGACGGCTTTGAAGGTTTAGTGTCTGTATCTGCCAAAATCATTCCTCCTTTGGATTGTTGGTAAAAAAAGCGCGCCGCGTATTTAGAGGCCGCCCATGGACGGGCGGGCAACGTGACGTTGCATCCAAATGATACGCTTAAACTTCTCGACGGCTTAAGGGGCTGAACAGTTTCCACACTGTTCCCCCGCTTTTAAAGCGGGTCTTTTGGGTGAGCAAAAGAAAGTTGATAAAACTGCCAACAGCCCCTAATTCCTCATTGCTTGGCTAAGTGCCTGTTCCTCTTCGCGAGTGAGCTTGTAGCCCGAAGGCGCGCGCCCGTCCTCAATCGGCTTGGCGTAGGAGCGTTCGCTTTCCAAACCGCAAATCGTCGAGATGACGACGCCGTTTTTGTTCCTGTCGAGGAGCGCGACGCACCAGCTCAAATTCTGCCCGGTCTTTTCAAAGGCATCGAAGTGTATAACCGCCACGTGCGCCAACGAGCCGCTTGCAAAGTCTTCAAGCTTGGAAATCCTGTTGTCCATTCTCATTTGCTCATTGGCAACGGCGTTGACTTCAGATGTGTGCTTCGACAGCATGTGTTCGATACTGTCACCCTCCGAGCCCGTCATCATCCTTTTGTAGCGCGTCTTTATGTTCGACAGCTCCGAATACAAATTGATTATGAGACCGAGCATTACAAAAATCGTCGCAACGAGCGCGAATGAAATTAAAAAATCTGTCGTGAAGGCGGCACTCAAGCCACTCATATCTTTTCCTCCAATTCGTTACTTCCTGAATTTTTCCGCCAAGTCGTGAATCTTTTTGAAGCGCGCCGCAAGAGCCGCGCCGGTTATCGAAATTTTTTCGGCAAGTTCGCCGACGGTGGCGGTAGGATTTTCCGTGCGAAGTTTAATCGCCTCCCGCAACGTGTGATTGACGGGGACTTTGTTGGTCGTTAGGATTTTTATATCGGCAAGCTGACGTTGCGCGACTTCGATTGACCTGTTCAGCGAGGCGGTCTCCATGTTGACGACGCGATTGACTTGCATGCGGACTTCCTTAAGGTTGCGCGCGACTTCAAAGCGTTCAACAGCACTTTCCGCGCCCGTCATGCCCAAGAAATCGCAAATGTCATCGCCGCCGCGCAGGAAGGCAAGGAATTCGTTTCTGCGCTGACGAAAGCCCGCGTTGAATTCCAAATCAATCATCAGCCTTTGCAGAAACAGAGCCTCCGCCTTGGTCGTGCCTATTTGCAGGAAATATTCTTTTTCGGGACGATTGACCATGCCCCGCGCCAAAAACGCGCCGCGCAGATAGGCAACCTTGAATCGCGTGCGCTTCAGCGTCTCGTCAAGGTCGGGCGGCTCAAAGAACGTCATCACATCGGCGACAGCGATAAATCGGACGACATAGCGCAAATCTTTTAGCAAGGTCTTACGGCGGACGGCGGCGACTTCGGGCTTGACGACGGGGAAAAATTTTTTCGCCAACGTGATAACCTTTCGGGCGACGGCGGCATTGGGGTTGCTGAACTCAATGCGCCCGTCAATTTTTTTTGCGCCGCCTTTCAGCAAGGCAATCAGCTCGACGCGCTGACAATCGCGCCGCTTGTCGAACTTGCGCGCCAACTCGTCTTTGACTTCCTGGGCATACGACGGCATTCAATCCTTGCCTCCCATGCTGTAGATAATCTTCATGACCGCCGCGCAGAGCTTATCGGGGTCGTGGCGTCCCGCCTGCGTTTCGCTCATCAAATCGGCCTTGATAAGCCCCATGCCCAACGCGTTAATCTTGTCCTCGTCAATTTCGACGGGAGTGGCGCCCGTGCCTTGCCACATGCTTTCGGGAATCGGCGCGGAGTTCACAAGCACATAATCAATCGCGCCGTGCCCCGTGTGGTCTAAGATAGCTTTGGCGTGCTGGGCGGCGGTGTAGTTGTCGGTTTCGCCGGGCTGCGTCAAGACGTTGCAGATGTAAATCTTAATAGCCTTCGACTTCTTCAACGTGTCGGCGACGCCGTCAACCAAAAGATTGGGCATGATGCTGGTGTAAAGGCTGCCCGGCCCCAAGACAATCGCGTCGGCCGATTCAATCGCCTCAAGGGCGGCGGGGACTGCAGGAACTTTTTTCGGGAACAAGCGGACGCGGCGAATTTTCTTGTGGGCTTCGGGGATTTGCGATTCGCCCTCGACAACGGTGCCGTCCGTCATCAAGGCATCAAGTCTGACGTGTTCCTTGCTGGCGGGAATGACGCGCCCTCTGACCGCCAAAACCTTCGACGTTTCCTTGAGCGCGGTCTCCATATCGCCCGTGACTTCGTTCATTGCCGCGATAAACAAATTCCCGAAATTGTGACCCGCAAGCGCGCTGTTGCCGCCGAAACGGTGTTGCAAAAGCTTTTCCATGAGCGGTTCGGTATCGGCGAGCGCAACCAGGCAATTCCGCAAATCGCCCGGCGGAATTATTCCTAGTTCTTCGCGCAGGCGTCCCGAAGAGCCGCCGTCATCAGCCACCGTCACCACCGCCGAAACGTTATTCGTGGCCGTCTTTATGCCGCGCAGGAGGACGCTAAGCCCGTGCCCGCCGCCTATCACCGTGACTGCGGGGCCGCGTCCGAGTTTGCGCTCTTGATAAATCATGTCGACGATGCTTTCCGAGCGGTCGGGAATCAATACGGCGATTATCGAGCGAATGATAGAGCGCGTCGAGTACATCATAATACACGCGCCGATTATCACGATGACGACGCCGATAACCATAGTAGCCGCGTAATTGTAGCTACCGAACGTCCGCCAAACCAGCATGAAAATTTCTTCTTCGGCGCGCCCCAGATATTCATAGTTAATGGCAAGCGCAACTCCGAAGCTGAACAGCATGACGCCGACCGCGAACAACATCAGCCAGCGTTTCATTTTCATGCCGGGATAAAACCACTTCAATAAATGAAACATGAGCCGCTCCCTAGACTTCCCAGACGTCGTTTTTCATCAAGTCGCGGTGCTCCAGATTGACGGCGTAACCTTTTTTGGACAGCAAGTCGTAAATGTGCTTGGCAACGAAAACCGAGCGGTGCATACCGCCCGTGCAGCCTATCGCGATAACCAGCTGACTTTTGCCTTCGCGAATGTATTGCGGAACAAGGAAATCGACGAACGAATCAAGCCGCTTGAGATAATCTTGCGTGACGGGCTTTTCTTCGATATAGGCGGCAACTTCGGGGACGCTTCCGCTTTTGTGGCGCATTTCGGGGACGTAAAAGGGATTCGGCAGAAAACGCACGTCAAGCACCATGTCGGCGTCGAGCGGCATCCCGAACTTAAAACCGAACGACAAAACCGATATGCTCATGGCGTCGCCGTCGCCCGTGCCGAACAGCCGCTGAATTTTTTCGCGCAATTCAGCTCGCGATAAGTTGGACGTGTCGATAATGTAAGTCGCCTTCGAGCGCACGCCTTCAAGCCTTTTGCGCTCCTTGAAGACGCCGTCGGAAATGCGCGTGGAAGGCGCCATGGGGTGGCGGCGGCGCGTTTCCTTGTAGCGGCGAATAATCACGTCGTCGCCCGCGTCCATGAAAAGCATTTCGTAATCTTGATTCGCTTTGTCCATGTCGTCTAGCACTTGAACGAGGTCGTCAAAAAATTCGCGGCTGCGCGTGTCGACGACGAAAACCATTTTGTTGAACTGATTCGCCGCGTGCGTGCACAGCTCCACGAATTTTGGAATGAAGACGGGCGGCAAGTTGTCTACGCAAAAATAGCCCAGGTCTTCCAGGTAGCGGCAAGCTTGCGTCTTACCGCTGCCGCTCATGCCCGTCACGATGATTATCCGTGACTTGTCGGCGAATTCTTTTTTGTCGAGAGTTTTATCTTCCATAAAGTTCATTCCTTTGCAAGGGGGTGTGTAAATTGGATTTGTCGGCTTCGGTTCGGCGTTTCGATTGATTTTAATTTTTAGAATCAGTGTTCATAAACGTTTAAGCAAAGTGTGAATATGAGAAATCTTAATCAAGGTCTCGGCAGAAGCAACCGTCAGCTCGTAGTCTTTGCTAAGTCGCCGAGAGTGATTAAGCCAAGAAAAAGTCCGCTCCACTATCCACCGCTTTGGCAATACTTGCCAGCCGTGCGGCTTTAACTTCTTACTTATCTCTACTCTCAAACCGAAATATTTGTGAGCTTCGTAAACGAAAGTCCCACGGTAACCGCCGTCT
>CAMJMR010000087.1 GCA_946407095.1 uncultured Selenomonadales bacterium | reverse complement strand
CCTTGGGGTGGTAGGGGTCGTGAGTTCAAATCTCGTCGTTCCGACCAATAAAGAATTTTCAAGGCGGAGGTGTAAAAGCTTCCGCCTTTAGCGTTTAGGGAGGCACGCATGAAAAATTTTTTGACGGCGGCAATTTTCTGCGTCGCGTTGGCAATGAGTTCGATATCGCAGGCGGCGGGCGAGCCAAAAGTCTTGGCGGACTCGGCTATCTTGGTGGAGGCTTCGACGGGACGAATCATCTACGAAAAAAATGCCGACCTCGAACGCGAGCCGGCAAGTATGACCAAAATGTTGACTTGCGCCATCGCGCTGGAAAAGTCAAGCCCGTCGCAGGAAGTGCCCATGAATCAGACGGCTGTCTTGACTGAAGACAATACGCTTGATTGGACTGCCCGCGATTCCGTCAGCGCGCGCGATATGATTACTGCCGTCATGCTTGTTTCCGAAAACGGCGGCGCGGTCGCCTTGGCTCAAAGCATAGGCGGCACGGTAGCCGATTTCGTCGACATGATGAACGCCAAGGCCAAGCAAATCGGTTGCAAGCATTCGCACTTCGCCAACCCGAACGGCTTGCCCGACCCCGCGCACTACTCGACGGCGGCCGATATGGCGCGCATTGCCGTCTACTGCATGAAGAATGAAACTTTCCGCGAAATTGTCGGGACGCGGCGCACGTCGATTCATTGGATTTACCCCAAGGACAAGTGGGCGGAACTCAACAACACCAACGAACTTTTGGGCAAGTATAAGGGCGCAAACGGCATCAAGACGGGCTGGACGAAGGCGGCAGGCGGTTGCCTAAGTGCCTCTGCCAAGCGCGGCGAAGTCGAACTGATTGCGGTGGTTATGCACTCGCCCGACCACGACACGCGCTTCGACGACGCCTCCAACATGCTAAACTACGGCTTTGAACGCGTCCGCATGGTAAACGGCATAAGCAAGGAACGCGTCGAAAGAACTGTTTTCGTGCGCGGCGGCAAAAAGGCTACTGTCCGCGCGGGCGTCGAAGAGGATTTGAACTTTCCGCTAATGGCGGGCGAAGACTCCAAGCTCCTCAAAGTGACTTACGAACTGCCCAAGGTTATCGACGCGGGCGAAGGCATTGACGCGGGCGCGGTTTTGGGTGAAGCTGTCCTGCGCTACAACGGCAAGCCCGTCGCTCGTGTGCCGCTGGTTGCTCGCGAAGATGTTGCCGCAGGTTTCAGTTTCGGCTCGTTTATCGTCAGCATTGTTGCGCCGTTCCTTTCCTAAAGCAGAAAGTCCGCGAAAACTTCATTGCCCAAGCTCATGCCGCGCCGCGTCAAGTGAATCCTGTCGCCGTCGACCGCAAGCAAGCCAAGCCGCCGATTCTTCGCGATGACACCGCCGAATACGTCAAAGATACTCTCGCCGAATTTTTCGGCAAAAGCCTGCGCGGAAATGCCCTCGACCATGCGCAAGCCAAGGAAACAAAATTCTTCCATATCTGCACGCCGCGTGACGACCTCCTCAATCGTCGAAACGCTCTCGCCCGCGCAGATTTTTTTTATGTAAGCGGCAACGTCGCGCTCGTTTGAAGTCCTAAGTTTGCCGTCGAAGCCGTGCGCGCCCGCTCCGAAGCCGAAATACCGCTTGCCCGTCCAGTAGCCGACATTGTGACGGCTGAAAAAATTTTCGCGGGCAAAGTTGCTTATCTCGTAGCGTCGAAAGCCCTGCGCGGGCAACGTCTCGGTTATCAAGTCGTACATATCGGCGCAAGTGTCCTCGGCGGGCAGGGCAAGCCGACCTGCGCGGGCAAGCTCAAAGAATTTCGTGCCCTCCTCGACTTCAAGCCCGTAAATCGACACATGCTGAACGTCAAGCCCGCCAACAAGCTTCAAGTCTCGGCGAACGTCTTCAAGCCGCTGATTCGGCAAGCCGTACATCAAATCGACGCTCACATTGGCAAAAAAATTTTTCGCAAGCCCGACCGTCTCAATCGCAACTCGCGAATCGTGTATTCTGCCCAAAATCTTCAGCAAGCCGTCGTCGAAGCTTTGAACGCCCAAGCTCAGCCGATTAAAGCCCAATGCCTTCAGCCCGCGCAGATATGCCGCGTCGACCGTGCCGGGATTCGCCTCAATCGTGACCTCCGCGCCGCTCGCAACGTCAAAACTTTTTTCGACCGCGCAGATAATTTTTTCCAGCTCGGCAAGCGTCAACGTCGTGGGGGTGCCGCCGCCAAAATAAATCGTCTCGACCGCTTCCGCGTGCATTGAGTGGACTAGAAATGCGCATGCATTTCGTTCCGACGCGGCTATAACCTTTCCTTTATCGGATAGTTGAAGCGCGCTAACTGTTCCGCCGCTTTTAAAGCGGCTGCCGCCGCCGAAATAAATCGTCTCGACCGCCTCACGTTGCCCGCGCAGATTGATTTCCCGAATCAAAGCGTCGACGTAAGCCGCCCGCTCGGATGCGTCGCCGACTTTTGAGTTGAACGCGCAGTAGTGACACTTCCGCAAGCAAAACGGTATGTGAATGTAAATCATTGGTTAAAAGTCCTCGTAAGTTTCAAGCTCGCTGATGTCGCCGCCGTCACGAACGCTCCCGAATATTTTTCGCGCTCGGCGGCGGGCATCGTTCTGAAGTAGTGCGGCAACCCCTGCGCGTCGTCTGCGGCAAAATATTTCGCCTATCGTCCAATCCGTCCTAAGTGTCGTCTTCATTTTAGCTCCTCGCTCCGATATGCATAATAATTTTCGTAGAAATAACTTGCGTCCAGACCCTTCATGAAAATTTCGCGGTCGTTGATTTTGTCGGTCAAGGCGGCGGCAAGCAGGGCTTTTATCTCCGAATCGTTAATCGGACTGCGCTCCATTGCCTGCAAGTAGTCGTTCTTGTCCACGCGGCTCCAATCAACGACGCGTCCGATTTCGCGCCGCAAAATGTCGTCAAGCCAAAGCCGCATACTTCGCCCGTTGCCTTCGCGGAAAGGATGCGCCACGTTCATTTCGACGTACTTGGCAACGATTTGCTCAAAACTTTCCTGCGGCATTTTCTCGACGCTCAAAACCGCCTGGGCAAGGTAAAGCGCAGAGGCGAAGCGGAAATGACCCTTGCTGATGTTCTCGTCGCGAAGTTGACCCGCGAAGTAATAAATTTCCTCGAACAGCCGCTTATGAATGTAAGCCAGCGTTTCAAACGTCCCCGCCCGAAAATTTTTCAGTTCGTCGCTTTGCCAAAGTTGTATCGCTCGTTGCTTGCTGATTCGCTCTTCCGCCCGCGCCAACTCAACGGCATTGTCAAGGTTAAGTTTGTTTCGCAATGTCATTGTTGCCGCCTCCGTATCAAAACCCTGTCGTATTTTATCTGCCCGTTTATCAAGCCGCGATTGCGATTTTTCGGGTCGGTGCGCAACGCCTCAACCGCCGGGCTTAAGTCGTTCGCCGAAGTGTGACCGAGAATTTCAAATTGTTCGGGGCAATACTTGTCGAGGAAAGTTATCGGCACGCCCATGACGCCGTCGTAGTCGCGGGGAATGGCGTCGGTGGCGGGCACTTCGATGGCGTCGTAGTTGTCGTAGCGTTGAAAGCCCGTGTCTTTTACTTTTGGGTGAAATTGTTCGCAGTCGGCATAAGTCATAAGTTTAAGCGGTTGATGCCGCCGCCCGTGTTCGATATTGGTCAGCCACAGGCATTGATTGGTCGCTACGATACGGTTGCCGTCTTCGTCGACGCGAGCCTCCGTGCCGTAGAGTTCGTAACCGTCGGGAACGAGAAAACCAGAAATCCATCTGCCCATGCCGTTGCCGAGCCAAATTTTATTTTCCTTAATCAGCGGGAAGACTTCTTTGTAAGTGATGCAGTTTATGTTGCCGATGATGAGGAATTGCTTTTTGGCGTCGAGAATCCACTTGAGGAAGTCGCGGAAGAGGCTGAAGGGCGGGTTGGTGATGATGACGTCGGCTTGGTCGCGGAGGCGTTTGACTTCGGCGGAGCGAAAGTCGCCGTCGCCTTCGAGGTATCGCCAATTCTTTAGCGCGTAGAATTCGTGGCTGACGTTGGCGAAATCGGCGGCTTCGAGGGTATAAATTCTGCCGTGATAAAAATCCTTGGAGGCGTCGAATTGCGGCAGGTCGTCGTCGTCGAAGAGGTTGCGCATGGGCTTGTAGATGAACTTTTTCCTTTGAGAGGCGTAACTGGTGGAGATGAGTTTCTTCAAGCCGTAAAGTCCGAAGTTCGCCGCGAAAAACTTGGTGAAGTTGCTGTATTCGGGGTCGTCGCAAGGCAGCAGGACGGTCTTGCCGCGCAGAAAATTTTCGTCGTATTCGTAGTAGCAATTGAGTTCGCGCTGGATGTCGCCGTATTGGGTATAGAATTCGTCGTTCTTGTCGCGCGCGGCGGCGTTGAGGTTTTTATTGCCCGCCATGAAAAAATCTCCCTTCGGTCGATTTTTAGGGACTAGGGACGAGGGACTAGGGACTAGTAGGAATTAGTTTTCGTTGCCTGTTGTCCGCCATAGGTCGTCACTCTTCGTCACCGACGGTCAGCACTGCCATAAAAGCCTCTTGGGGCAATTCGACACTGCCGACTGCCTTCATGCGTTTCTTGCCGGCCTTTTGCTTTTCGAGGAGTTTGCGCTTGCGAGAGACGTCGCCGCCGTAGCACTTCGCCAACACGTCCTTGCGCCGAGCCTTAACGGTTTCGCGCGCGATAATCCTGCCGCCGATGGCCGCTTGAACGGGAATGTCGAAAAGCTGTTCGGGAATGAGCCGCTTGAGTTTCAAAGCAAGAATCCTGCCGATTTTGGCGGCGCGCGTGCGGTGAACGATTGAACTAAGCGCGTCAATCAAATCGCCGTTGAGCAGGATGTCCAGCTTGGCAAGGTCGCTTTCCTTGTAGTCGGACAGCTCGTAGTCCAGGCTTGCGTAGCCGCGCGTCATAGATTTGAGCTTGTCGAAGAAGTCGTAGATAATTTCGTTGAGCGGCATTTCGTAGACAATCATGACGCGGGTCTTGTCGATGTAGTCCATGCTGCGGTAGGTGCCGCGCTTGTCCCGACAAAGCTCCATTACCGCGCCGATATAATCACTCGGAACGATGACGGTCGCTTTGACCATGGGCTCTTCGATGAATTTAATTTCGGTGGCGGGCGGCAAGGCGGCAGGGTTATCAATCGTCAAAACCTCGTCGTTGGTCTTGTGCACGCGATAGACGACGCTCGGCGCAGTCGTGACGATTTTCAGCTTGTATTCGCGCTCAAGCCGCTCCTGAATGACGTCCATGTGAAGCAAGCCCAAAAAGCCGCAACGGAAACCGAAGCCCAAGGCGGCGGACGTTTCGGGCTCGTAGACAAGGGCGGCGTCGTTCAGCTGAAGTTTTTCCAGCGCGTCCTTAAGGTTGTCGTAGTCGACGCTGTCTGTGGGGTAAAGTCCGCAAAAAACCATGGGCACAGGCGCACGGTAGCCCGCCAATGCCTCGGCGGGTTTTTGAGCCGTGGTGACGGTGTCGCCGACACGAACGTCGCGCACATCTTTGAGGCTGCCGCAAATGTAGCCGACTTCGCCCGCGCAGAGTTCGTCAAGCTCCGTCATGTTCGGCGCGAAAATTCCAAGCTCGGTCGCCTCGAATTCCTTGCCCGTCGCCAAAAGCTTGAGCCTGTCGCCCTTACGAACTGTGCCGTCGAAAATCCTGACGTGAGCCACTGCGCCCTTGTAAGAATCGAAATACGAATCGAAAATCAAGGCTTGCAAGGACTTAGAGCTGTCGCCTTCGGGTGGCGGGATTCTTTGGACAATCGCCTCCAAAATTTCGTCGACACCTTCGCCGGTCTTCGCACTGCATTTAACGGCGTCGCTTGCGTCCAAACCTACTGCCTCTTCGATTTCTTCGCGGGCGCGTTCGACATCTGCGCTGGGCAAATCGATTTTGTTAATGACGGGCACGATTTCAAGGTCATGTTCGAGCGCAAGGTAGACGTTCGACAGCGTTTGAGCCTCCACGCCTTGAGTGGCGTCCACGACGAGCAAAGCACCTTCGCACGCTGCGAGACTGCGCGATACTTCGTAGGTGAAGTCGACGTGGCCGGGTGTGTCGATTAAGTTCAGCAGATAAGTTTCGCCGTCTTTGGCGGTGTACTTGAGGCGAACGGTCTGCGCCTTGATTGTGATGCCGCGTTCGCGTTCCAGCTCCATGTTGTCCAAAAATTGTTCGTTCATTTCGCGCTTTTCGACGGTGCCCGTCATTTCTATCAGGCGGTCGGCCAGAGTCGATTTGCCGTGGTCTATGTGCGCTATGATTGAAAAATTTCTAATCTTGTCGTTCAAAGGGTTTCCCTCCCGTTATTGTCTTGAAAGGTCAGTTGCCAAAGTAAGGAACGAATTGCAGAGAACGAGGGCGCGCATGGACGCGGGCGTCTCGTCAACGATTGGTAGCCGCACCACGCGGCAACGGCGAATGCGCTGGGCATGAGGTTTGTATCCAGTTAGTGCGCCTTGCCGTCCGACAATTCAAACGTTATTGCCGCGCACTTATTGTTCCCACGCGTTGCGGGTCTTTGGCCAGTCAAAGAAAGTAGGGCGTGTTGGTAAATTGAATTTGATTGCTCCGATTCAACGTTTCGATAGCTTTTGATTAATAGAATCTACTTTTTTTGAGCGAGCAAAGAAAGTAGCAAAGAAACTCGCCGCTACGCGCGGGGCGAAGGGTCGTAACCCGCGCCGTCCGATAATTTCAGCGTGACTGCGCCGACGGTTTTTGCATCACGCAAAAGCGTCGGCGACGGCCGCCCGTCCATGGGCGGCCTTTAAATACGGGTCAATTTTACCAACAGTCCCTAGGAACTGTGGACAAAAAGTGATAAAATATATTTCGGGT
>CAMJMR010000086.1 GCA_946407095.1 uncultured Selenomonadales bacterium | reverse complement strand
CTACTTTCTTTGTCTGGGCAAAGAAAGTAGCAAAGAAACCCACCACTGCGCGTGGGGCGGCTACCGACCACCACCGCAATGCCCGCGCTACCCGAAGCCGCTCGTGCCGCTGTTTTTCGCATCACGCGAAAAGGTCGCGGCGGGCGCGCATCCATGCGCGCCCTCGTCCTCTGCAACTTATTCTTTACTTTACCAACACGCCCTAGTTTCCCTGTTCAATGACGGTCGCCGCCGTTGAATCTTAGCGCGAACATCGTGATATCGTCAGATTGTTCAGCCTCTCCGACGTGCGCCGCCACATCGCCCCGAATTCGCTCAAGCAACGTCTTCAAGTCGGCTCGGCAGTCCGTCGAGTTCATGAAGGCAATCAGACGGTCGGGCAAGTATTCTTCCTCCGCAACATTCAAAGCCTCCGTCACGCCGTCGGTGTAGACGAAAATCAAATCGCCGCGCTTGAAGGTCGTGCGCTGTTCGACAAACGGAATGCCATCCATCGGTCCCAAGACGAAATTTTTCTTCACGTCGAGGAAGTCGCAATGATTCTCTTCGGCGCGGTAAATGACGGGCGGATTGTGCCCGCCGTTTACGTAGACGAATTCGCCCGTTTCCAAGTCAAGCACGCCGACAAACGCCGTCACGAACATCATTGCCTCGTTGTTGGCGCAAAGTTGCTCATTGGCGGCAGCCACCACGGGCGCGAGTCCGTTTTGCTTGTAGAAAGTTTTGGCGAAGTTGCTCAAGACGGTTTTGCTGATAACCATGAACAGCGCGGCAGGTATGCCCTTGCCCGAAACGTCCGCCACCGTTATGGCAAGGTGCGTGTCGTCAAGGAAGTAGAAATCGTAAAAGTCGCCGCCGACTTCCTTGGCGGGCGTCATCGTCGCCAACAGTTCAAAATCTGCGCGGTCGGGAAAATCTTTGGGCAACATGCCGTTTTGAATGTCTTTGGCAACGTCAAGCTCCGTGGCAAGGCGTTCCTTTTCGGCGGTCTCCTTCGTCAAGTTTTTCATGTAAGTTTTGAGTTCGTCGGTCATTGCGTTGAAGCTTGCCGCCAGGTGTTCAATTTCGTCGCCCGTGTGAATGTCAAGCTTGTGGTCGAGGTTGCCGCTTGCAATTTCGCGGACGCCGTCAGAAAGCTCGTTAATCGGCTTGACGAAGCGGCGAGAAAGATTCGTGCCCATCAGGAACAAAATTATCAGCACGGAAACGGGCAAAATGACGACAAGCTGATTAATGTAAGAATAGTCCTTGCGCATTTGAGATTGAAGTTTGGCAACCTGTTCTTGAAAATAATCGCGGGTGTCCTTCGTTGCGCCCAAGACTTGCTCCTCATCAACGAGCATTCCGAAACTCCAGCCGGTCTCCGTCATGGGCGCAAAGGCTATGTAATAATTTTGTCCGTCAATGGCGACGGGCAAAACGCCTTCTTCGCCGCCGACCATTTTCTTCGCCACAGCCGCGATATTTTTTTCGGAACTGTTTCGCAAATCGTGTCCGCCGTGCCGTTTTGAAAAATCATCTTCATCCTTGACGGCAAGCGTGCCTTGCTTCTGCGTCGAAAAAATAATTTCGCCGTATTTGTCCAGCACGAAATTGACAGTGCCCTTGCCCGCCTTGAAGGAATTGATTTCGTCGTAGATGTCTATGTTGGAAGAGTCCACGCCGGCCACGCCGATTAAATTGCCTGCCGCGTCATAGAAGGGCGCCGACGCGCCGATTTGCTGGTAGGAATTTTCGCCCGAAGCCTCAACCGTGCGGTAAAGGTCGGAAATGACGGGAGCGTTGGCGTTTTTGGCAGAAACGTACCAAGGGCGTTTGCGAGCGTCGTAATCGTAAATGCGTTCGGGCGTAAAAACCACCGTAGAATTGAAATCGGTATCTTTGCCCTTTTCGTGCGTTATCGCCGCGCAGATGAACCAACCCTTTTCGCCGCCGACAAAAACCGTAGCGTTGTAGCCGTCGTAAGTTTTTATAACCTCGGCAAGAATCTCTTTAATGTTGGCGGCAAGTGCCAATTCGTTTTGAATTTCGGGCGTGACGTTGTTGATAATGTCGGGCGCGAAAATCTGATAAGGTTCGCCATGCTTTACGGGGGCGGTGCGCGGGTCGGACAAGGTCTTGGGCAAATAATTTTCGGGGTGCGCCATAATTTCCGTCATTGCGTTGGCCAAAACCTCTGAGTCCTCCCGCGCAACTGACATTTCGCGGTCGATGAACTGCGCTTTTGCCTTCGCCAACTCGCCCAGCGTTTGCTTGAGTTGTTCCGTCAAAAGGTCGTTGGCATAGCTTGCGCTCTTTGCGCCGAGTTCGACGCTCATGTCCGCCATATCCTGTTGAACTACCTGCTTGCCGAAATAGGAAAAGATGCCCAGTACCAAGAACGTCGTCAAGCCCGCGCCCAAAACCAATCGCAAAACTTTTCCGTGAATGTTAAGCTTCACTGTCAATTCTCCCAGCCAAGTTGCTTAGCCTTAATGAAATCCTCTTGAGACTTTTTAATATCGCCGCGCGCCTTGTAACATTCGCCGCGACTTCGATAAATCAACGCGCTTGAATGAAACGGGCTGAACGATAACGCCTTCGTGAAATTGACAATCGCCTTGTCGTGATTGTTCAATGCCATGTAAGCTTGCCCCAGCCCGCTGTAAGCCTCGCCGATATTCGGGTTCATGCCTATCGCCTTTTGGTAGTAGAAAACCGCTTTGTCGAATTCTTTTTTGCCGTTGTAAATGTTGCCGACGGTCGCCCAAGCCCAAGCGTTTTTCGGATTCAAAGCCAAGGACTCACTCGCCAACGGAGCCGCCGCGTCGAATTTTTCCTCGTCGCAGAGTTTACGCGCCTCACGAATTTTTTCTTGTGCCGTGACGATTTTCTTTGCCTGCGAAAGGTCTGCGCGAGCTTTGGTCTTGTCGCCCAAAATTTCGTAGCATTGCCCGCGGCCGCTGTAGGCGTGGCTGTTATTCGGGTCAAGCTCGACGGCCTTGTTGTAATTCAGCAGCGCGTTATCGTAATCTTTCTTCGACTTGTAAAACATGCCGAGTTTCTCATAGACGGCGGCGTTAGCGGAATTGAGTTGAAAAGCCTCGTTCAAAATGGACAGGACGTTTTCAAAATTGCCCGCGCTCATCAAGCTGTCGGCTTCGGCAACTTTTCTGTTCGACAAGTAAAGTTTTTCATTTTCCTCGTTGACGGGCGGCGGTGGAATGTTTTTGGGATTAGGCTCAGTACCTTGCAGGCGGCGATTCAAATCTTCGGGGTCT
This sequence comes from uncultured Selenomonadales bacterium, assembly GCA_946407095.1. Classification (GTDB taxonomy): domain Bacteria; phylum Bacillota; class Negativicutes; order Selenomonadales; family Selenomonadaceae; genus Quinella. Next base: position 3,713 of record CAMJMR010000086.1, on the reverse strand, counting down.
ATGTCGACTTTGACGGTCGCCTTGACCAACAAGTCTGTCCGCTCGTAAACGACCTCGCGCACCTGCAAGACTGCACCCGTCCGCGAAGTGATGACGTCTTCGACAAGCTCCATATCCTCGACGCGCGAACGACTCGTGACCAAAACGCCCGCTTGCTCCAAGGCGTTGCGCAATGCTATTTCCTTCGCGCCCCGCTTAGCCGTCTCCAAAGTGTCGCGTTCGCCGATTGTGTATTCGCCGACGCCCGTGTAGGTCTTTGTTTCGGCGTGACCGCTCGGCATGAAAAGCAAACTCCCGACAATCGACGCCGCCAAAAGAATTTTCCTCAAGCCTCATCGCCTCCGTTAAAGCGCAACGCGAACATTGTAATATCGGCCGCTTTAAAAGCGGCGGAACAGTTAGCGCGTTAAAACGTCCGACAAGTTCAGCAAATCGCCGCGCCGAAATGTAAATGCTTGCCAGCGCGCATTCGCCACTGCGCATTGCTAGGGGTTGTTAGTAAATTGGCTTTATCGGCTACGATTCGGTGTTTCAACGGCTTTAAGTTGGTTAAACTACTTTCTTTGACCGAGCAAAGACCCGCTTTAAAAGCGGGGGAACAGTAAGGGCGCGGCGATACCCTTCAGCCGTCGATGACTTTCAACGCGCTATCTGGATGCAACGTTCAAGTTGCCCGCCATCCATGGCGGCCTCTGTCCCTTGCTACGTCTTCGTTAATTTACCAACAGCCCCTAGTTTCACTGTTCAATGACGGTCGCCTCCGTTGAATCTTAGCGCGAACATCGTGATATCGTCCGACTGTTCAGCCTCGCCGACGTGCGCCGCCACATCCCCGCGAATCCTTTCAAGCAACGTCTTCAAGTCGGCGCGGCAGTCCGTTGAGTTCATGAAAGCAATCAGGCGGTCGGGCAAGTATTCTTCGTCGGCAACATTGAGAGCCTCTGTCACGCCGTCTGTGTAAAGGAAAATCAAATCGCCGCGCTTAAAGGTCGTTCGCTGTTCGACGAACGGAATGCCGTCCATGGGGCCAAGGACGAAATTTTTCTTCACGTCCAGGAAGTCGCAATGATTCTCTTCGGCGCGATAAATGACGGGGGGATTGTGCCCGCCGTTTACGTAGACGAATTCACCCGTTTCCAAGTCAAGCACGCCGACAAAAGCCGTCACGAACATCATTGCCTCGTTGTTGGCGCAAAGTTCGTCGTTGGCAGCCGCCACCACTTCGGCAAGCCCGTCGCTGTTGTGCTTTGAAACCGCGAAGTTATTCAGCACGGTTTTGGCGATAACCATGAACAGCGCGGCGGGTATGCCCTTGCCCGAAACGTCAGCCACCGTTATCGCCAAGTGCGTTTCGTCGAGGAAGTAAAAGTCGTAAAAGTCGCCGCCGACTTCCTTTGCGGGCGTCATCGTCGCGAGAAGTTCAAAATCTGCGCGGTCGGGAAAATCTTTGGGCAACATACCGTTTTGAATGTCTTTGGCAACGTCGAGCTCCGTGGCGAGGCGTTCCTTTTCGGCAGTGACTTTCGTCAAGTTCGTCATGTAATTTTTGAGTTCGGCACTCATGGCGTTGAAACAAGTCGCGAGGTGTTCGATTTCGTCGCCGGTTTTGATGTCGAGTTTCTTGTCGAGGTTGCCGCTTGCAATGTCGCGCACGCCGTCAGCGAGTTCATGAATCGGCTTGACGAAACGGCTTGAAAGTTCCCTGCTGGACGTCAAGAAAACGTAGCTCAAGCCGCCGACCAAAATCATCCCCGCCAACGTCAGCAGAAAGAATTCGCTCTGCAGACGCCTGCGGAACTCTTCAACTTGCGCGAGAAAATAATTTTTGCTGTTCTCTGCTGCCGCGTCGATATCCTTGCGAAGCGTCAAAGTGGCGAAGCTCCAGCCCGTGTGTTTCATTGGCGCGTATGCCAAAAAATATTCTTCGTCGTCAATAATCACGGACACAATCCCGCTTTTGCCTTCGACCATTTTCCGAGCCGCGTTCCCCAAACTTCTTTCGTCACTGCGCCGCAAGTCGCCGCCTTCGGCAATGGCAATCAGTTCGCCGTTCATGCGCGAGGAAAGAATGACTTTGCCCTTATCGTTGAGCACGAAATTGAAACCGTTTTCGCCAATTACCGTTTCGTTTATGACGCTGAAAATGTCAACGTTCGATATGTCCAGCCCGACGACGCCCGCCACGCCGTTTTGGTCGTAGTAGGGCGCGGAGCAAGCGATACGTTGAGATTCACTCGGGTCGACATTCGTGTAAAGGTCGGAAAAGACAGGCTCACTGGCGTTAATCGCGTTCTTGTACCACGGGCGTTGGCGGCAATCGTATTGATAAATTTCCGCGTCGTAGAAATGAATCGGAGCGCCGTTCGTGTCAGGGAAAACGGTTGCGCAAATACAATAACCGTTTTTCGAGCCGATGTAGAATTCGGATTCGTAACCGTCGAAAGTTTTGGCGAACGGCGTCAAAACGGTGCGAATATTTCCGGCAAGAGCAATTTCGCGGCTCAATTCGGGCGTTATGCCGTTCCGGTAATGTTCGGGGCTGTAAAGTATGTAAGTGTCGAAATTCCGAATCGAATCGTTGCGCGGGTCGAGGAGCTTGACGGGCTTGTAACGTTCGGGGTTGGAGGCGATGTGCGTCATTGAGGCGGCGAGAACGTTTACGTTTTGACGAATCAATTCTGTTTCGTGTTCAATGAAATCTGCGCGCGCCTGCGCCATTTCGCCGAGCGTCCGCTTGAGTTGATAAGTCATCAGCGTTTCGGTGAAGTCCGCGCCCGCCTTGCCGACTTTTTCGCCGAGTTCCGTCATTTCGTCGCGCATTATGCTCATTCCGTAAAAAGAAAGGCCGCTCAACGCCAAGAATGACAATATCCCCGCCGCCAAGACGAGGACGAGCAGCCTTTTTTGTATGTTCCACTTCATTGAACGACCTCAGAAAAACTTTTTGATGCGCAAGATATTTTTCCCGTCGGCGTATTCGTAAGCAATGTCGTCGACGTTTTTCTTCACGAGGAAAATGCCCAGCCCGCCGATTTCGCGTTCGTCAATGCCGAGCGTGGTGTCGGGGTCGTCCTTTTCGAGCGGGTTGTAGGGTTTGCCGCTGTCAATGAAAGTCATTTCGACAGCCGCAGGATTTTCCGCGAAGTCAATGCAAATCGTCACGTCGCCGACATCGGGGCGGTAAGCGTAGCTTGAGACGTTCACGAAAATTTCTTCGATAACAAGCTCCATTTGCATGACGACTTTCATTGGGCAATCGCGCTCTTCGAGTTTTTCAGTCGCGAAGGCTATGACGTCGTCGAGATTTTCCGTCACGGCTTCAATCGTAAACTTTTCCATAAAAGTTTTCTCCGTTTAAGCGATTGTCATCAGGCTTGAGAAACCCGTCATTTCCAAGACTTCCATAACGGCTTCGCTGACGTGAATGAGTTTCATTGAGCCCTGCTTGTTCATGCGTTTTTGGGCAACGAGCAACACGCGCAGTCCCGCCGAGGCGATATACTTCAGCTCCGCGAAGTCGAACGTCAAATCTTCCACGCCGTTGAGCGCGGTCGTCAATTCCTTGGACAATTCGGGCGCGCTGCCTGCGTCGAGCCGTCCGATAACGTGAATCGTCAATGCTGTGCCGTTTTGTTCCTTTTTGATTTCCATTTTACAATCTGCTACTTAAAACATAGACACTTATAGACAAGCGTCCTTTGTGTCCATGTCAA
>CAMJMR010000085.1 GCA_946407095.1 uncultured Selenomonadales bacterium | reverse complement strand
GCTTGAGTCGACGGTTGAATCGGCGCGGGTTGAGCCGTCACTGGCTGTGCTTGAGTCGACGGTTGAATCGGCGCGGGTTGAGCCGTCACTGGCTGTGCTTGAGCTGTCGGTTGAATCGGCAACGGTTGAGCCGTCACTGGCTGTGCTTGAGCTGTCGGTTGAATCGGCAACGGTTGAGCCGTCACTGGCTGTGCTTGAGCTGTCGGTTGAATCGGCAACGGTTGAACGTCAACGGGGTGTGCTTGAAGGTCGAGGGGACGCCACGCCTTGCCGCCGAGCATGTTCAGCATTGATTGCGCGTTGGAGCTTTCGGCTTGCGGCATGACGGACATTAGATTTTGCACGGCGTCGGCTTTCGGAGCTTCGACTTGGACGACGGGCTTTGTTTCGAGGAGCGTCTCTTTGTTCGCGCCGAAAAGATAAGCCGGGTTGCTTGCCGCCATGAAGTTCGTCGGAGGCTGTTCGTCAACCGAGTCCGCCGAGCTGTCGAGGTTTACGGGCTCTTCGACGGGCGTGGTCGGCGCGATGAAATTTTCGACGACGGGAGCTTGAACTTCTGCCGAAATTTTTTGCGGCGCGTCTTCCGCGATGGGCTTCATCACGTTGACGGGTTGCGCTTTGCCGAAAAAAATATCCGCAGGCTTAGCGTCTTTGTCGGCAACTGCGGTATCATTGCGCGTTACGCGTTGCGCATTACCCGTTGCCTTTTCAGCGTCCTGCGGAGTGTCGCTCATTCCTTGAGCCGGTGTTTCTTCTGTCGTTTGATTGGGCGGCGGCTGTTCGCCTTCGACTTGCGCTGTCTTCTTGACGGTGTCCTGCAAGTCTTGAATGTTTTGCTTTAGTTCGTCGAGTTTCGCGTTGACTTGGTCTAACGTCGAGCCGAAATTCCTGTTGCCCTGCCGCGCAGGTGTTTTGTATTTCGGCTGCGTGTTCGGAGAAATTCTTCGCGGCGTCGACGGTTGCTTTGGTGCTATTGCCATGATGTTTGTTGCTTTGGTCATTTTTTGCCTCACCTCTCTCGAAAGTGTATCGAATATTTTTCCCGCGCAGTTAAACTTTACAGCCGCGCAGATTGAAAATATAATCGCTACGAAAGGAGGCGGCGTCATGAAAAAATTTCTGTTCGTGCTGATGATTTTGTTCGCCGTGAATTTTTCTTTGGCAAGCGCGGAAATTATTCCCGTCGAGGGCATCGGGCGTTACGTGGCAGATAAGACGCTTAACGAGACTCTCAATGCTTGCACCGAACACGCGCGCGATGAGGCAATGCGTTTGGCGTCCGAACAGGCGGGCGTGCTGATTAAAAGCCGTGCGCGTTCTGTCGACATGGAGCTTGACGAAATTGTTGTGGAAACTTTTGCCGTATCGCTTTTGGAAAACAAAAAGGAATATCCTGACTTCGACAAAAATTCCGAAGGCGATTTGGTTTTTATCTGCCGCGTCACGGCGACGGTCGACACCGGCAAGATTGACTTAGAAAAATTCTTGAAGCGCGACGACTTCAGCGAAAAGGAACGGCTCACCAAGGAACTTCGCGAAGCCCGCGCAGAAATTGAACGGCTCAAGGCGCAAGGCAAGACGGGCGACGACGCTCAACAGAAAAAATTTCAAAACGAATTCGACCGCAAGCAGAATCAATTCCTTATCGCCAAATACGAGCGCGACCTTGACATTTACGACTTCGGCAAAAAAATAAATCTGCAGGACATGATGGCCACTGCAGAAAAATTGGCGGGCGTCGACGCGGGCAACGCAAGCGCATTTCGGGCGACGGTCTACGTCTACCGCCACGAGGACAAGATTCAAAACGTCGTCGACTACTGCAAGGAAATGCTTGCCGCGAACACTTCCGCCGATATTTCAATCGAGGCTTGCGCGCAGCTGGGCGATATCTACTACAACGAAATTTTCGACACGCCGACCGCCAAAAAATACGTCGACCAAGGCATTGCGCTCGTCAAGAAAAAATATTCCAAGGCGCAGATTGAAAAGCTCGTCAACGGCACCAACGTCGAAGTCAGCAAAGGCGAACTAATCGGGCGGTCAAACACGATTCGCGAACTGTATATCTTGAAGTCCGATATCGAAAACGTCAATCCCGAATTCGATTCGGTGAGCGTTATGGAAGAATTGGAACTAACCGAAGACAGAATCTACAACATCAAATATCGCACGAACTGGTAATCAATTTTTCCAACCGGCGGGCACGACAAGTTCCATAATCACTTCGCAATATGAATTCCCGTCGTCGCCAAAAGAAAATTTCGCGTCGCCGACTTGCCGCGCATTCTTTTCCAGCAGCTTGAAAACTTTGCTGTCGTGTATCAGCTCGGACTTCACGTAATCTTTTGTCACATTCTCGTCAGGGTCAACATTTAATTCGCTTTGAATGTAGGAGACGCCAATATATTCGGCGAGTTGGCGCAAGGCGTCCATGCGAGCGGCTTGGCGGGCAAAAGTTTTGGCAAAGCTGTCGCGCTGATCCCAATTCGACGGAGCTTGTCCGACGCCAGTCATTTGAATAACTTTCGGCTCGTCCGCCGCAAAAACCGTCGTCGACGCCGCGAAGAAAATAATCACGAACGCCGCGATAAATTTCCGAATCATATCAAGCCCTCCTTAAGCGTCTCAAGGTGAACGACCTTTGCGGCGAATTCTATCACGGGCAAGCGGTGCGTCGCAATGATAATCGTCCTGCGCGGCGATATTTTTTTGTCAGCGCGATTTTTCGACGCAGACGGGCAAAAAGTTTCGGTGCGCAAAAATTCTTAGGCGGCTGAAAGGAAAATCAAAAGACGCGGGGAATATAAAAGCGCGGAGGTTGAAAAGCGGTGGGAAGTTCGGAGCTTGACGAATTCGTTGAACGCGTAAACGAGCGCACCGATATTTATTCGGTGGTGTCGCGCTACGTGACGCTCAACCAAAAGAGCGGGCGATATTGGGGACGCTGTCCTTTCCACAACGAAAAGACCGCGTCCTTCACCGTCAGCCCCGATAAAGGATTTTTTTATTGCTTCGGTTGCGGCGCGGGCGGCAATGCCTTCAAGTTCCTTTCGCTCATTGAAAACATAAGCTATTTCGAGGCCATCAAGCTTCAGGCGCAACGGTTGGGCATAGATTTGCCTGCCCGAAAGTTTTCGCCCGAAGAGGAACGGCGGCGGCGCGAAGAGAAGGCTTTGCTCAAAGTCAACGAATTGGCGTGCGATTTCTATCACGACGGCTTGACCAAAGAGGCACGCGGCTCCGAAGGCAGGAAATATCTTGCGGCGCGTGGAATTACGGCGGAAACGATTGAAACTTTCAAATTGGGCTTTGCGCCCGAAGAGTGGGATAAACTCTTGTCGCATCTCACGAGGCAAGGCTATTCCCCTCAACAGCTGGAGTCGGCGGGCTTGGTCGCCAAACGCAAGACGGCGGCGGGTTTCTACGACAGATTTCGCGGGCGCGTCATGATTCCAATAGCCGATGTCTTCGGACACGTCGTCGGCTTCGGCGGACGCGTTCTGCATTCCGATGACGATTCGACGCCCAAATACCTAAACACCCCCGAAACCGCGCTTTTCAACAAAGGACGTTTGCTTTTCGGACTGGACAAGTCAAACCGCGAAATAAACAAAGCAGGCGTAGCTATTGTCGTCGAAGGCTACATGGATGCGATTTCGCTCTTCAGCGCGGGCGTTCGGAATGTCGTTGCGACGTTGGGGACTGCCTTCACCGCCGACCACGCCAAGTTGATTCTGCGCTACGCGAAGAAAATTATTTTCTGCTACGACAGCGACGAGGCCGGGCAACGAGCCACGATTAGGGCTTTGCCGATTGTTCAGGCGGAGGGCGCGCAGGTTTTCGTCGTCAAAGTGCCCGACGGCAAAGACCCCGACGAATTCATCCGCAAGCACGGCAAAACGGCGTTCGACGAGCTGATTAAGCACGCGCAGACGCTGATTGACTACCGAATGAAATACGTCCTTGCCCACGCAGATTTGTCGACTATTGAAGGCAAAGTTCGGGCGTTGCAGGAAATTCTGCCGGTCGTGGCAAAGATTGAAAAAACCGTCACGCGCAACGAGTACAGCAAGCGAATCGCCGCCGCATTGACATTGGATGAAAATTTAGTCGGTCAAGAATGGGAAAAATTTTCCAGGGTGGCTCGGCAAGCTCAACCCGAAAAAAAATCTTCCGCCGTTCAAAGGCAAAGGCTCCCTGCAGTCAAAGATACGCTTGTTCGGCAGGCCGGCGAATCTATTTTGCGAATGACGTGGTACGACAATGAAATGCTTGACTACGTGTTGACGGCGGTGCCGCGAGAAATTTTTACACCCGTGCACCAAGAAATAATCGACTGGTTTAAAACTTGCGCGGCGCAGAACATACCCGTCAATCAAATGAACGCGGCAAAGGACTTGAGCGAGGCGGCCAATGCCGAACTTTCGCGAATCTTGATAAACGGCTCGGACGACCCGCGCAGTACGGAACTTGACCTGTTCAATGACGCGATTAAGGTAATGAAACTGACCGTCCTCAAAAAGAAATACAACGAAGTTCTTGCCCAAACTGAAAAATACATTCCCGACGACAGAGCGGCTTATGTCGAAGCCGTTCAGCAGTTGTTTAAGATTAAAGCTGATATTGACGAATTGAAAGGCAATCATTAATGCGAATTACGCATTGCACTTGAAAGGAGGCTGCAAAATGACAGGAGAAAACAAAACTGTCGAGCCGCGCAAAGACGGCTTGAACGGCAGCCTGTCGAAAAACAAAAAACCGCATTCCCTGCAGAAAAAAGCCGAACTTGCACCCAACCCCGTCGAGGACGACGCAAACAAGACCGGTAAAGGACGCCAGACCAAAATGGTTTCGATTCTGATTGAACGCGGCAGGCAAAACGGCGGCAGATTGACCTACGACGATTTGGAACGAATCATGCAAATTTTTGGCGTGGCAAATGATGAGGGCGAGATTGAGGAAATTTTTAGTATTTGCGAGCGCGAGGGCATTGAGATAACCAACGACTTGGATATTACGTCGACACCGTCCGATAACGTCGACGGCGATTCTTCGGCGGAAACAGCCGTGCTCCGCGACGATACTTTGAGCCGCGCCGAATCAAGCGAAGTGCCCGAAGATAACGACGCCGAGACCGTCAAGCCCGTTGCCGAAATCGATTTGAATATCCCCGACAGCATTTCAATCGACGACCCCGTGCGCATGTATCTGAAGGAAATCGGGCGCGTATCACTCCTCACCGCCGAGCAGGAACGCGAACTTGCCATGCGTATGGAATCGCAAGACGAAGCCGAACGCACCGAGGCGCAAAAGCAACTTGCCGAGGCCAACCTTCGTCTGGTCGTGTCAATCGCCAAACGTTACGTCGGGCGCGGAATGCTTTTCCTGGACTTGATTCAAGAGGGCAACCTTGGCTTGATTAAAGCCGTCGAGAAATTTGACTACAAAAAGGGCTACAAATTTTCAACTTATGCGACGTGGTGGATTAGGCAGGCGATAACGCGGGCGATAGCCGACCAAGCGCGCACAATCCGAATCCCAGTGCACATGGTAGAGACGATTAACAAGCTGATTCGGGTATCGCGGAACCTGTTGCAGAAAAACGGCCGCGAGCCCACCGACGAAGAAATCGCCGAGGAAATGGAAGTGCCCGTCGAACGCGTCCGCGAGATAAAAAAAATCGCGCAAGAGCCTGTATCGTTGGAAACACCCGTCGGCGAGGAGGACGATTCGCATTTGGGCGACTTTATCGAAGACCAAGACGCACCCGCGCCCGCCGATGCCGCGTCGTTTATGTTGCTCAAGGAACAGCTGGAAGATGTGCTTGGGACGCTGACGCCGCGCGAAAAAGACGTGTTGCGCTTGCGTTTCGGACTTAAGGACGGCAGAGCGCGCACGCTTGAGGAAGTCGGCAAAAGTTTCAACGTGACACGCGAGCGCATTCGGCAAATCGAGGCAAAGGCGTTGCGCAAACTTCGGCACCCTGCCCGCTCAAAGAAGCTCAAAGATTTTCTGGACTGAATAAAAAATTTTCCCCGCGCAGAATTCGCAGCGGGTTTTTTTTTGGCCGCTTTAAAAGCGGCGGAACAGCGGACGCGCCGTGCTGCTCGTGATTCAAACGTTATCGCCGCGTCCATACGCAATGCATGCGCATTGCTAGTTTATTATTTCGAGGAGGATTTAACATGGCTTACAAATCGGGATTCGTGGCGGTCATCGGGCGTCCCAATGTCGGCAAGTCGACGCTCATAAACAAAATCATCGGGCAAAAGGTTGCGATAACCTCCGACAAGCCGCAGACCACGCGCAGCCGCATTCAGTGCATTTTGACGCAGGACGACGCGCAGATTATTTTTTTGGACACGCCCGGCATTCACAAGCCCAAGTTCAAGCTCGGCGAATACATGTTAAAGGCGGCGGAGGGCACGCTTAAGGAAGTCGACGCGATTTTTTTTGTCATTGACGCGACGGAAAAATTCGGCGGCGGCGAAAAATATATCCTTGAACGCTTGAGCGCGACGCCTAAGCCCGTGATTTTGGTCGTGAACAAAGTTGATTTGATAGAGCGCGAAAAAATTTTGCCGATAATAGCCGAATACTCTTCGCGGAGAGACTTCGCGGCGGTCGTCCCGATAAGCGCGATTGCAGGCACGAACGTCGACGCGCTGATTGACGAGGCGAAAAAATTTTTGCCCGAAGGCGTTCAGTACTACCCCGCCGACATGGTGACAGACCAGCCCGAACGCCTGATAATCGCGGAACTGATTCGAGAAAAGATTTTGCACGCGACGCAGGACGAAGTACCGCACTCAATCGCGGTTGACTTGGAGGAGCTGACGGAGCGCGACAACGGCACGATATTCATACGGGCGACGATTTACGTGGAGCGAGATTCGCAAAAGGGAATTCTAATCGGCAAGCGCGGCGCAATGTTGAAACAAGTCGGAGCGGCGGCGCGTCCCGAAATCGAAATGCTTTTGGGTGCGAAAATTTTCTTGGACTTGTGGGTCAAAGTGAAACGCGATTGGCGGAATTCAATCGGCGCACTGCAGAGTTTCGGGCTCAAAGACTTTTAAAATCGTTGATAAGGAACGAGTTGCGCGAGCTGAAAATATCGGACGGCGCGGGTTGCGACCCTTTGCCCCTGCGAGGCGGTTTTTCTTTTTGCTACTTTTTCTTTGACCGCACAAAGAAAAAGTAGATCCTAGGAACTGTGGACAATTCATTTTAACCAGAGAAGAATAGCAGCAAAAAGAA
>CAMJMR010000084.1 GCA_946407095.1 uncultured Selenomonadales bacterium | reverse complement strand
GATAGCGCGCCGCAATGTTCCGATAAGTTCAGCGTTCCGACCGCGCCTAAGCCTGCCGCCAACGACTTCGCAAGAAAAAATTTGCTGATGTTCTCGGAAATGGTCAGCGCAGCGGGCGTTCACTATCGCAACGAAAAGACTTTGGCAATGCTTCAGACCGTGGCGGCGGAACGTCCTGCGGCAATTCAAATCTTCGGCTCAGACCCAAAAATCTGCGCGGAGGCGGCGGCTTACGTCGAAGAACTCGGCTCGGCTGCCGTCATTGATTTTAATGCGGGCTGTCCCGCGCCCAAAATCGTGAAGAACGGCGAAGGCTCTGCGCTGATGAAAAATCCCGCGCTGCTTGAGGAAATTCTTTCCGCCGTCAAAAAAGCCGTCAGCTTGCCCGTCAGCGTGAAAATTCGGCTCGGCTACGACGCGGCTCACATTAACGCCGTTGAAGTTGCCAAACGGGCGGAAAGCGCGGGCGTCGACTTCATAACGGTGCACGGCAGGACGCGCGAACAATTCTATTCGGGCTCGGCCGATTGGGAGGCGATTGCCAAAGTCAAAGCCGCCGTCAAAATCCCCGTCATTGCCAACGGCGACGTGCGCGATTTCGACAGCCTGGACAAAATTTTGGCGACGACGCAAGCCGACGGTGTCATGATTGGACGCGCCGCGCAGGGCAACCCATGGATTATCAATCGCCTGCTGAATTATTTCTTGACAGGCGAGAAACTTCCTCCGCCGACCTTAGACGAACGCGCCGATGTCATGCGCCGTCACTTGGCGAAAATAATTTTCTACAAGGGCGAACGCGTCGGCGTCTGCGAAATGCGGGCTCATGCGGCTTGGTACACGAAAGGCTTGGCGGGCGGCGCAGAGCTTAGGAACGCCTTCAACCGCGCTGATACTGCCGACGACTTCCTAAAGATTATCGACACGATGAAACTTGTTACGCATAATGCATAAGCGCGGCGACTGCTTGAAGTTATCGGACGGCACAGCGCGCTAACTGGATGCAACGTCACGTTGCCGGCGCAGAGCTTAGGAACGCCTTTAACCATGCCGAAACTGCCGACGACTTCCTAAAGATAATCGACATGATGAAAGTTGTTACGCATAATGCATAAGCGCGGCGGTTGGCTGAAATTATGAGCGATTGGACGCGTTAACTGTTCCGCCGCTTTCAAAGCGGCCGCGCAGAGACCGTTGAAGACTTTATGGGAGTGATTAGACTGATTGACGGACGATAAGACTTTGACCGCGCAGATTGCCGAACTCAAAGGGAAATTGCGCGCGTGGAAAAAAATTCGTATCGAAAAGGAGAAACGCAAAATGGCTGAAGACAAGGATAAGAAATTTTCAATCTGGAGCGAATACACCGACGACGACAAGGCGGCTATGGAAAGCTTGGCGGCGGGCTACATCGACTTCATAAGCCGCTGCAAGACCGAACGCGAAAGCGTCGTCGAAGCCGTCAAGCGGGCGGAGGCTGTCGGCTATAAAAACCTCGACGACGTGATTAAGGCGGGCGGCAAGCTCAAGGCGGGCGATAAAGTCTACAGCGTGTGCATGAAGAAAACCGTCGCGCTGTTCCAAATCGGCACGGAGCCGCTCGAAAACGGCTTGAAAATCCTCGGCGCGCACATAGACACCTGTCGCCTCGACCTCAAGCAGAATCCCCTTTACGAAGACAGCGGGCTCGCCTACCTCGACACGCACTACTACGGCGGTATCAAAAAATATCAGTGGGTGACGTTGCCCTTGGCAATGCACGGCGTCGTCGTCAAAAAGGGTGGTCAAGTTGTCGAAATAGTCATCGGCGAAGCGGAGGGCGACCCCGTCTTTTGCGTAACCGATTTGCTGATTCACTTGTCTCAAGAACAGCTCAAGAAGACCGCCGACAAAGTCATCGAAGGCGAAAAGCTCGATATCCTCGTCGGCAATTACCCGCTCAAGGAAAACGACAAAGAGTCCGTCAAGAAGGGCGTCCTCAAGCTCCTCAAGGACAAATACGACCTCGACGAAGAAGATTTCATGTCGGCGGAACTCGCGCTTGTGCCAGCGGGCAAGGCTCGCGAATTGGGCTTCGACCGCTCAATGGTGCTCGGCTACGGGCAAGACGACCGCGTTTGTTCCTACACGTCACTGGTTGCCATGCTTGAGGCGGCGAATCAGACTTTCGGCAAAACCGCCTGCTGTCTGCTCGTCGACAAGGAGGAAATCGGCAGCTACGGCGCGACCGGCATGAAGTCCAGATTTTTTGAAAACACGCTCGCCGAACTCTTGAACGCTTGCGGGCAGTACAGCGAACTCGCTTTGCGCCGCGCCCTGCGCAATTCCTTCATGCTTAGCTCGGATGTGTCCAGTGCCTTCGACGCCCTTTACGCCTCCGCTTACGAAAAGAAAAACGTTGCCTACCTGGGCAAGGGCATGGTTTTCAACAAGTTTACGGGCTCGCGCGGAAAATCGGGCTCAAGCGACGCCAATGCCGAATACGTCGGCAAACTGCGCGGCATACTCGACAAGCACAACGTCCACTATCAATTCAGCGAACTGGGCAAGGTTGACTTGGGCGGCGGCGGCACGATTGCCTACATGATGGCCGAATACGGCATGGAAGTTATCGACAGCGGCGTTGCGGTCTTGAGCATGCACGCGCCTTGGGAGGCGACGTCGAAGATTGACATTTACGAGACCAAAAAGGGCTATTCCGCCTTCCTGAGCGAAATTTGACGGCGCGGGGTGACCTTAATTGGATTTGGCAGACAAAAAAGTTTTGGTTATCGGCGCGGCTCGGAGCGGGCTTGCGGCGGCGAAGATTGCAAAAAAATTCGGCTCGAACGTCATCCTTAGCGACGCGAAGCAAGAATCGGAGCTTAACGTCGACTTCGGCGACCTGCGCGGCTTGGGCATTGAATTGCGTTTCGGCAAGCAGACCGATGACCTTCTGCGCGGCGTCGACTTGATAATCGTATCGCCCGCCGTCCCGCTTAGGATACCGTTGCTTAAGGAGGCGACCGCGCAGGGCATTCGCGTTATCAGCGAAGTGGAGCTTGCTTACGGCTTGGCGAAGTCCCCAATCTGCGCGGTGACGGGCACGAACGGCAAAACCACGACCGTTACCCTGCTTGGCCTGTTGCTTGCCACGGCGTTCGATAAAGTCGGCGTCGGCGGAAATATCGGCTACCCGTTGAGCGAAGCGGCCTTGGATGTCGGCGAGGGCGGCTGCATTGCGGCGGAAATTTCCAGCTACCAAATGGAGGCGACGAAAAATTTCAAGCCGCACATTTCCGCGATTCTGAACGTCACGCCCGACCACCTCAAGCGTCACGGCTCAATGGAAGTCTATCAGGCCATGAAGGAAAAAATTTTCGCGCAACAGACCGCCGAAGACTTTCTGGTTCTGAACTTCGACGACGAGCTTACCCGCGACATGATTAATCGCGCCGCGTGCAAAGTCGTTTACTTCAGCAGACAACGCGAGCTTGCCGAGGGCGCGTTCGTGAAAAACAATCGGCTTGTCATAAAGTTCAACGGCACCCGTCACGAGCTGTGCACCGTCGACGAGCTGGGCATTAAGGGCGGGCACAACGTCGAGAATGCGCTTGCCGCGTCGATGATTGCGTTTTTGGCGGGCGCGCAGGTTGAAGGCATTGTCGAAGTGCTGAAGACCTTTCAAGGCGTCGAACACCGCATTGAATTCGTCCGCGAGCTTGACGGCGTGAAATACTACAACGACAGCAAGGCGACCAATACCGATTCGGCGATTAAGGCTTTGGAGACGTTCGCGGGGCATATCGTCCTGATAGCGGGCGGCGACGACAAAGGCACCGACTTGACGGACTTCCTGCGGCTTGTCAAGGAGCGCGTCGATAATCTGATTCTTGTCGGCGATGCGGCGGCGCGATTCAAAGCCTGCGCGGTCGACAGCGGCTATCCCGTCGAAAAAATTTCGGAGGCGGGCTACTCAATGGAGCGGGCGGTTGATTTGGCTAAAGGCGTTGCCCGTTCGCCGCAAGTGGTTTTGCTCAGCCCTGCCTGCGCGAGCTTCGACATGTACAGCGACTTCGAGGAGCGCGGGCGAGACTTCAAAAGGATTATCAACGAGCTCAAATAAAAAGACGCGCCACAATCGACGCGTCTTTTCGCGGACAAAATTTGACGAACGCCCCACAAACACGCCCATCGCCGCCGTTAGCAATGCCGCTTCATGGATAGCAACCAATAACGGCACATGTTGCGTCCAAGCGGGATACTGCGGAAAATCTTTGTCCGAAAAAATTTTATCACGGGCGGCGGCTTGCGGCAAGAAAAATTTTTAAGGCGGTGACGACTACGGGCTACGTCTATTTGACTTTGGCGATTCTCTTGGAGCTGTGCGGCACGACGTGCATGAAGTTATCGGACGGCTTCAGCCAAAAAATTTTCGCGGCGGGCACGCTGATTTTCTACGGCTTCTGTTTTTATTTTTTCGCGCTGTCATTGAAGAGCGTCCCGCTGAATATCGCCTACGCCACATGGGGCGGGCTCGGAGTCGTGCTTGCGGCGGCGGGCGCCAAAATTTTTTTCACGAAAGCATTTCGCCGCCCGCGCAGATTGGCATGGCCCTAATCGTCGTCGGCGTCGTGCTGTGTAATTTTTTTGGAGCGAATCACTGAATGAACTTAAATATTTTCAAAAAGTTTTGTGCGGAAGGAAAAATCCTTTGGACAACTCACGCGCTTGAACGTTTGCAGGAAAGAGACATTTCCGTCGCCGATGTTAAAAATTGCATTATGAACGGCGAAATTATCGAAGAATATCCCGATGACTTTCCTAATCCGAGCGCGTTGATTTTCGGTTGCGATTTGAACGGAAAAATAATTCACGTCGTCTGCGGCATTGATGAAAATTTCTTGTACCTGATAACGGCATACATTCCGACGACAAAAAAATTTTTGGACGACTTGAAGACGAGGAGGCAAAACTGATGTGCATGTATTGCAAAGGCGATGAATTAACGGATTCGTTCACCGTGCACGTCGTGAATTACAAAAACTGCTTGATTATCGTCAAGAATGTGCCTTGCGTGGAATGCGCTCAATGCGGCGAAAAATTTTATACAGATGAAGTAGCGCAACGTTTGGACAAAATCGTTTCCGGCGCAAAAAAAAACGCGCAGGAAATTTCCGTGATTGATTATCGGCGAGCAGCATGAGGCAACCCATGAAAATAATTGTATCCGGCGGCGGCACGGGCGGCCACATCTACCCCGCGCTGACGCTGATTGACGCCGTCAAGGCTAAGCGGTCGGACGCCGAATTTCTCTACGTCGGCACCGAAAAGGGCTTGGAGGCTGACATTGTCCCGAAGGCGGGCATAAACTTCACCGCGCTGAAGTTGGAGGGCGGGCTCGAACGGCGATTCACGTTGTCGAACATTTCGCGCGCCGCCAATGCCGTGTGGAGTATCAAGCGCGCTTCGGACGTTATCAAGGACTTCAAGCCCGATGCGGTCGTCGGGACGGGCGGTTATGTTTGCGGTCCCATTCTGCTTGCCGCAAGCCTAATGAAAGTTCCCACGCTGATTCAGGAGCAAAACGCGGTCGCGGGCGTCACCAATAAAATCCTGTCGAAGTTTGTCGACAAAATCGCGGTCGGCACGCGTGACGCGCTGAAAAATTTCCCCGCCGACAAGACGACGTACACCGGCAACCCGATTCGCGCCGAGGTCTTGGCGGCTAGGCGGGAGGACGGGCTCAAGGAATTCAATTTCGCTGCCGACAAGCCCATTGTCCTGATTTCGGGCGGCAGTCGCGGCGCGCGCAGCATAAACAACGCAATGATTGACGTCTTGAAGGCGGCGGCTCAAAAAAATTCCGCATACTTCCTGCACGTCACGGGCAAGGGCGAATTCGACGCCGTCACGAAAAAATTATCAGACGTCTTGGACGCGCCGAATATCAAAGTCGTGCCGTATCTCTACAACATGCCGACGGCTATGGCTATGGCAGACTTGGCTGTCTTCCGCGCAGGTGCCACGGGCTTGGCGGAGCTGACGGCGCGAGGCATCCCCGCGATTCTGATACCGTACCCCTACGCGGCGGAAAATCATCAAGAATTCAACGCGCGGGCTTTGGTCGAGGCGGGTGCGGCGCGCATGATACTCAACAAGGACTTGACAGCGGAAATTTTATCGTCGACGCTGGAAGAGCTGTTGTCTTCGCCCGAAACCCTGAAGCGCATGGCGGCGGCAAGTTTATCGCTTGGCAAGCCCGAGGCCGCCTCCGAAATAGCCGACATGATTTTAAAGTTGACTTAACCTTTATGTGAAGTGGAAGGTCGCTCATCTGCGAGCGTTTGTTTTATTAAGCAACAACCGCCGACACGAATATCGCCGCGATTTTAGCAAAACAAAAAAGCCCCCTCCGAAATGGAAGGGGCAATTTTTCATATGAAGTAGTCAGAAATGCCGCGAGCGATAGCCTTGGCGAAGTCGTCTTGTCGTTGCTTCAAAAGCGCGGCGGACATATCGGTATTGGCAAGCACGGTAAAGCCCGCCTCCTTTACTTTGCGGTCAAGCAGAGGCAAGAAATCAAGCAGTTGGTTATGAATAGCCTCGGCAAGTCGTTTGCCATTGGTCGAGCCGTAAAAGTAGTAAGTCTCGGTACCGTGAGTTTTCAACGCACCACCCGATATTGAGCACAACGTCGCGTTCCTTGAGTCCGTTACCGCATGCTCCGCAATCGTTGCCACCGTGTCCAGGGTTAATGAAAATCTTCATGGTTAAGCCTCCTAAAGCACAAAGTCGTTGATAACCAATGGCTTGCAATTAAATTGTCGTAAGCTGGCAGGTACAGGTCGGGTTACGATAACGTAGTCCCCGCCAACTGTTGTAGGGTAGGCAGATGAGAAGCTGGTGAAAAATTCTACCTTGTTAATTGTTTGAAGATGACTTTTACTAGCGTCGTTAAGCTTTGTAAATTGCCAAATCTTTTGTCGTCACTGCCAACTAATCGGAAGAAAACGTAATCCGTGGTGTTTGAAGGAAGCTTGGCTTTATCCACGGTAAAAACATTTACAGCGTAACATTTAGAACAGGTGTTCATAAATAGTAAAAAGTGATATAGTAAGTGTATTATGAGAAAAAAATACGAAACAGATTTAACGGACGAGCAATGGGAAGTTATTGCGCCTTTGTTCGTCAACATGCGAAAACGCAAATGGGATAAGCGCGAATTGGTCAATGCGGTGTTGTACTTGGTGAAAACCGGTTGTCAGTGGCGTAATTTGCCGCACGATTTCCCGCCTGTCTTCACGGTGCACAGCTTTTATCGTCGTGCTCGGCTCAACGGTTTGTGGGACAAAATCCTCG
>CAMJMR010000083.1 GCA_946407095.1 uncultured Selenomonadales bacterium | reverse complement strand
AGTAAAACGTCAGATCGTCACCGACGATATGGGTTGTCTTTTATCGGTCGTGATTCACAAAGCGAATCAGCACGACACAAAAACGGGATATTGGGTAGCGGGTTTGGCGACTTTCGCCTATCCGACGTTGAAAAAGATATGCGGAGATGGCGGTTACCGTGGGACTTTCGTTTACGAAGCTCACAAATATTTTGGTTTGCAAGTAGAGATAAGTAAGAAGTTAAAGCCGCACGGCTGGCAAGTATTACCAAAGCGGTGGATAGTAGAACGAACGTTTGCTTGGCTTAATCACTCTCGGCGACTTAGCAAAGACTACGAGCTGACGGTTGCTTCTGCCGAGACCTTGATTAAGATTTCTCATATTCACACTTTGCTTAATCGTTTATGAACACTAATTCTAAAAGCGGGGGAACAGTGTGGACGCGGCCTCCTCCCTTAAGCCGTTGACGGGTTTCAGCGCGCAATCTGGATGCAACGTCACGTTGCCGGTTTTTGCATCACGCAAAAGCGTCGGCGACGGCCGCCCGTCCATGGGCGGCCTCTTAATACGCGATGCACCTCTAATTACGCGACGTGCCTCAAGCTTCACGTAAAAATTTTTCTTGTGACGTTTTCAGAACTGTAGCAAATACCTCCTCGACGATGCGCACGTAGCCGACCGAATCCATCAGCGGCGAACGTTTCATCATGCCGCGCAGATTTTTTCGCAATATTTTCAGCAGTTCCCAATCGCTCGCCAAGGCAACCGCCCGCTTAACGTATTCGTCGTAAGAATCAACTGCCAACTCCTCAATCCCGACGTTTTTCAGAATGCTTAAGCCGAAGCGCGTCCCGTGCCGCTCGCCGTAAAGACTGACGACGGGCACGCCCATGTATAACGCCTCGCACGTCGTGACGCCGCCCGTGTACGGGAAGGTGTCCAGCGCAATGTCGACGTCCGCGTATTCGGCAAGGTGATTCGCCGAGAAGCTGCGCATTTCCACCCGCGCCGCGTCGATGCCGAAACTTTTCAGCCGCTTGCCGACGAAAATTTTCCCGTCCTCCGTGTCGAAAATGTTCGTCTTCAAAATCAAGCGGCTCGCGGGCACGGCGTCCAAAATTTTCTTCCACGCCTGCAAAATCGAATCGGTGACCTTGGTGTATTGATTGAAGCTGCCGAACGTCACGTAACCTTTCGACAGACAGGGCGGCTCGGCGGGCTCAAGGTTTGTCGACGGTTCGTAGCAAATGTGACTGCGCGGCAAGCAAATTATCTTTTCCGTGAAATATTCGCGCATAGCCGCCGCATTCGCCGCGCAGGTCTTATCGGATAGAAAATAGTCGAAGCAGTCAAGTCCGGTGCTGTTCATGTAGCCGACGCCCGAAATTTGCACGACGGCAGGCCGATACTCCGCCACCCGCAGGCGATTGGCACCCGTGTGTCCCGAAAGGTCGAACAGAATGTCAATTTCGTCCTCGCGAATCAGCTCGGCGGCTTGAAGGTCAGTCAGCTTGGAGATGTCTCGCCAATGCACGACGCGCGTCAGATATTTTGTGACAAAATCCGATTTCGTCGCGGATGAGTAGCAGTACACGTCGAAAAATTTTTCATCGAGTTTCGTAAGCAAAGCCCAACTCCACTCTACGACAGCGTGGTAAAAAAAATCGGCGGACAGGAAGCCGATACGAATTTTTTTGTGCGCGAAAAATCTGCGTGGGAGGGGCTCAATGTCCGTCAAATATTTTTTGTACTCGGCGTAGAGGGCTCGGAAGTCGGCGGCAGAAAAATTTTCGGCACCGCTCGCCGCCAAAAGCGCGTTGCTTATCTCAAGGCAGGCGGCATCGTTATCAGAAACCATCTGCGCCGATAAAAGCGAAAATTTTATCGATTCTTCGGGCAGGGCAAGCAGGCGGCAAGCCGTCGCGAACAAACTAAGCGAATGCGCCGCCAATGCTTGTATTTCGGGCGTCACGGGATTGAGCAGCGGCATCAGCCTCGACAACGCGTCGAACTCTCGGACTAAATTTTTTCGTTCGTTCCAAATGTACGACTCCAAAAGATAAGCCTTTCGATAGCCGGGCTCGCGCCGCTGTATCTCTTTGAGCAATACCAATGCCGCGTCGAAATTTTTTGCCTTGAACGCGTCGACTGCCTCCGCGTAAATGTCCCACACTTCCAATGACCGAAGCCTCCTTTTTAAGGGACAAGGGCGAAGGGACACGGGACAAGTGCCTTTCGACCGCCGCGCAGATTTCGACAGGTTCGGGCAAGCGACCTCTGCCGCTCGTGCCGTCATCCATAACAGTCTTTGTCCCCTGCAACTCATTCCTTACCAACAAACCCTAGCCGCGTATCGTGTGCGCCTTCAAAAAGTGTTCAATCCTATTCAACGCCTCGGAAATTTTTTCTATGCTCGTGGCGTAGGAACAGCGCACGTGACCCGCGCCGCATTTCCCGAAAGCCGTGCCGGGGACAAGCGCAACGTGTTCGGCTTGAATCAAACGCTCGGCAAAAGCCTCGCTCGTTAAGCCGCTCGACGTGATATTCGGGAAAATGTAAAACGCGCCCTTCGGCTCGAAACTCTCCAAGCCCAATGTCTTGAAGCCGTCGTAAATCAGTTTGCGTCGCCTGTCGTAGTCGGCAACCATTTTTTTCATATACTTTTCGCCGCGCTTAAGAGCCTCGACGGCAGCCATCTGCGCGGTTATCGGCGCACAAAGAATCGTGTATTGGTGAATCTTCGTCATCGCTCCGATAAAGTCGGGATTAGACAGCGCGTAGCCGATTCGCCAGCCCGTCATGGCATACGCCTTGCTGAAGCCGTTCAAGAGGATTGTCCTGTCTCGCATGTGCGGCAAGGCGGCAAAGCACTCGTGAACGCCGCCGTAAGTCAAGTCGCCGTAAATTTCGTCGCTTATGACAACCAAGTCGTGCGCCTCGGCGAAATCGGCTATCTTCAACAAGTCGTCGCGCTCCATTATCGCGCCCGTCGGGTTGTTCGGGTAGCCGATGAGAATCGCCTTGGTTTTGGGCGTGACGAATGGTTCCAACTCTTCGGGCGTGATTCGGAATTCGTTTTCGATTTTCGCGGGCACGCTGACGGGCACGCCGTTGGCAAGGAAAGTGCACGCCTGATAGGACACGTAGCAGGGCTCGGGGATAAGAACTTCGTCGCCGGGATTGAGGACGGCTCGCAACGCCAAATCCAACGCCTCGCTGACGCCGACTGTCACCAAAATTTCCGTGTCGACGTCGTAGCTGACATTGAACTCCTCGACGTAGTGGCGGGCAATTTCCTCTCGCAACTTCAACATGCCGCGATTGGCGGTGTAGCTCGTGTAGCCGCGCTCCAAACCGTAAACGCAACTCTCGCGAATCGGCCACGGCGTCACGAAATCGGGCTCGCCGACGCCCAAGCTGATAACGTCCTGCATTTTGGCTGCTATGTCGAAAAATTTTCTTATGCCGCTCGGCGCGATTGACTTTACCGAATTCGACAGCTTATCTTGCCACATCATAAAATATTCACCATCCTCGCCGCGCATGAAATTCATTCGTCGTGCCGTCATGAATACCCTTGCCGGCAGCCATCATATCTTTCGCGAACATCCCGCCGCAACGGCGAAGCTTGTTGCCGTCGCGCACGATATAAAATATCGGGTATGCGCCAGGATATTTTGAGATGTCGGTAACTTCTTCCACGAAAATGAATTTGCCCGCGCCGTTGATTTCTGCGCCGTTCAACCAGCGTATAACTTGTTTGGCGTTGTAGTTCTTGCCCGTGTAGTTAAACATCATGGCGAAGGCGGTTGCCACAGTTAAACTGTTCCTCATGACAATCACCCCCGACAATTACGGCGCAACCACCAGCCTGCGGTCGCGGTCGTCGTCTTCCATAATCACGCCGTCTTTTTTGTACGCCTTAAGCATGAAGTGACTGCGCGTCTGCGTCACGCCCTCGATAGGAGCCAAACGCGTCGCAACGAAATTCGCCACGTCCTTGAGCGATTTGCCTTCGATGATAACCAGCAAGTCAAAGTTGCCGCTCATAAGGTAGACCGTGCGCACCTCGTCGAAGCGGTAAATCCTCTCGGCAATGGCGTCGAAGCCGACTTCGCGTTGCGGCATCAAGTTTATCTCGATAACCGCCGTGACGTTGTCGTCGCCGAATTTTTCCCAATTAATCAGCGCGCCGTAGGACAGGATGATTTTTTCCTTTTCAAGCACGGCTATTTCCTTTTCGATTTCGTATTCGGACTTCTGCAACATGGAAGCAAGCTCGCCCGTCGTCAGGCGCGCGTTGTGTTCCAACAGTTCAAGAATTTCTTTCAAGTCAATCACCTCGGTCAATCATCATTGAGTAAAAAACTTCGGCGTCGTGCAGCTCGGCGAAATTTTTAATCGCCGTCATGCCGCCGCGACTGTGGTCAAGCTTATCGCTCAGGACGCAAAGCAATTCCAACAAATCTTCGACGGCAAGCCGCCCTTTCGATATCGCCGTCAAGACCGCCGCGAACTCGACAGCCCGCCAAGTCGTCACGAAGGCGCGAATGTTAAAAGCCTCGTCCCCTTTGAAGGCGCAAGGACAGCACCGCATGACGAATTCGTTGACAAGATAATTTTCCAACACGTCAGGGAAGTTGCTGCGCAGTTGCGCCAAAATATTTTTTCGGGCGGCAAGGTAAGCCTCGGCAAGTTGGCAGCTTTTGGCGACGGTCAAGGAGGCGTCGTACATCTCGCCGAAAATTTCCGTCAGAGCCGCCGCGTGATTTTCTTCGTCGAAGTCGACGGGCACCGAACATTTTTCGCCGAAGAACGCGCACAATTCCTCAAGCCGCCGATTTATCGACAGCTCGCGCCGCTGAAGAATTTCTATCGCCGCCCGTTGCCGCGACAAAAATTTTTCCGCCGACGGGATTCGCGCCGTGAAGTCGAACACTTGCCGCGCCGTCAGCTTGTCGACGACTTCAAAGGTTATCGGCTCTTCGCGCAGGAGAATCAGCACCGCCGCCACGGGACAAGTCAGCGTCATTGCTTGCAAAAAAATTTCCGCGCCGAGCTTGTACGTCACGCGCGGGAAACTTTGGCAGATCGCCGTTAAAAATTCTTCGCCGTGTTTGAGTTGAAGTCGGCACAAAAAATCTTCGCCGAGGAACGGACACGCGCCCGAACGTTGCAACTTGAAAACCTGCGCGGACTCATCGACGTGACGAAAAATTTCTTCGCGGTCGTCGGCGGGCAAGCGCAAATATTTTCCCCGCGTGTCGTCGTCAAGCACAATGCGCCAATCCCTGCAACACCGCGAGCCGCAAGCTTTGCCGTCACATTTGAACTGCGCGAAGTAAGTCGGTCGATAAACTTTCATCTGATGAAATGCGTCAACGTCAGCTCTTCGCGTTCGGGCAAGCCGTATTTCTCTTTGCCGAGCGCGATAGACTTCATGAGGAACGTCATGTTGCGGGCAAGCGTGCGCATCGTTTGCAAGCCTTCGGTGTCTTGATTAGCTTCGCCGGGCTTCATGCCGTAAGCCATGTTCCAATATTGGCTGCCGGCGACCGTCATGCTTGTCATCAAGAAATATTTGTTGAGCACGTCGAAAGCCGCCGTCGCTCCGCCGCGTCTGCAAACGACGACGCCCGCGCCGACTTTGCCGAGCTTGTTTTGGGAAAACGTGCTGTAGAAAAGCCTGTCCAGGAACGAAATTACCGTGCCGTTGGGTGAGCCGTAGTAAACGGGCGCACCCACGACGAAACCGTCAGCCGCAATGAACTTGGGCGCAACTTCGTTGACAATGTCGTCGAAGACGCAACGACCGAGCCGGAAGCAGTTCACGCAACAGATACAGCCGCGAATGACTTTGTTCCCGATTTGAATCAGTTCGGTCTCTACGCCCTCCGCCTCGAAAGTTTTAATCATTTCGTTGAGCGCGGTGAACGTGTTGCCCTTGGCGCGCGGCGAGCCGTTGATAAGCAGAACTTTCATGTCAATGACCTCCTTTTGATACGCTTTGCTGTAAATTTTGACGCACGGGGCGAAAATCCTTTTGCCATAAAAAAAACGCCGCTCCGAAGAGTGACGACCGCTTTAAAAGCGGCTGCAGGCGTCGACGAAATTTTTGGCGACGGCGGGACAGCCCGCGAAGTGGATATGCAAATACGACGCGACAAGATTTTTCCGAGCCGAGCCCGCGAAATATTCCTTGCCCGTCCTTAGCCGCCTGCATTTGAAAATTTTATCGCCCAAAGTCTGCGCGGTGGAAAAATGGAATTCGTGAGCGCGAATCACATCGCCCGCCTTGCCAATCGCGCAATCGCGTAAAAGTTCCGCCGCGACGTAGCCGACCGTTTGAAGCTTATTGGTCATCGCCGCCACGCCGTCAAGTGCGCCGCACATTTCAAAGTGCCGCCCGTCGAAGTCAACCAGTTCGCGCATCAAGTACATGAAGCCGCCGCATTCCGCCAAAATCGGCAAGCCCGCCTCCGCCGCGTCGTGAATCTTTGCGCGGAGGCTTTTGTTTTGTTCAAGCCGAGCCGCGAACATTTCGGGGAAGCCGCCGCCGATTATCAAGCCGTCGACCTTCGGCAAAGTTTTATCGTTGAGCGGGCTGAAGTAGACGATTTGCGCGCCGAGCCGTTCGAGTTCCTTCAAGCTTGCGTCGTAATAGAAGCTGAACGCCTCATCGCGAGCCACGCCGATTGTTGCCAAGGGACAAGGGACAACGTACACGGGACAAGAGCTTTGGAGGGGCGCGGCATTTCGAGCAAGGTTAATCAGCCCGTCGACGTCCACTTGAGCCTCAACCGCCGCGCAGATTTTGTTCAGCACTTCGACCGCATGATTTTCCGTTGTCGGCACGAGACCGAGGTGGCGTTCGGGCAAACGGAATTCGTCATTGCGCCTAATCGCGCCGAAACATTTTATGCCCAACGCGTCGAGGGCGTCGACAATCATTTTCCCGTGTGAGTCGGAGCCGAGCCGATTGAGAATCACGCCCGCGAGATTGATAGTCTTATCGAATTCGCGAAAGCCCAAGGCAACGGCGGCGGCGGAAGTGCCCATACTCTTTGCGTCGATAACCAGAACAACGGGCGCGTCGAGGAGCTTTGAAATTTCGGCCGTCGAACTAATGCCGCCGCGACCGCCGTCGTAAAGCCCCATGACGCCTTCGATAACCGACAAGTCCGCGCCGCGCGAGGTGTCGACGAAAATTTCTTTGAGCCTGTCTTTGCCGACGAGCCAGCTGTCGAGATTGTGTGACGGCTTGCCGCAAGCCAGCGTATGCCAGCCCGTGTCTATGTAATCGGGACCGACCTTGTAAGGTTGCACGTCGAGCCCGCGATTTTTCAGCGCGCCGAGCAGTCCCGTCGTTATCGTCGTCTTGCCCGAGCCGCTCTGCGTTGCCGCGATTATCAGCCGTGGAAAGTTGTTTTTCATGTTGAATCAATCACCTTGTAAAATTATTGGGCTAGGGGTTGTTGGTAAATTAAAAGTGAATAACGACAGAAGCAAGTAAAACAAA
>CAMJMR010000082.1 GCA_946407095.1 uncultured Selenomonadales bacterium | reverse complement strand
CGGGAGAACTGCTCGATTGACAATCACCGTTTGACCTGCGAGCGACAGGAAGGGGATTAAATTCAATGCGTAATGCGTTAATGCGCAATGCGTAATGATTTTTGTCCTGCGCCCGCGATTTGGGCGTTTTTCTTTTGCTTAGATTCAGTGAAGCTAGCAATGCGCTAGCGTTGCGTATAAGCGCGGGCGAATAACTTCCTTTGCCGCAACGTTTGAGCGCGTCTGCTGGATCAAGCGTCACGCTTGGCCGAAAAGTTTTTCTCCATTGCGGAGAGGCATTGCTCATACATTTCTTGCTGAGGAATCAGCGGCTCCCGTCGAAGCGGCAGGAGTTTTTTTTTGCGGCTGAAGTTGTTTTCGCAAAATCGCCGTTATAAAATGCCGAGGACGCAACGGAAACGTTTGGAGGATTTGAATCATGCGCGACAAAATTTTTCTGCCGGCGACGCTTGCGATATGCGCGGTGCTGTTCGTCTGTTGGTATCAATTTTTCTACGAGACGACGCAACGGGAAATCGTGAACATGGAGCTTGAAACGCGGCGTCTTCGCGAAGTCGAACGGGAAATCGCGGAAATGAAAGCGCGTCACGGAGATTTGGCGGCATTGGCGGAAACTAAAGCACTTCAGCTCGACGAGGCGCGAAATTTTTTGCCGCCGACACTTGCGCAAGACGAATTCATTGACGGGCTTTATCGGGCGGCGGAAAGTTCACAAGCGCGAATAATTTCTGTGCAGGCGGGCGAAGAAAATATCGCCGACAAAATTCAATCGCAAGTCGTCAACGTCACGCTGGAGGCCGATTATGTTTCGTTACTGAATTTCATTCGCGAGACACTGGACGGCGGACGCTTGACGAGCCTTGAAAGAATTTCCGTCGAAGGTACGGGCGGCAAGTTCGTGTCGTCGTCAGTGAGCTTTAAAATTTTCGCCGCGCCTTGAGTCGTTGACTAAGCGCAAACGTCGTACAATCGCCGCAAAAACTTTCCGAAGCCCGCAATCGTCGAATCGAACTTGAAAGGCTCCGTCAAACGATACCAGACCTCGTGAATCGTCAGCTTTGACTTGTTACCGTCAAGTGCCGCGAAAAGTTTCTTGTCGACCAGCCGCGCAGGATTCGCCTCGAACATCGACGGGTTTATCAAGAAGACTTCGCGACCGTTGAGCGTTTCAAGCTGCTTGAGCCACGCCGCGAACGCCTCCGCGTAAAAGTTGAAGTTCACGACGTCGGGCGCATTCAAGTCCACGTCGTCAAGGAAATCAACGAACCACGGGTATTTGTAAGCCTTCGCGCTGCCCGAAATCAAATCGTTCAGCACGGGCTTAATCAGATGGACGTAGGCGAAGATGAACCGCGCGAATTGGACGAAGCGTTCACTCGACGCGGGAATGTCGCTCCAAGAAAATTTATCGCGTTCGTGGCGGCAAATGTACTTGAAAATCTTCGGCGCCTTCAACGGGCGGGCAAAGAAGTCAATCGCCGCCAATGCCGCGTAAAGTTCGACGACGTGAGCCTCGTTGCGCTGATTGGCAGAGCCTACCGAAAATTCGCCGACGGGCGTCAAAACCGAATCGCCGACAAAGTACGTCGCGTTGAAAAGATTTTCTTTCTCCGCGTAGTATTTCAAGGCCGCCTTGGTGTTCGGCAGAAAATTTTCGCTGCGGGCAAAGAGTTCGTCGAAGTGTTCGGTTGGCGTGAAGCTGAAGTACGGCAGAATCAGCACGCCGCCGATTGAAATTCTGTCCGAGTAGTCGGCAAGGTTATTCCTCAACAGCCGCGCCACGGTCGGCAAGCCCGCCGCGCCCGTCCCGCCGAAAACCGAGCCAGCCAAGAAAATTTTCACCGCATCGCCTTCGCCGATTGTCTTTTCAATCTGCGCGGTCAAAGTCGTGCGGTCGGCGTCGTCGTCGAATTTTTTAGCCAAGACAGCCGAGCCGATTGACGGATGTCCGCGAAAACCTTCGTTGAGCGTCGTGTCGCGCTCTTTTTTTGTGTAAAGGACTTCGTAGAGCTTGCCGACGGGCGTGCCGCTGTGATGATGAAATTCAATCAAATCGTCGAGCGTCTTGTCGTGACCCGTAGGATTCCACGGGAACGGGCGCACAATCGAAATTTTATTCTTGAAAAGCGTCGTGTCATTGCCGACGAAAAAATTTTGGAAGACGGCGAAATTATTCAAGGCAGTCGCGGTGCGCTCCAAGTTGCCGTTGCCGACATCGGGGTCTATGGCCGCTATGTAAAGCCGCTCCTTTTCGGGCAACAAGCCCGCCACGCAAAGGTGCGTCAGACTTTCCATGACCTTCGCGCCGGTGCCGCCGATTGATACGAAGTAGTAACTCATATGCGTCCTCCGAAAAGCTGTGCGCCGAGCGGCGTGTACTTGAAGGCGAGCGGCGTCGTGAAAATCGTCAGCAACCAATAGCCCAAGCCCGTGAAGATTGCCGCGAACAGCCCGAAGATTATCCCGTTGAGCTTGATGCCCAAAATCGGCGCGTAGAAGTGCGGGACGCCCAAACTTATCGCCAAGGACACGAACAGCAATGCCGCCCAAAAAATTCGCTTGCCCGCGCCCGCCGCCTCGTCGACTTCAAACAAAAAGCGCGCTGCCAAAAACCAACTCAACGCGCAAAGCCCGTTAGCCAAGCCCGTCGCCCGCGTCAGCACAAAATATTTTTCCAGCCAGCGCGAATAGTTCATGTTGTCGGACGCCGTCGCCAATGCGTGACCCGTCGCGTTGGAGCCCGCGTAGTAAGCCGCCGCCAAGCACGCTGCGGTTCCCGCCGCGATTAAAAATATTTTTATAACCGTTCGCGTCGTTCGATTCATACATCAGCCAACTTTCCCAAAAAATCTTCGGAGAACATTGCGCCGTAGTCGGAGCGCATCAAGTCGATAAATCGCGCCCAATATTTTTTTACGCGCTTCATTGCGAAGTAGTCGAAGTAGTACGGCAGCGGAATGAAACTTGCAATGCCGATGTTGTCGATTATGCGGACGCGGCGTTCGGTCGGCGAAGTTCGTTGCACAAGGTAGTTATCGGGGTCGACGCCCGCCAACAAAAATTTTTCGCCGAAGTACACGCGTTTGAAGTCAAGCAACATCTCTTCGGTCGCGGGCAAAAGTTTTCGGTCGGCAAGCGTGTCGTTCAAGATTTTCAGCATGGTCGTGGAGTTTTTTCCGTCGAAGTCGGTCACGCGCTCGAAAAGATAGCCTTTGCCCTTCGACGTGTCCGCCTCGCCGAAATATTTCGTCAAGAGCGTCATGGAGTCTGCGCGGCTGCCCAAAGCCTTGCGATAGCGCATTTCCTTGGCGAAGTCGGGGTCGTCGGGCGTGCGCAACAGCTTCACGCACAAAGCCTTATCGGTCGGGTGAGCGTAAACAATCTTGTGATTGCCGTCGCCCAAAAACAAATCGTCAGTCAAATTAATCATGTCAATACCTCGTTTTCGGTGCGTCGTAGCGGCTCGGCTCGTCCAAAGTGGCGCCGACGTCGGGCACCTCGCGCCGCTCAATTTTCGGCTCTTCGTAAGTCCTGCGCGGCGTCAAAGGAGTCTCGGCGTCGTCAATGCGCGTCAAGCTGTCGCGTGGAGTCGTGCGGTCGTCGTCAAGGGTGCGGCTGTCGGTCGCAGGCGCGCGATTATCTTCAATGCGTGTCAAGCCGTCGGTCGAAGGCGTGCGGTCGTCTTCAAGGGTGCGGCGGTCGGTTGAAGGCGTGCGGTCGTCTTCAAGGGTGCGTCTGTCCGTTGAAGGCGTGCGATTGTCTTCAAAGGTGCGGCGGTCGGTTGAGGGTGTTCGGTCGTCGTAAGCGGAGCGGTTGCTTGAAGATTCGCGGTCTTCGTAGGTGCGGCGAGTGGTCGTGCGGTCTTCGAGGGTGCGTCGACGTTCGCGGCTTTCACGGACAGGCTTGCCTATGGTGTCGTCGTCAGCGGGCACGTCCCTTGCGCCGGAGGGGATTGATTCGTTGTATTCGCGAGCGTCGCGCTCAAAGCGTTCACGCAGGTACGGGTCGACGGCAATGCCCAAGGCGTCGGCAACCGAAATTCTCATCAGTTCGACGTCGGGTATCCAGTAGCTTATCTCGTCAATGTAAAGCGGGTAGCCGGGCACCATGTCCGTTTCGAGCCCGTTCTGTTGCGCGGCCTTTAGCGCGCCCGCCAATTCGAGGAGTTGACGCAGGGACATATCGGTTTCGACGGCGTCGATGACTTCTCTGGCGATTTTGGGAATACGCGGAATAATTTCGGGCGAAGTGACTTTATTCATGCACGCCGCCATGAAAGCCTGTTGTCGTTTGACGCGCCCGATATCGCCTTCCGAGTCGCGGTAGCGCACGTAAGTGACGGCGGTTTTGCCGTCCATGTGCTGTTCGCCGGGGTAAAGGTCAATCACGAGCCCGCCGTCGTCGTCCCAGGGGTCTTCGTAGTACATGCGCTTTTCCACGTCGATATCGATGCCGCCAATCGCGTCGATGATTTTCACGAAGCTGCTTGTGTCAATCATGATGTAATGGTCGATGTCTATGCCGAGGAAATTTTCAACGGTCGATTCGGTCAAGCGGACGCCGCCGTAAGCGAACGCCGCATTTATCTTGTCGTAGCCGCGCCCGCGAATCTTTACGCGAGTGTCGCGGGGAATGGAAAGGAGCGTTGCCTGGTCGAGGCGCGGGTCTATCGTCGCAATCATGAGGGTGTCGGAGCGTCCCACGTCGTCTTCGCGCTTGTCGACGCCCATAATCAGGACGATTGACTTGTCGCGGGCTTTTATCAATTCAACTTCGCTGTCTTGCCCGACGATTTTACGTATCGGGTCTTTCGGGTTGAACAGACTTGAAGACGCCAACATTGCGCCCGCCGCCGCCGCGCCGATAAAGCACAGCACCAGGAAGATTATCGGCCAAATGCTTCGTTTAGGTTTCGCGTTATTGTCCAAGGCAACACCTTCTAAAAATTTTGGCAGAATTCTATCACGCAACAAAAAAAGGGACAAGCAGAAAATTCTTGTCCCCGATGGGGCTAGAACGCGTCGGTAAGGAGTGAGTTGCAAAGGATGAGGGCGCGCATGGACGCGCGCCCGCCGCGACTTCGATGCCGGAAGCATCGATAGCGGCACGAGCGGTTTCGGGTTGCGCGGGCGTTTCGTCCACGATTGGTATCCGCCCCGCGCGCAGCGGCGAGTTTCTTTGCTACTTTCTTTGCTCGGTCAAAGAAAGTAGTTAAACCAACTTAAAGCTACTGAAATGCCGCCAACTTACCGGCAACCCCGAAGCCTTATTTCGGAGTTATCGCCAACAGCCGCACAGGCAAGCCCGTCGCGTCCTTGATATTCGGCCAAGCCGCGAACAGCAATGCACCTGCAGGAGCCACCTTGTCAAGATTCGTCATTACTTCGACTTGAAGCTTGCCCTTCGACATCAGATAACGTTCGCAAGCCAAATCGCCCGCCTTAGCCGCCTCAGCCGATGCGTCGGTGTCCAGCGTATCGTGACCGTTGGCGGCGACATTTCGCGTCTCGTAAATGTATTTCAGCGCGTCGAGCGACCAGCCGGGGAAATTTTCGGAGCCGTCGTCAGCTATGCCGTTTATGGCGTTCGCGTCAGGCCAATGCTTAGCCCAGCCGCTGTGGAGCGCAACGAACGCGCCGTCAGGGATTTCGCCGTAAATTTTTTCGTAAGCTTTGATTGTCGTCGGCCGTCGCCGCGTAGTGCACGTCGTTTGCAACCTTCGCGCTGATATCGACGACGCACAGCGGATAAATCATGCTCTTCACGTCGTAAGAGTCGCTAAGCGGAGCGTCCTTGACGAAGTGGCCGGGGAAGTCGATATGCGTGCCGAATTGCCCCGGGAACTTGAACGTTTGAACCAGGCATTCGAGCATGGGGTTGCCCCAATCGAAACAGACTTTGCCCAGTTCGACGGAGCCTTCGGGGATGCCCGACCAATACGGGCTGTCGTTGTCGAGAAGGTGCGTCAAGTCCACCAGTTCATAACGCGTCTGCACTTCCTTGAAAAAATCCCAAAGCTTATAACTCATTTGAGTCACCTCATTATTTCGTGCAATTGCTATGCTCTGTCAATCTTCGATGATGTAAGCTTTGAGAATTTCTCCGTAGTAGGCGACGTGCGGCTCGGAATGCGCGGTGTTCGGGACGTAGAAATTTTTAAAACGGCTACTGATGGCTTTAATCGGTTGCTCTTGGCTGAAGACGACGCGGCATTCAAAAGTCAACGGCAATTCCTTAATCGCGGGTGGACGGACGATATCGGCCTCGACGGGGTGAACGCCCGCCTTGGCAAGCTTGTCCATATCGCGCCCCGACTTGCTGCCGCAAAGACCGATAGCCTTAGCCGCTGTCTTGGACAACTCGCCCAACGGTGCGCAAATCGTGAATTCGCCCGTGCGCTCCATAAGCTCGTAAGTGAAACGGCTCGTGCGGACGTAGGCAGTGAAAATCGGGACGCCCCACTCAATGCCTATCGTGCCCCAGCCAATCGTCATGGCGTTGACGCAATCTTCAGCCTCGCTCGTCAGCAAAATGCCCTTCGGCAATGCCTTAAAGACTTCGGCGGCGTAATCGAACGCGTTAATCTCTCTCTTCATGATAAGACCTCCTCGCGCAGATTATAGTCGGCGGCGTTGACGGCGGCAAGCGGCTTTGCTAGACTGAAAAAAATTTTCGGAGGAGGCAACGTCTATGTTCATGACGAATCCCGTGGCAATCGAAGAACGCAGCATGGAAATAATCGCGCCGAATTTGGCAGGGCTCAATCTCACGGACGATGAGAAAAAAATTTACTCGCGAATCATTCACGCGTCGGGCGATGTCGAATACGCGCCGATAATCAAAATTCACCCGCAAGCCGTCTCGGCGGCGAAGGCGGCTCTCCTGCGCGGCGCGAACATCTTCACCGATGTCGAAATGGTCAGGCGCGGGATAAGCATTCGGACGTTCACGAAATTCGGCGGCGAAATTTTTTGCAAGGTGTCGGACGTAGACGTGCGCGAATTCGCCAAGCGCGAAGGGATAACGCGTTCGATGGCGGCGATGAGAATTTTCGGCAAGCGGCTCGACGGCGAAATCGTTGCTGTCGGCAATGCGCCCACTGCCCTGTTTGAAGTGTTGCGGCTCGCTCGCGAAGAAAACATTCGTCCCGCCGTGATAATCGGCGTGCCCGTCGGCTTCGTCGGTGCGGCGGAGTCAAAGGCTCAACTCGCCGCGCAGGACGCCATTCCCTACATCACGGTCGAAGGAACCAAGGGCGGCAGTTCAATCGCGGTCGCCGCCGTCAATGCCATTCTTTACATGCTCGACAACTCGCGGGGGCTCAATGAAAAGTAGGGACAAGGGACTAGGGACTAGGGACAAGTTTTTTCCACGGCTGATAATCGCGGCTGCCCAAAGCGGGCAACGTGACGTTGCATCCGGATAGCGCGCCGTACCGCTCGACATTCAAAGGTTATCGCCGCGCCGGAACGAAATGCATGCGCATTTCTAGGGGTTGTTGGTAAAGTCGAGTACAGAAAAAAACATAAGCAAATCTTTGA
>CAMJMR010000081.1 GCA_946407095.1 uncultured Selenomonadales bacterium | reverse complement strand
GATCGTCACCGACGATATGGGTTGCCTTTTATCGGTCGTGATTCACAAAGCGAATCAGCACGACACAAAAATGGGATATTGGGTAGCGGGTTTGGCGACTTTCGCCTATCCGACGTTGAAAAAGATATGCGGAGACGGCGGCTATCGTGGGACTTTCGTTTACGAAGCTCACAAATATTTTGGTTTGAGAGTAGAGATAAGTAAGAAGTTAAAGCCGCACGGCTGGCAAGTATTGCCAAAACGGTGGATAGTGGAGCGGACTTTTTCTTGGCTTAATCACTCTCGGCGACTTAGCAAAGACTACGAGCTGACGGTTGCTTCTGCCGAGACCTTGATTAAGATTTCTCATATTCACACTTTGCTTAAACGTTTATGAACACTGATTCTTACTGTTCCCCCGCTTTTAAAGCGGGCACCGAATCGGAGCCGACAACTTAATTTACCACAACCTCCCCTGCAAAAAATTTTTCATTAACATTGACGCCAAAACTTTCTGAAAGTATAATCTTGGCAGTTTCACACTAAATTTTTTTATGGGTTTTAAAAATAGGAGGGTGTGGTTTTTATGGCAAAGGACATCCGAATAAGCAGCCCGCTGAACGGCAAGTTGGTTCCGCTGAACTCAATCAACGACCCCGTTTTCGCGAGCGGCGCAATGGGACGCGGCGTAGCCGTGCAAGATCCTAAGGGAAAAGTTTTTTCGCCTTTCGACGGCGAGATAACCGTTTTCTTCCCGACAGGACACGCCATCGGTCTCAAATCGGATGACGGTATCGAATTGCTGATTCACGTCGGCATGGATACCGTCAAAATGAACGGCGAGGGCTTCAGCCCCAAGGCGGAGGCGGGCGACAAAATCAAACGCGGTCAGCTCCTGCTTGAATTCGACCCCGCCGCTATCAAAAAAGCAGGTTACGAAACCACGACGCCGGTTGTCGTAACCAACCACGCGGACTTCGGCGACATCACCGTTGAACTCGACGGGCAATCCGTCACGGCAGCGGCACCCGCCGAAGAGGCAGCAGCTGCCGGCCCCGTTGACGATGACGACGTCATTAAGCAGTTTGCGGGATTGCCCGATGCGGAACGCGTTGCGAAGTCGATTATGCACTACGTCGGCGGCCCCGACAACGTCCGCACGGCAGAGCACTGCGCCACGCGTCTGCGCCTTATCGTCAACGACAAAACCAAAATCCAAGAGAAAAAGATTGAAAACATCGAAGGCGTAAAAGGTCAATTCTTCGCCGCGCAACAGTATCAGATTATCTGCGGCACGGGCTTCGTCGACAAAGTCACGGAGGAATTTATCAAGCTCAAACCTTCGTTGGCGGGCGGCGGTGGCAAAGAGGCTGCTTACGCCGAAATGAGCCTTATGCAGAAGATTTCGCGTACCTTGGGCGACGTCTTCGTTCCGATTATCCCCGTCCTCGTTGCAACAGGTCTTTTCATGGGCTGCCGCGGCGCAATACTCTCAATGGGCAGCGAATGGGATCCCAACTTCCTTTTGATGACGCAAGTTTTGACTGATACGGCATTTGCATTCTTGCCCGCATTGGTTTGCTGGTCGACTATGAACAAGTTCGGCGGCACAGCAGTTATCGGTATCGTCTTAGGTTTGATGCTCGTCTTCCCCGGCTTGCCTAACGCGTACGTCGTCGGCGGCGCGGCGGCCGAAATTGCAGAAAAAGGTCTCACATGGGTTGAGGCATCCGCCCTGCCCGAATACGCAGGAAAAACTCCTATCCCGCTCGATTTGGGCTTCGTGACGATTCCGCTCGTCGGCTATCAAGGCTCGGTTCTTCCTGCACTTGTTCTCGGTATCTTCGCAGCTAAATTCCAGCAATTCTTGAAAACCTTTATCCCTGACATGATTGACTTGATTGTTACCCCGTTCCTCACGCTGACGGTCTCCATGGCTCTCGGCTTCTTGGTAGTCGGTCCTATCATGCACGGCCTGGAAAGCTTGGTCTTCGGCGCGGTGCAAAGCTTCTTGACAATCCCGGTCGTCGGCGGCTTGATTATCGGCGGCTTGCAACAGGTTATCGTTATCTTCGGTGTCCACCACGTCTTCAGCGCATTGGAAATTTATCTGCTGTCGACGCAAGGCTCCGACCCGTTCAACGCGATTATCACCTGCGCGACGATTGCGCAAGGCGGTGCGGCGTTGGCAGTTTCGCTCAAGACTCAAGACCCGCGTAAACGCGCTCTGTACATTTCCTCGACGGTTCCCGCGTTCTTGGGCATCACAGAGCCCGCTATCTTCGGTATCAACCTCCGTCTTATGAAACCCTTCATGTTCGGTTGCGTCGGCGGCGCGGCAGGCGGTGCAGTCTCCAGCTTCCTCGGACTCGCCGGCACAGGCATGGGCATTACGGTTCTGCCCGGCATGCTCCTCTACATGAACGGTCAGATTGTCCAATACATCATCGTCAACATAATCGCCTTCGCAGTCGGTTTCGCGTTGACTTACGTGCTCTTTAAACACGACGAATAATGTCCAATTCATAATCACCTCTTGATTTGAAAAAAATCAGCCGCGCTCGTTTGGCTTATAAAGTTATCGACGGGCGCGGCTTATTTTAAATAAATTTGGGAGGCGGTAATTATGACTGAACAAGAAAAAATCAACGCTGAACTTCAAACCAACTTGGCTTTGCAGGACGCAAAATTTAACATCTTCATGCAAGAAATGCGCGACTTCAAAAACGAAATGCGCGACCGCGACAATCAACGGGCGGCGGAAATCATGGAACTTCGACAAAGACAGGACGCCGCTCAAGCAAAGCACGATGCCGACATGAAGGACATGCAAAAAAATTTCTACGCGAAAATGGACGCTATGGACGCCAAAATTGACAACATTGGCAATCACGTCCGCAATTTGTCGATAACGGCAATGGGAGCTATCGGCGCGATTGTCATTACGGTTATAATTTCTTTGATTAAAAATTGAGGAGGAATTTTTATGGCGAAAAAATCCGGCGAAACCTTGGAGGCTATCAAGGCAAAGTTCAACAAGCAGGCTGTCGACGAACGCGTTCGCGGCGAAATCCCCTACAAAAGCCGCTGGCACAACAAATTCCACATCGACGCGCCTCACTCGCTGATAAGCGACCCCAACGGCTTGTGCTGTGTCGACGGCGTCTATCACATCTTCTGCCAATGGAACCCCGTTCCCGAAAATCAGCAGTGGCACAAAAATAAATCGTGGATGCACACCTCGACGAAAGACTTCATCAACTACACCATGCCCGAACTTTCGCTTTGGCCGCGCGACGAATACGACAAGGACGGCTGCCACTCAGGTTGCGGCTTCGCCGAAGACGGCAAGCTCCGCGTGTTCTACACCTGCAACGCCCGCGACGAAAATTACGTCCGCACGGTTGCGCAACGCTTCGGCACCATGCAGGAAGACGGCTCCATTCGCTTGGACGAAATTCAACTTTACGGCAACCCCGAAGGCTACACGGCGCACTTCAGAGATCCGAACTTCTTCTATCGCAACGGCGTCCGCTACTTCGCAATGGCCGCACAGCGCATGAGCGACCCCGCCAAAAGCTCGCGCCCGACCAACGGCGCAGTCCTTATCTACAAGGAAAAACCCGAAGGCGGCTGGGAACTCCTCGGCGAAGTCAAGACCGATTATTACGATTTCGGATACATGTGGGAATGCCCCAACCTCCTGCAGTTTGAGGATATGGACGTGCTTATCGTCTGCCCGCAAGGCGTTCACCACGAAGAATTGAAATATCAGAATCACTGCCTCGCCGGCTACTTCATCGGGCATTTCTCCGTCGACAGCCTCGATATGATTCACGGCAAATTCCACGAACTCGACAAGGGCTTTGATTTCTATTCCCCGCAAGTTTTCGCCAATGAAGCTCGCCACATCATGATTGGCTGGGTTGGTATGCCCGACCTCACCGACACGGTTGAATCCGCAAAAGACGGCTGGCTTTATTCCTTGACAATGCCGCGCGAACTCACGATTCACCAGGGCAAAGTCCGCAGTCAGCCCGTCGAAGAAATGAAGGCTCTGCGCAAGGAACGCACCGACGTCGACGTTTCCAACGGGCAAAAAGTTCCGATTAACCTGCCCGACGGCTCCGAATCCGACATCACAATCACGTTCGGCGCGGCGCGCAAGGCTGAAATCGTCTTGAAATGGGGCGCGGAACAATTCGTCATGAAATACGACCGCGACACTCAAATCATAACGCTCGACCGCAACGGCATGAAGCTCGGCGGCAAAGGCATTCGTCCGTTCAACGACGGCAAGAACACCGACGTCAACATCGGTTTCCGCAAATTTAAGCTCTTTACGAATCTCGACCTGCAATTCCGCATGTTCGTCGACAAGTCCGTCATTGAACTGTTCCTGCAGGACGGCGAAGAAGCTTGCAGCATGCTCATCTATCCCGAAGAGGACATCGCGCCCGTGCTCGAAATTTCCGGCGACAAGCCCTTGCAGAGAGTCAGCGGCAGGGTTTGGGCTCTCGGCGAGTTCCAGTACAAATAAGCAACGTGACGTTGCATCCAGATAGCGCGCCGTGCCGTCCGACAAAGGAAAGGTTATGGCCGCGCCGATACGCAACGCTGCGCATTGCTAGCCTCGTAACATAAAAAAATCCCGACAATCGGCGGGATTTTTTTTGCGCAGATAAGCCGCCCGTTGACGGCAAACAAGACTTTTGCTATAAAAAAAAAACAAAAACGCTCAAAGGAAAATCAACGACTTGAAACCGTGGCTCACTTCCATAGAACACATACGCGGCGTCGCAATGCTCGGCGTCGTGGCGATTCACACGGGCTCGCAATATCTGCTGAACCCGACGCCCAATATTCACCTCGTCGCGCTGTTTGAAATCGTCTCGCGCTTCAGCGTGCCGATATTTTTTTTCGTGTCCGCCTTCGGACTTTTCTACCGCATGGACTTGAACGCGCCCTTCAGCTACGGAAAATTTCTGCGGCGGCGATTCAAGGCGGTGCTCGTGCCGTATCTGCTTTGGTCGACGCTCTACCTCGTTCACGACAATTGGTATCACGGCTGGCAACTTTTCCCCGACTTCGACTACGCGGCGGAAATTTATTTTTTTGGGCTGGCGAAGTATCATCTGTACTTCCTCGTGATTCTGATTTGGTTTTACCTGCTAATGCCGCTCTGGATTTTTTTGGTCAAGCGCATGACGCCCGCCCGCTTAATCCTGTTGCTCGCCGCGCAGGTCGCCTTCGATTGGTGGTCAAGTTACAGCGTCGCGCTGATTCAATTCGTCGGAGCCCTGCCGCAAGATTCGTGGCTGTGTATGGCTTTGAAGTGGCGGCTCAACTGGCTCGTCCTGCATTACGTGTTCGTGTTCGTCTTGGGCGGCGTGTTGGCAGTTCATTCGCAAAAATTCTTCGCGTGGTGCGCGGCGCACAAAAAAATTGTCGGCGCAACGTTTTTCGTCGCGCTGACAACTTTGCTCGGCTATTATTACTTTCTGATTTACGTCCGACATTTCTCGGCGGAGGCGGCGGTCAACACCGCTCATCAGCTGTCGCCGCTGGGCATTTTCTACACGCTCGCCGCGTCGATATTTTTGTTTACGCTGTTCCAATTCGGCAAGCTGCCCGCGCCGCTGAAACACTTCCTTAGCGTTTTGGGCAAAAATTCCTACTTCGTGTACTTGGCGCACCCGTTCGCGATAACTTATCTGGCGTTGGGCTTGGGCAAGGCGGGCTTAATCATGACGGCTCCGAACGCGCTGATTTTCTACGTCGTGACGGTCGCGCTGACGTTATCGGTCAAGCTGTTGTTTCAGCGATTCGCTCAAGCATCCCGACGATAAATTTCACGTGCGGCTCGACCGTGTCCAAGTGCAGGCGTTCATTGGGCGAATGAATGTTTTCGTTCGTCGTGCCGATTGAAATCACGTCAAGCGCGTGATTTTTTTTAATGAACAAGCTCGTCTCCAGACCCATGTGAACCGTCTCGACGGCGGGCGCGTAACCGTTTTGCTCCGTGAAAACCTCCTCGGCAAGCTTTAAAAGTTTGCTTTCGGGCTTGAACGTCCAGGCGGGCAGCGGCGCAGAGTATTTGCTTTCAAAGGTGCAAAGCCTCGCCGCTCGGTCAAAGCCCTCGATAAATTCTTCGACCAAAACGTCGGCATTGGCTCG
This sequence comes from uncultured Selenomonadales bacterium, assembly GCA_946407095.1. Lineage (GTDB taxonomy): Bacteria > Bacillota > Negativicutes > Selenomonadales > Selenomonadaceae > Quinella. The sequence continues at coordinate 1,416 of CAMJMR010000081.1, read as the reverse complement.
CGGCAAAATTTTCAGCTCGACAAGCTCATCGTTCATGCTCACGACGCCCAAATTCGCCGAAGCCAAAACCTGCGCGGGATTGTCGGGCTCCATAAGGTAGACGCCGCTGTGAATCATCGTGATAAGATTGGCAAGGAAGTCGTAATCCTTGGCGTGCAAAACTTTTTCGGGACGCCTGACGACTTGCGCCTCGATTTTTATATTCGGGTCGGTGGCGGCGTAAATGCGCCTCAACTGCCGCTCAATCTTCGCGCAAATCTCGTTGACAAGTTCGGCGTCGATATCCGTGGCAATGACCATTTCCGCCTCGGAGGGTATGACGTTGACCGCTCGCCCGCCGCGCAGGGACGCAAGCCGAATCTTGCCGCGATGGGTTATCTGGCGCATGATGTTCACGGCAACTTTAATCGCGTTGATTCGCCCGCCGTTAATTTCCTCGCCCGAATGCCCGCCGCGCAGTCCGCCGATTTTGATTCGCATGTTCGTGTAAAGTTTCGTGTCGGGGCGCACGTAGTGAAGCTCGCGCCAAAGCGTCATGTGGACATTGCCCGCGCTGCCCGCCACTATCTCGCCGAAACGTTCCGAATCGCAATTAATCAGATAAGCGGCGTCGGAAAGAAATTTTTGGTCAAGCCCCATTGCGCCGCTCATGCCGCTTTCCTCGTCGGTCGTGAAGATTATCCTAAGCCGCCCGTGCTTGAAACTCTGACGATTGTCGACAAGGTAAAGAATTTCCGCCACGCCAATGCCGTCGTCCGCGCCGAGGCTCGTGCCCTCCGCCTCAAGAAATTTTTCGCCGCGAATCAACTTAATCGGGTCTTTCGTCGGCTCGAAGGCGTAACCGTCCTCCGCCACGCAAACCATATCCATATGCGCTTGCAAAATCGTCAAGGGCGCGTCTTCTTTGCCGGGGCTCGCGGGAACTTCGGCGATAATATTTTTTAAACCGTCCTGCACGACCGCCAAGCCGCGCGTCTCAAAAAATCGCTTCAAGTAGTTGCTGACTTGTTCCTCGTGCTTCGACGGGCGCGGAATCGCCGCCAACTTTTCAAATTCGGCAAGGACGCCGTTCAAAATCGTTTCGCTCATTCATCACTACTCCATTCCGTTTGAAAAAGAACTCCCGAAACATAACGCCGTTTAAATTCGGGCAAAGTCAAAAAAATCCTGCGCCGTGTGGGGGCTGTTGGTAAATTGGATTTGGCGGCTCCGATTCGGCTAAGGAACAAGGAAGAAGGAACAAGTGTTTTGGCGCGGCGGGTGATTGAAGTTGTCGAATGGCACGGCGCGCTAACTGTTCCGCCGCTTTTAAAGCGGCCGCCGCCGTGATAAAATTGCCGCATTGGAAAGGAGTGAGCGAATGTAGTTTAAAATGTGTAAAAAAGTCTAGTCAGGTAGACAAATGTGCAGCTTAAA
>CAMJMR010000080.1 GCA_946407095.1 uncultured Selenomonadales bacterium | reverse complement strand
AAGCAACGGCTCCTGCCAAGGCTGCTGAAGATGTCAAACCTGTTGAAGTCAAAGCAACGGCTCCTGCCAAGGCTGCTGAAGATGTCAAACCTGTTGAAGTCAAAGCGGCGGCTCCTGCCAAGGCGGCTGAGGATGTCAAACCTGCTGAAGTCAAAGCGGCGGCTCCCAAAGCAGAAATTAAGGAACCCGCTGTTAAGAAGGACGCGGCTCCTGCCGAATAAACTATAGAGAACAGAAAATTTTTAAGGGCGCGAAGAAAAATTCCCGCCCTTTTTTAAAAGTTCGCGAGGTGGAAATTTATGGCTTACTACGTGCCGATGGTTATCGAAAAGACAAGTTTCGGCGAGCGCGCCTACGATATTTATTCCCGCTTGCTCAAAGATAGAATCGTTTTTTTGGGCGGTCCGATTAACGACGACGTAGCCAATTCGGTCGTCGCGCAACTCCTTTTCCTGGAAAGCGAAGACCCCGACAAGGACATTCACCTTTACATTAACAGCCCCGGCGGCGTCGTCACGGCAGGGCTTGCCATTTACGATACCATGCAATACATCAAGCCCGACGTTTCGACGATTTGCATTGGGCAGGCGGCGAGTATGGGCAGTCTGCTTTTGACCAGCGGCGCGAAGGGTAAACGTTTTGCCTTGCCGCTTGCCAGAATCATGATTCATCAGCCGTTGGGCGGCGCGAGCGGACAATCAACCGACATTCAGATTCAAGCGCGTGAAATTTTGAGACTGCGCGAGGTCGGCAACGATATCCTTTGCCGCCACACGGGTCAGCCGCGCGAAAAGGTTATGGCGGACACCGAGCGCGATAACTTCATGACGGCCGAGGACGCCAAGGCTTACGGCTTGATTGACGACGTTATCACCCGCCCGCCGAAAAATATTGAAGAATGAAGAATTAAGAGCTACGGTCTGTTGGTAAGGACGAGGGCGCGCATGGACGCGCGCCCGCCGCGACTTCGATGCCGGAAGCATCGATAGCGGCACGAGCGGTTTCGGTTGACGCGGGCATTGCGACGGTGGTCGGTTTCCGCCCCTGCGAGGCGAGTTTCTTTGCTACTTTCTTTGCTCGGTCAAAGAAAGTAGATTAACCAACTTAAAGCCCTTGAACCGCCGAATCGGAGCCGCCCAATCCAATTACCGACAAACCCTAGTCCCTGATTTTGGGGGTGGGAGCGTGTTGAAATTCGGCAAAGATCGTGACGAGTTAAAATGTTCCTTTTGCGGCAAGTCCGAACACGTCGTGAGGAAACTTATCGCGGGCAAAGGCGTCTACATTTGCGACGGTTGCATAGAAATTTGCAACGAGATTCTTCAGCGCGACGTCGAAGAAGAAGACCCTCTCAGAGCGGAAAATTTGCCCAAGCCCAAAGAAATTTGCGCCAAGCTCGACGAATACGTTGTCGGGCAAGAGGACGCCAAAAAAACTCTTTCCGTTGCCGTGTACAATCACTACAAGCGCGCCGGCTACTATCCCGCCGGCAAGGAAGGGCTTCAACTGCAAAAGTCCAATATCCTGATGATTGGCCCCACGGGTTGCGGCAAGACCCTTTTGGCGCAAACGCTCGCCGAAATGTTGAAGGTGCCGCTTGCCATAGTCGACGCCAATTCCTTGACAGAGGCGGGCTACGTCGGCGAAGACGTCGAAGACGTTTTGCTCGCGCTGATTCGGGCGGCGGACGGCGACATAACCAAAGTGGAACGCGGGATAATTTACATTGACGAAGTAGACAAAATCGCGCGCAAGCCCGGTATGTATCGCGATATTTCGGGCGAAGGCGTTCAGCAAGCCCTGCTGAAGATTTTGGAGGGGACGCGCGTCAATGTTCAAATGCCCTCGCGTCAAGGTCAAAGTCAAGTGCCGCCCGAAAGCATCACGGTCAACACGAAAAATATCCTGTTCATCTGCGGCGGCGCGTTCAACGACTTGGACAAAATCATCGAAAAGCGCATAAAGGGCAGCCCCGTCGGATTCGGCGCGGAGGTCGTTTCAAAGGGCGATAAAGACGTCGGCAGGACGCTCAAAGACGTTTTGCCCGATGATTTGCTCGAAGGCGGCTTGATTCCCGAATTCGTCGGACGCTTGCCCATTATCGTGACGCTCGACGCGCTAGACGAAGACGCGCTGGTCGACATCCTCACCAAGCCCAAAAACGCGCTCGTCAAGCAATATCAAAAGCTAATGGAAATGGACGGCTCGAAGCTCACCTTTGAGGACGAAGCCTTGAGACTTATCGCAAAGGAGGCGATTCAGCGCAAGACGGGTGCTCGCGGGCTGCGCTCAATCCTCGAACGAATCATGCGCAACGTTATGTTTGAGGTGCCTTCGGTCGGCGGCAATACGGTTTGCACTGTCACCAAGGAAGATGTTCTGTTCAATCAAGAGCCGAAGTTGAGAGTCAGTCAGAAACGGACGCGCAAAGCAAACGGATAGGAACAAGCTGCAAGCTAACAGCTCTTGTCCCTTAAAGGAGGGAACTCGCATGGCTGAAAAAGTTACATTGCCGCTCGTGCCGCTAAGGGGAATTGTCGTCTTCCCCAACATGATAATGCACCTGGACGTTGGGCGCGACAGTTCGGTCAATGCATTGGAGGCGGCAATGGTCGGGAACAGGCGAATATTTTTGGTTGCGCAAATGGATACGGACGACGATTCGCCGCAAGAGGAAGACCTTTACGAAGTCGGGACAATTTCCGAAATTCGCCAGATAATCAAGCTGCCCGACGGCAACGTTCGCGTGCTCGTCGAGGGCATGGAGCGCGGCGTCATGAAGGAATATCGCGACTTGGGCGAAGGCAAATACGTTGAAGTCGACGTTGAAATTCACGAGGACGTTTGGGAGGATACCCTTGAGACCGAGGCGTTGGTTCGCGGCGTCGTGCACCAGTTCGAGGATTGGGTCAAGCTAAGCAAAAAAATTCCGTCCGAAACCTTCGTGGCAGTCACGATTCTTGAAGACTTCGGGCGGCTTGCAGATTTGATTGCCAGCCACTTGAACTTGAAACTTGACGCCAAGCAAGAAATTTTGGGTTGCCTGAACGTCGAGGAGCGGCTTGAAAAGCTTTACGTCATATTGGCGCGCGAGCTTGAAGTTTTGCAGATGGAGTCGCAGATAAGCAAGCGCGTTCGCAACCAGATTGAAAAAATCCAGAAAGACCACTACCTGCGCGAACAGCTCAAGGCGATACACAAGGAGCTGGGCGAAGAGGAAGACGTCGGCGAGGAGGCGTCGGAATATCGCAGGAAGTTCGCGGAAGGCGATTATCCCGATGAGATAATGACGATAGCTGACAAGGAACTGAAGCGGCTGGAGCGAATGCCGTCAATGGCGTCGGAGGGCAACGTCATTCGCACGTATCTGGAATGGCTTATCGATTTGCCGTGGAAAGTTTCAACCGAAGACGCAATGGACATAGCGGAGGCGGCGAAAATCCTTGACGCGGATCATTACGGGCTCGAAAAGGTCAAGGAGCGCATTCTCGACTTCCTTGCCGTCAAAGCACTGACTAAGGACAAGCCCGCGCCGATTCTTTGCCTGGTGGGGCCGCCGGGCGTCGGCAAAACGTCTTTGGCGTCGTCGGTGGCGAAGGCCATGGGCAGAAAGTTCATTCGGGCAAGTTTGGGCGGCATTCGCGACGAGGCGGAAATTCGCGGGCACAGACGTACTTACGTCGGAGCAATGCCCGGACGAATCATCCAGGGCATAAAGAAGGCGGGCGCGAACAATCCCGTCTTCCTGCTTGACGAAGTCGACAAACTCGGCAAGGACGGCTGGGCGGGCGACCCGTCGTCGGCTTTGCTTGAAGTGCTTGACCCCGCGCAGAATAATTCCTTCGTCGACCACTACATTGATACGCCGTTCGACCTTTCGCGAGTGCTGTGGATTGTCACGGCGAACACCCTCAACACCATTCCCAAGCCCTTGCGCGACCGCATGGAAGTCATCACGCTGTCTAGCTACACCGAAAACGAAAAATTTGAAATCGCCCGCCGCTACCTGGTCAAACGGCAAAAGGAAGAGAACGGGCTCCAAAAAGGCGACGTTGTCTTTGCCAAGGGCGTCTTGCAAGAGATTATCGCCGAATATACCCGCGAATCGGGCGTCCGCGAACTGGAACGGATAATCGGGCGGGCTTGTCGTAAAGCGGCGCGCAAAATCGTCGAAGGGCACGAGGGCGTCGTTTATATCACGAAAAAAAATCTGCGCGACTTTTTGGGGCGTCCAAAGTTCTTGCAGACCCGCGCCGAAAAACAGCCGCAAATCGGCGTATCGACGGGCATGGCGTGGACGGAAGTAGGCGGCGACATTCTTCCCACGGAGGCTATCGTCCTCAAAGGCAACGGCAAACTGCTTTTGACGGGCAAGCTCGGCGAAGTCATGCAAGAGTCCGCGCAGGCAGGCTTGACGTACATTCGCAGCCGCAGTGACTTGATGCACCTTGACGACGACTTTTACGAGAAAAACGACATTCACGTTCACGTGCCCGAAGGCGCGGTGCCCAAGGACGGACCCAGCGCAGGCATTACGATGGCGACCGCAATGATTTCCGCCTTGACGAAAAAGAAAGTCCGCTCCGATGTGGCAATGACGGGCGAAATTACCTTGCGCGGAAACGTCTTGCCGATTGGCGGGCTCAAGGAAAAAGTTTTGGCGGCTTATCGCGAAGGCATGCATACAATCATCTTGCCGAAGGAAAACGCGCCCGATATCGAAGACATCCCCCAAAGCGTGCGCGAAAAGTTGGAATTCGTGACCGTCGAGAATATGGACGAAGTTTTGAAGACCGCGCTCCTTTCGTGAAGTGTCGGCAAAGATTTTCGGATAAAAATTTTCCCCCGTCGAAGTGGCGGGGGATTTTTTTATGAAGCCAGGGGCTGTTGATAAATTAAATTTTGTCGGCTCTGATTCAACGAGTCAATGACTTTTGTATTTAGAATCAACTTTCTTTCAGTGTCGAAAGCAAGTAGCAAAGAAAGCCGCATCCCGGTTTCAATTCGCGGCGGGCACCCGTCCATGGGTGCCCTCATCCTCTGCAACGCCTCCGTTAATTTATCAACAGACCCTAGAAATGCGCTAGCATTTCGTTTCGGCGCGGCGACAACGTTCAAAGTGGCGGGCGGCGCGGTGCGCTTACTGGATGCAACGTCCACGTTGCCCCATCCATGGGCGGCTACGTCCTCTGCAACGCGTCCGTTAATTTATCAACAGCTCCTTAGGTCGTCTTGACTTTGAACGAGGCGTCAATTTCCTCAAGCGATTTGCGTTTGCTCTCAATGCCCAAGCTCAACACGATAAACGATATGACTACGAAGACCGAGGCGAACATCAGGAAGATTGAATCCATGTGCGCGCCGCCCGTCAAAAGCACGCCGACCAACATGGGAGCCAACATGCCGCCGATTCTGCCGAAGCCGGCCGCCCAGCCGCTGCCCAACGCCCTTATCGCCGTCGGGTAAAGTTCGGGCGTGTAGGTGTAGATGACGCCCCAGGCGCCCAGGTTGAAGAAACTCATCGCCGCGCCCCACATCAGCAGTTCGCTTGCCGTCGCCGAGTTCCCGAAGAAGTACGCGCACACGCCCGACATCAAAAGGAATATCGACAGCGTGTACCGCCGCCCGATAACGTCGACCAGCCACGCCGCCGCGAAGTAGCCCGGCAACTGCGCCAGCGTCATTATCAAAACGTATTCAAACGTCTTGACGACCTCAAAGCCTTGCGAGAATACAATCGACGGCAACCACATGAATATGCCGTAGTAGCTGAAGACTATGCCGAACCACGCCAGCCATAACATAATCGTGCGGACGCGGAACATCGGCTTCCACAAGGTGAACACGTTCAGCTTGAAAATCGGCGTCGCCTCTTCCATGAAGTCTTTATCGAACGGCGCGCTTGCCACGCCGAGCTTTTTCTCAAGCGTCAAGATGATTTGCCGAGCCTCTTCGACTTTGCCCTTGCTTAGCAGGTAGCGAATCGATTCGGGCATGTGCAAGCGAATCAGGAAGACGTAAAGCGCGGGCAACGCGCCGATTACGAACGCCACTTGCCAGCCGAAGCGCGGGATAAGCAGATAGGAAATTAAAGCCGCCACGAGCCAGCCGACGCCCCAAAAACTCTCCAGCAAGACGATAAACCGTCCGCGCAGTGCCGAGGGCGCGTATTCGCTCATAAGCGTCGCCGCAACGGGCAATTCGCCGCCCAAGCCGAAGCCGACCAAGAATCTGAACAGCAACAGCGATTCGTAGCTCCACGCCACCGCGCAGAGTCCCGTCGACACGCTGTAGAGAATCACCGTCGCCGCGAAGACGTTTTTCCGTCCGAATTTATCGGCAACCGTCCCCGCCAAGACTGCGCCCAATGCCATACCGATTAAGCCGACGCTGCCAATCCAGCCGACCTGTTCGGGCGTTAAGCCCCACTCCTTCGCCAAAATCGGCAACACGAACGAGATTAAGCCCGTGTCCATCGAATCGAAGAGCCAACCGAGCCCCGTCACGACCAAAAGCTTGTAATGGAACGAGCCGACCGGCAATTTTTCAAGCCGCTCAAGTATCAAGTCAAACACTCCTTAAAACGCGCGAATTTTTTCAAACGGCTTGAATTTTATTTCACGCTCAAGCAAATTGCAAGCGCGCCGACGAATTTAGTTGCCAAAGATTTTAGTACTGTCAAAAGTGTATTACAAAAATTCCATAAAATTTTCGTGCAAAAAAAATCTGCTCCATATATTGGAACAGACAAAAACACGCGAAATTTTATTTCTTGTCGCTGTAGGTCGCAAAGTAAGTTTTTTCGTTCGAGAAAATATCAGATGTTCCAAATGAATTACTTACTTCATTAATATTAGATATTGTGCCGAGTGGATCATTCGCATCTCTAATGTCAGCCAACGTTCCGAGCCGAGTATCGGTATCGTAATTGGTATCGCTGAGTAAATAAGCCGACTTTGTTGAATAAATATCCATTTTGTTTTTCGAATCAAGAAGAATAATAGTTTGTCCTGCGGCGTCCGCGAGCACGATTGAACCTTTGTCTACCGTAACAATAACGTCGTTGCCTCCAATTGAAACTTTGGGCGTGCCCTTCGCGATTTTAATCTTATCATTCGACGTAAAATCAGCTATCACGTCATTGCCGTCACCCGAAGAGTAGATGAAAAGATTTTTATCGCCACTACTCGTAATGGTATCGTTGCCCTTACCACCCGTAATTGTATTTGCTGAACCAAAGACTTGGATTGAATCGTTATCCTTGCTGCCGGTTATAGAAACTTTACTGCAATTTTCCGTGAAATCGAATTCGCAACTGCCGCTGACAGAAACTTTATTTCCAATCACCTTAGCCGACAATGTTACAGTGTTGTCGTCGAGAGTAAGTCCATTAATTTTGCCGTTTGTAGCCTTTAGTCCACTCTTTAAGCCGCTGACAGTCGCCAAAGTTTTGCCTGTGCTTGCTTTAGCATAAGTTATCGTTGAGCCGTCGCAAGTGTAGCCCGCCGAGGTTCCGACGATTAATTTAGCCTTAGTTCCGCTGACGCTCCAAGTCTCCGCGCCTTGTTCGGGGGTAGGAACGTCGTCCGCCAATTCTAACGTATATCCCTTGCTGACGGTAACCTTTGACGTACCGAGAACTTTAGCCGATAAAGTGATTCTCGTTCCGTTGAGAGTAAGTCCATTAATCTTGCCGTTTGTAGCCTTTAGTCCACTCTTTAAGCCGCTGACAGTCGCCAAAGTTT
>CAMJMR010000079.1 GCA_946407095.1 uncultured Selenomonadales bacterium | reverse complement strand
ACAACCCCTAAGGAGCCGTTCTTCGGAGTGATGCGCTTCAACAGCGTTGCCCGCTTTTAAAGCGGCCGCGAAAATTTTTTGTAACAAATCCGCAACGTTGGCGTATAATAGGCAGAAAGATTTTTGGAGGCGGATAACGATGGCAAAGGAAATTCTCAAAGACGAAATCATGAGCGACGAACAGCTCGACAACGTAAACGTCGGCTCGTGGGTTGAAATTCACTGCCGACATGTTCGAAGCACAGAAACGCGGCATTGCGGGCTTTGGAAATCTCGACCTTACCAACCCCGACAGCGACATTATCAAAATGATTAGCGACGACAAATTGCGGCACCAATACGTCGACAAAGTGGCGGGCGTCTTCGCGAAACACGGCGTCACCATGGAATACAACGGCAAATTCCTCGAAGCGAACGTCTACACCTATCAGGGCAAGCAAATCACTCGCGAACAGGCTTGGAACATCGTCGACGGCAAATGAAAATTTTTCGACGCACAAATCGGCAGAGAAAAAAACAGCCCTCCAAAAGCGGAGGGCTTTTCGTTTGTCGAAGGTTTACGATTATTTCTTTTGACGCTCGCAAACTTGGTTGCCGACGGTGCAACTGGTCTTGCAGGCACTTTGGCACGAGGCTTGGCATTCGCCGCAACCGCCCGTTTGGCGCGTGGCTTGAAGATTCGGCTTGTTGATTGTCTTGATGTGTTTCATAATATCAGCTCCCAAAAAAATTTTACCTTGTGCGGTCGACGACGAAATCCGCAATCTGTTCGAGGGCGAGGCTTACGGAAGTTTTCAGCGCAGGCGGAAGATTAACCCGCGCCGAATCGATGTGCGCCTCGGCCCGCGTGCGGCAGTAGTCAACCGCGTCAGTGGCTTGAATGATTTTTATGGCGGCGTCGATGTCGGCGGTCGTGACGTTGCCGCCGGTTACGAGTTTCCTAAGGGCGGAGGCGTCGTCACTTACGGCAAGGGCGCGAATTATCGGCAAGGTTATGACGCCGCTTTTCAAATCGCCGCCGTGAGGCTTGCCGGTGATTTTTTCGTCGCCGAAGAAGTCCAAAAGGTCGTCGATAATCTGGAAGGCCAATCCCAATCCGGAACCGTAAGCCGTGAGGTTTTCGACTTCGCGGGCGTCCATTTCGGCAACAATCGCGCCGAGCCGACAACAGCTTGACAGGAACACCGCCGTCTTGAGATTTATGCGGATGTAGTATTCGGCAAGCGTGGGCACTTCAAAGAGCGAGCGGTCTTGCATAATTTCGCCGACGCAAAGATTTTTGACGAGCTTGGAAAGAATCAGCTGAACTTGAACGTCGTAGTCATTGTCCGCGACGAGCTGAAACGCCTTGGCGAAAAGATAATCGCCGACCAAAACCGCGATTTGCGCGCCGTATTTTGAGTTGGCAGTTTCTACGCCGCGCCGTTTCTTTGAGGCGTCGATAATGTCGTCGTGAACGAGGCTTGCCGTGTGAATCAGTTCGAGGGCAACCGCGAGCGGCATTGTCTTTTCGGGCGGGCAGGCGGCTTTGGAATTGGCGCACAGCAGGAACAGCATCGGGCGCAATCTTTTGCCGCCCTTGAAAAGCGGCGCGCAGGCTTCGTAAATGAACGGGTCATCCGCTATCGCCTGCCTGATTCGCTCTTCAAGCACGAGCAAATTTTTTGCCGCGACTTCGTTCAATGCTGCCACAAAATTCAACCGTCTCACCTGCCAAAAAATTTTCCGTAATTCTACCACAGCGCGACGGCAAAATCAATTATCAATCGATGGCGCATTGCCAATCCACGTGTTCTTTAATAAAAAAGACGCCCGAAGGCGTCAAAGCAAAAGGAAAGGTGTTTATTTGAGAACGTTCGCGGCACCGTCGTTGAGTTTGAGGAAGTCGATACCCTTGCGAGCATTTTCTTTGCTGATGTTCTTGGCAGCGGCGTGAGCAGCCTGCAACTTGTCGAGGTTATCGAAAATCGCTTTGGTGATTTGTTCGCCGACTTTGGCGTCGACTTTGTCGTTGGCAACGAGGATAGCCATGACCGAGACCGATTGAACGTCTTGCGCTTGTCCCGCGTAGGTGTTGGCGGGGATGATGATTTTGTTGTAGAAGGGATATTTCGCGGAGAGCGTCGCAATGTGCGCGTCGTCAATGTGCAAAAGCGTAATGGGGTTTTGAGAGGCAACATCTTGGACGGCAGCTGTCGGGAAGCCCGCAGTGACGAATGCGGCGTCGACCGTCTGGTCTTTCAGCGCGTAGGCACTTTCGGCGAAGGAAAGGAATTGTTCGTCAATGTCGTCGTAGGTGAGACCGTAAGCCGCAAGGATTTGGCGCGCATTGGCCTCTGCGCCCGAACCCGCCGCGCCGACTGCCACGCGTTTGCCTTTAAGCTGTTCGATTGACGTAATGCCGCTGTCTTGGCGCGTGACGAATTGGCAAGTTTCGGGGTAAAGGCTGGCGATTGCGCTAAGGCCTGCGACTTTTTCCTCGAACATTTCTTGACCGTTGACGGCGTAGTAGGTTATGTCGTTTTGGACGATGGCAAGTTCAACCTGTTTGTCTTTGAGCATATTGATATTGGCGACGGAGGCACCCGTTGACTGCGCAGCGGCGTTGAGCCCGTTTTTGTTAAGAAGGTCGGCGATAGCCCCGCCTATGGGATAATAAGTGCCTGCTGTGCCGCCGGTGGCGATGTTGACGAAGGTTTGCTTTTCGCCGCCGCAACCGACGCATAAAAGCGCGACGCACATCAACAGTAACATCAAACGTTTCATGGTAATTTTCGTTGCCGAGAACTTTTAAAAGGGACTAGGGGCTAGGGGCTAGGGACTAGACTAATTCCCTGATTCCCTAACCGCTGACAGCTTTTAAGTTCGTTCCTGTTTCGACGAGCCCGTTTTCGCCAAAGCTACTCACGTTTGCTGAGACTCTCCGCAGGCGTAAATTCCCCGCTTGCGACGGGTACACATTGCAAGCGACTGCGACGCGCTCACAATACGGCAACGTTTGTCCTTTCGTGATATTCAGCAAAAAAGTCTGTCTGTTCATTCGGTCTTCGACGCTTTGACTTGCCGCGCCGACCTTACGACTTCACAAGGCTTTTCAATCTGTATCACCACCTTTTATTTGCTATTAACCATAAAAATTTTTTTGACATTATAAGCCTTGCGGTAGGAAAATACAACGGGGCACGGGGTTAAAAATGAAAAAAGTATGCTTGCGCAAATCGTTAGGGCGGTGTTAAACTAGCCGAAATTATTTTCGGAGGTAAAACTGCTTTGAAACTCGACGACTTAAAGAAATTTCACTTCATAGGGATAGGCGGCGTCGGCATGAGCGCGCTCGCCAAAATTTTAATCGCTCGCGGGCTTGAAGTCAGCGGCTCGGACGCCAAAGACTCTGCCACGCTCGATATGCTTCGCGACTTGGGCGCAAGGATTTTCGTCGGGCATGCGGCGAAAAATATCCTCGACGCGGCCGGCAAGCCCGTTGACGCTATCGTTTGCTCGTCAGCCATTCCGCCCGATAATCCCGAAATCACGGCGGCGAACGACTTCAATATCCCGAAACTTCACCGCTCCGACATAAACGCTTACCTGCTCAACGCCAAACGCGGCATTGCGGTAGCGGGCTCGCACGGCAAGACCACGACCACTTCAATGATTGGTTACGTCCTGCACAGCGCGGGCGTCGACCCGACTGTCGTTATCGGCGGCGAATCACTCGACTTGGGCACGGGCGCACTTCTCGGCAAAAGCGATTGGCTCGTCTCGGAGGCCGACGAAAGCGACGGCACCTTTGTCACGCTAAAGCCCGCCATTGCCGTCGTCACCAACGTAGAAGACGACCACCTTGACCACTACGGCACGCTTGATAAGATTCGCGAAGCTTTTAAGGTTTTCATTGAGAACGTCGACCGCCAAAGCGGCGTTGCCGTCCTCTGCTATGACAACGACAATCTGCGCGGCTTGGCAAAGACAATCGACCGAAAAATCATTTCCTACGCCATAGACTGCGAAGCCGACTTCACGGCGCACAACATCCGCACGACAAGCAAGGGCGTCAACTTTGAAGTCATGCGCGGCGAAGATTTGTTGGGCAGAGTGCAGTTGGCGATTCACGGGCGGCACAACGTCCTGAATGCCTTGGCGACGATAGCTACGGCTCTTCAAGTGGGCGTGACGTTCGATAAGATTGTCGAAGGCTTGAGAAACTTCCACGGCGCGAAACGACGCTTTGAAACGAAAGGACGCTTGAGAAATATTTTGGTCGTCGACGACTATGCGCACCACCCGACGGAAATTGCCGCGACACTCAAGGCAGCCCGCGAGATTAAGCCGAACAAAATCGTTTGCATCTTCCAGCCGCACAGATATTCCAGGACACAGCTTTTGCTGAAGGAATTCGGCAACGCCTTCGCCGAAGCCGATATGCTTGTCTTGACCGACGTTTATTCGGCGGGCGAAGAAAAAATTTCGGGCATCAGCGGCGAATCCATTCTGAACGAAGTTTTAGCGGCGACCAACCAGGCAGTCTGCTATATCCCCAAGCGCGAAGACATTGCCGCCGCGATTAAGGACAAACTGTCGGCGGGCGATTTGGTCATCACGATGGGCGCGGGCGATATCTACAAGACCGGCGAAGAGCTTTTGGCTTTGCTCAAGGCTGAACGGCGGCGCAAAATCGTCGTCGTGTGCGGCGGCCCCTCCACCGAGGCTGAAGTATCGCGGCGCACGGGCAAAGCTGTTTTCGACGCGCTCAAGTCCAAAAATTACAACGTCGAGCTTATGGAACTCAATCCGCAGACTTTTGCCGCCGACATTCGCGAAAAAAATTGCTCCTTGGTCTTCAACGCGGTGCACGGCAAATTTGGCGAGGACGGGCTCCTTCAAGGCACGCTTGACATGCTAAAAATCCCTTACACGGGTTCGGGCGTCCTTGCTGCCGCGCTGACTATGGACAAGGTCGCAACAAAGCATTTCCTGAACTCCGCGCAGATTTCTACGCCGCGTTTCGCTGTCTATCGCGAAGTCGACAGGCGGGACGAGCTTGCCGCCGAGATTGAACGGACGTTCGGCTTGCCCGTCGTGATTAAGGCGTCCGCGCAGGGCTCAAGTATCGGCGTGACGATTGTCGAAAATTCCCTTGACATCGAGCCCGCCATTGACAACGCGTTTATCTTCGGCAATGAAATTTTGGTCGAAGAGTTCATCAAAGGGCGCGAGCTGACGGTTGCGGTTTACGGCAACGAGGACGACGCCGAGGCTTTGCCCGTCATCGAGATAACCACAACGACAGGCCGCTACGACTACAAGACCAAATACACCAAGGGCATGTCGACGCACATTGTCCCCGCGCCGCTTCCCGACGCTTTGACTGCCGAAGTCCAACGGTTGGCTGTTGCCGCGTTCAAAGTCTGCAAGTGCGCGGGCGTGGCGCGTGTCGATATGATGCTTTCCGAAAAGAATGTGCCTTACGTCATCGAAGTCAACTCCGTGCCGGGCATGACCGAGACTTCGCTTGTCCCCGACGCCGCGCGGGCTGCTGGGCTTGACTTCGCCGCCTTGTGCGAAAAAATCCTTGCGCTGTCAGAAGATTGACGGCAATGAATCAATGTGGTCGGCAAAATTTTCCAGGTGAACTCATGCAGAAAAAATATTTGTACTTTCAACCGCAGTACGTCAGCCGCTTCAAATGTGACGCCTCGAAGTGTTTGGAAAACTGTTGCGCAAAAAATTGGACAGTCGACATCGACAATGCGACCTACGAAAAATATTCGCAGCTCCGGCCGCCCGAAAAGGCGCGCGAACTCACTAAGCTGTTCGTCTACAACAAGAGCATGGGAAAATATTTACTCAAGGCGCACCCGTGTCCCATGCTCAACGAAAATAATTTGTGTAGCCTTCAGCTCGAATACGGCGAAGATTTTCTGTCCGAAACGTGCGTGACCTACCCGCGCAGGACGTCCGACTTTGGATATTTCTTTGAACGCTCGTTGACTTTGACTTGCTCGGTGGCGGCAGAAATGATTCTTTTCGCCAAAGAGCCGTTGCGCTTTGAAGCCGTCGAAGTGCCCGAAAGAATTCATTCGTTCGGCGGCAAGATAACCATAAAATCCATGAACGTCAAGGAAAATTTCGCCGCGCACTTGCCCGAAATGCAAATTGCCATGATTTCAATCCTGCAGACGCGCACGCTTTCAATCGACCAGCGATTAATCGTCTTGGGCTTTTTCTTCGACAAGCTCGACGAAATATCAGCCAAAGACCTGGACGTGCCCGCGCTGACGAAATTAATCGCCGCTTACAAGTCGAAAACCTTTTGGGCTCGGCAAGTGCCGCAACTCTTGGCAAGTGTCCGCTTCGACGCAAAAAAATTCGTCGCGCTGATGATTAAGCTGTTCAATCGGCTTTACGGCGGCGTCAATGAAAAATTTATCGCCAACGTCGTCGACGCCTTGAGAATCGTGACGGACGAAAACAATCGCGTGTCCGTCTCGAAAATCGCCGCCAATTATCAACGCCTCGCCGCCGCTCGGAAAAATTTCTTGGCGCGCTACTCGACCGTGCTTGAAAATTTTCTCGTCAACGAACTTTTCTTGAACGGCTACCCTTTCCGCTTCAAAGTCAGAATCGCGGACAATTACGCCGTCTTCGTGACGACTTACAAAATTTTTGAGCTGGTTCTGTTCGCGGCGACGCTTAAGGGCTTCGGCGGCAAGGAGGACGTGTTGAGGCTCGTGAGTTGGTTTTCAAGGCGGACGGAGCACGGCAGCGGCGAAGTTTATCAAAAAATTTTCGCTTGTATCAGAGGCGCGGGCGATTTGTTTGATTTAATGGAAAGCCTGCTTGAAGGAGGCGATTGACTTGATAACGCCCGAACTTTTGGCGCGAATAAACGAATTGGCGCGCAAGAAACGCACGGTCGGCTTGACGGAGGAGGAGCTTGCCGAGCGGAAGGAGCTTTACAAAATTTATTTGACGGCGATACGCGGGCAAGTGACGAGCTTGCTTGAGCGTATTGAATTCGTCGACGCGGAGGTTAGAAAATGAACAAGGTCGGATTTATCGGCGGCGGCGCGCTTGCCGAATCAATCGTTCGCGGCATAAGCGGCAAGCTTTTCGCGCCCGAAGATATTTTTGTTTGCGAGATTCGTCCTGCGCGGTGCGAGGAACTTTCGGCGCGCTACGGCGTCAATGCTTCGACGACGGCTGACTTTTTGAGCGCGGTTGACTTGCTGATTGTCGCCGTCAAGCCCAAGGACGCCGAAGAAACTTTCGCGGCGTTGAGCGGCAAAGTTCCCGCCTCGACGCTGATAACTTACACGGTCGCGGGTCTCAAGCTTGCCAACGTCGAAAAATTTTTGCCCGCCAACAAAATCGTGCGCCTCATGCCCAACGTTGCGGTCTCGGTGGCGGAAAGCATGACGGCTTACACGCTGAACAAGTTTGCCGCGCAGGACGGCGATACGATTCAAAAATTCTGGTCGACGCTGGGTCGGGCTGTCGAAGTCGACGAAAAGCTTATGGACGCCGTCACGGGCTTGAGCGGGTCGGGGCCTGCTTACGCCTTCCTTATGATTGACGCGCTCTCTGACGGCGGCGTAGCGGCGGGCCTGTCGCGGGCTGCGGCGATTGAACTTGCGGCGCAAACTTTGCTCGGCGCGGCGAAAATGGTTTTGGCTTCGGGCGAACATCCCGACGTTTTGCGCGATAAGGTTACCAGCCCTGCCGGCACGACGATTGAAGGCGTGCGCGTCTTGGAACGCGGCGGCGTTCGTTCTGCGCTGATTGAGGCTGTCCTGGCGGCTACCGAAAAATCTAAGAACAGGTGTTCATAAATAGTAAAAAGTGATATAGTAATTGTACTATGAGAAAA
>CAMJMR010000078.1 GCA_946407095.1 uncultured Selenomonadales bacterium | reverse complement strand
TGCCATTTTGTTTCACCCGAAATATATTTTATCACTTTTTGTCCACAGTTCCTAGCGAAACGCCCGCGCTACCCGAAGCCGCTCGTGCCGCTATGAAACCTTCCAGGTTTCAAGTCGCGGCGCCGCCCATCCTTGTCGGCCCTCATCACTTGCAACGTATCCCCCAAAAAAAAATCCCGCCGCTTGACGGGAAAATTTTTTTTTATTACTTGCGAGTTTTGGTGCGTACCTTGGAAGGCTCGGTGCGTTGTTGCCCGAAAGAAATATCAGCCTCGAACATTCTGTTCCACGGGAAGCTGACGCGTATGTTGTCGTTGCCCGTGAAGGCCGGCAAGTTCCGCTTGGCGAAGTCTTCAAGCAATATCGCGCAATTGTCGGCGGCGGCGTCGCGTTTGTCGTCAAGCACCTCGTAACGCCCGTCGCCCGCCAGCCAATCCAGTTGACCCGCGCCGATTTTCCGAACGTTCGCCTGATAGCCCCAATCGTCAAGGTAGCGGCGCAATAGCAATTCGTCAATGCGATTGTCCTTCATGCGCGTCGACAGCAAGCCCGTACTCAACGCGAAGCCGCTGGCATTGGTCGGCGTGTTCCAGCCCGCGTAGGCCTGCAACTTGAACAGCAAACCGCGCCGCCGAAGCTGTTCCATCAGCGCGTTGTCGGAGCCGTTGGCAAAAGCAATGTCGGCAACGATGACCTTGCGCCCGTCGCTCACGTAGTCTTGAATCGTGTCTGCGAAAAATTGCGTGCCTTCGCGCGCCTTGCCGTTGTTGAGGGCGTTATCGGCCTCGAACGTCGCGCCGTCGGGATTTGTGTTGACGGCAAGGATAAAATCTGCGCGGCTTTCGTCGTCAATCAAGGTCGCGCCCGTCGCCTGAATCGCCGCCCGAATCGAATCGTCAATCGGCTCGTCGGAGTAAGCGGGGACAGTCAGCCCTCCGCGTCCCCAGTTGTATTTGACGTAAATTTTCGGCGAAGTCTTTGCGCGTTCGTTGACAGCCCGCGTCAAGAGCACCAGTCCAATCTCGTCGATGCCCGCCGTCGTCAAGTAGGTGTTGCTGCTTAGCCCGCGCCCATATTCCAAAAGCTTGCGGCCTTCGTTGTGCGTTTGAGAGTAGGGCGCATTGTCGTCGCGTCCGAGCAAAAGATAATCGAACGTCTTATTGCGGGCGTAGTCGATTAATTTTTTATTGGCGTCGAAATTTTTTTCGCGGCGTCCCATCCAGTCTTCGATAGCGCGCGTGGGGATGAGCCGTTGCAAAAAATTGAATTCCTTAATTTCGCGCGGCGTCAAGCCTTCGGTCTCTTGCTTGTCCATGAGTTCGGTTAAGCGGAAAATATTTGTGCCGTAGTAGCGATAATAGTCCGGCTCCTCGTAGCCCGAAGCCAAACCCGTGCGCGGTGTGCGCATGATTGAGCCGAAGACGTACAGAGGAATTTTTTTATGCTTGCGGCGGAATTCGGCGAACAAATCGGCTCTTGCCAAAACCTCGTCGCCGTCGTAGTCGTGCTTGCGCGAGCCGACTAAGCTGCCGTAAAGCAGGGCGTCGGACGAAATGACTGCCGCCGTCAAATCCTTGGTCGCGTTTTTGTTGAGCCAATCCCAAAGCAAATCGGGGTCGCCGAGATTGTCGCGGTCGCCCAAAAGTTCCACGGGCGGCGAGACCACTTGAATGCCCGCCTTTTCCAAAACGTCTATCGTCTGCTTGTTGACTATCGGCCTGCTGTCGTGCGGGATGTACAAAATTTTTTCTTTGACGTCCTTTTTCTTCGCCGCGCAGGTGTCCGCCGCCGTCAGCGTGACAAGCAAGCCCAACATGACACAAGCGATGATTTTAAATGCGTAACGCGTGATGAATGTCTCCTTTCGTGCTTTAAGTTGATTTAACTACTTTCTTTCACTGGCGAAAGAAAGTAGCAAAGAAAGCCACCACTGCGCGTGGTGCGGATACCAATCGTGGACGAAACGCCCGCGCAACCCGAAGCCGCTCGTGCCGCTATGAAACCTTCCAGGTTTCAAGTCGCGGCGGGCGCCCATCCATGGGCGCCCGCATCCTCTGCAACGTATTCCTTACTTTACCAACACGCCCCTAATTTTTGCGTCCTGCGCGCATGTCGCCCCACAAGTCGCGTGCCTTATCGTAAACGCGCGGCTCACGAGTCCTTACGCCTTGGTCGCCTATGATTTTGGACAGATACAGCGTAGCCTTTTGATTGTCGCCGAGCCGCCGATAAATCGCCGCAACCAGATAGACAACCGCGTTGTCCGTGAGCGCGTCTATCGGGAAATGTTCCTTCGCCAATGCCTCTTCGTAATATTCCGCCGCCTTCTGCAAAAATTCCGTTTCCTGCTCCTTGTCGCCCGCTATGCGATAAATCCACGCGAGCTGGTGCGCGTATTTCGCCTTCTTCGACGCTTTGCCGTGAATGATTTCCAAATACTTCAACGCTAGGCGGAAGGCGGTCGAGGCATTTTCAACCGTGCGCTTCGCCACGAACGGAATTTTTATATTGCGCGTCAGCAAGACCGAGCGCAACAAATTCAAATGACGGTCGGGGATTTTCGTCGTGAAAGTATTTTCGTCCGCCGCGAAGCCGCAATGCTCACAAACCCAAACGGTGTAATAGTAAGGATTGAAATCTTCGTAATGAGTGCAGGCATCATCGTCGCGCTTGGTGACCATGATTCGCGAGCGCGTTTTGACTACCCGCATCGTCTTTTCGCAAATCGGACAGGTTTTTTCGACGATAAAAGTTTTGTCGACCATGATGCCTCCTTTGTAAGGGAAGTAGGGAAATAGCCTTTACTGCTTCCCTGCTTCCCTAACTCCTAATTCCCTAATCCTTACCGCAAATACTTGTTGCAAAGAGCTTTGAGCTGAGGTGCCGCCGCCTCCGAAAGATAATCTGCCTTGAGTCGCCAGCCCCAATTCGAACAGACTGTTCCGGGCGTATTCATGCGGTTGCGACTGTCGAGCTTGAGAATATCCTGCATTGGGATAATCGTGAAGCGCGAGCCCGACGCGTAGGCGAATTCAATCAGCTTTTTGCAAACATCATCGGGACGGCGCACATCGGCTCCTATCAGCGCGGCTATCGTCGCCTTACTGTCGTTGTCGACGTCCTCCATGAACCAGCCGACCGTCGTGTTGTTGTCGTGCGTGCCCGTGTACGTGATTGAGTTTTCGGGCGGCACGAAGCCTATGCGTCCGTGTTCGTTGTAGTGCAGGGCGAAGTGCAAAACCTTCATGCCCGGGAAGCCGCAATCTTCGCGGAGGGCGTCGACTTCGTCCGTGATTATCCCCAAATCTTCCGCCACAATCTGCGCGTCGCCAATTTCCTTGCGTATCTCGTTGAAGAAGTTCAAGCCGGGGCCTTTAATCCATTCGCCGTGAATGGCGGTCTTGGCGTCGCCGTCAATCGACCAATACGACTCGAAGGCGCGGAAGTGGTCAACGCGCACAATGTCGACCTGCTCGTAAATGCGTTTGAAGCGCAACTTCCACCACTTGTACTTTGTCGCCTTCATTTCCGACCAATCGTATTGCGGATTGCCCCAGAGCTGCCCCGTCGCGCTGAAATAATCGGGCGGGACTCCCGCAACCTTTTTGGGACGACCTTCCTTGTCAAGCTGAAACTCTTGCTGGTTCGCCCAAGCGTCCGCGCTGTCCGCCGAAACGAATATCGGCATGTCGCCCATAATCTGAATGCCGCGCTCCAAAGCGTAGTTATGAAGCTTTTGCCACTGCTGCTCGAAGATGAACTGTTCAAACTCCGTGAAAAGAATTTCGTCAGCCAAAGACTTGCGCAAGGCGTCCAAAGTCTTTTTGTCGCGCTGTTTAATCTTGCTGTCCCATTCAATCCAATACGCGCCGCCGTGTTGCTTTTTAATCGCCGCGAACAACGCATAATCTTCCAGCCAATACTTTTGCGCAGCGCAGAAGGCTTTGAAGTCCTTCGCCAACGCGCCGTCCGATTTGAGCCGCGCCTTGAAATTTTCAAACGCCTTGGCAAGTGCGGCGGTCTTTAGCTTGTCGACGGCCTCGAAGTCAACGCGATTCGACTTGGCAAGCTTGGCGGGAACTTTAACGTCGTCTTTGTCAAGCAAGCCGTCCGCAATCAGCGCGTCGATTGAAATCAGCATAGGGTTGCCCGCGAACGCCGACGGCGATTGATAGGGCGAATAGCCGTAGCCG
Organism: uncultured Selenomonadales bacterium; assembly: GCA_946407095.1. GTDB lineage: Bacteria > Bacillota > Negativicutes > Selenomonadales > Selenomonadaceae > Quinella. Next base: position 4,024 of record CAMJMR010000078.1, on the reverse strand, counting down.
ACGGGATTGAGCGGAAGGATTTGCCAAATGCTTTGCCCCGCCGCCTTTAGGTAGTCGATGAACTCAAAAGCCTCCTTGCCCAGGTCGCCGATACCGTATTTCGACGGGAGGCTGGTCGGGTGCATGAGGATGCCTGCGCGGCGGTCGTAGTTTTGCTGTTGCGGGACGTGATGAAGCAAAAGTCCTTCCAACGGCTCAAGCTTGAAGGTGACGCGTCCGCGCGTGACGAGATATTTTTTCTTGGGATTGTCGGGGTCGAAGGCGTCGACGAAGGCACCGTTGGCGAAGTCGCTCACGTCGAAGCTGACTTCCTTGGCGCGATTCTTTGACCGATTGAACGCAACCAGATAAATATCGTTTTCCGCCTCGTGATTGAAGACGTCGTGACCGTTGCGAATGACGCGGGCGTAGGCAACGATATCGCCCTTGCTCGGCATGGGCAACAGCTCGCCCGTCTGGAAAACCAAATGCTCGTTGCGCATGGCGATAAATTTTTTATACGTCGCCAAAAGTTCTTGGTCGCCGCCGCCCCACGGATACGGTCGACGATTCGTCGGGTCTTTGAAGCCCTGCATGCCGATTTCGTCGCCGTAGTAAATGCACGGCACGCCGGGGTAAGTCATCTGCCACAGAGCCGCCATCTTCAGACGCGCCTTGCCCAATTTTTCCGCCGCCTCGTCCAGCTTGAAGCGCGATTGTTCGTAGTAGGGCATCTGGTCGTAGTAAGGAGCCTCGCCGAAAATCGTCACGGGTCTCATTATGTCGTGGCTGGCGATTAAGTTCATCATGGCGTAGAAATTTTCTTTCGGGTAGTTTTCGCGGAGGCTTTCCATGCGCCGCATACAAAGTTCGCCGTCAATCGCGCCAAGGATAAAGTCGAAGATATGGGCGCGCAGCGGGTAGTTCATCGCCGAATCCATTTCGTAGCCGCAAAGATATTGCCGTTGGACGCCGTAAGCGATTTTGTTCGACGCGTCCTCCCATACCTCGCCTATCATGACGGCTTCGGGATTGATTTTCTTCAGCTCGGCGAAAAACAGGCGGCTGAACTCGGCGGGCAGTTCGTCAATGACATCAAGCCGCCAACCGCTTATGCCCTCGCGCATCCAGTGCTTAAGGACGCTGTTCTTGTCGCGAATGATAAAATCCATGTAGCTCGGCGTCGTCTCGCGGACGTTCGGCAGTGTCGGGAAGTTCCACCAGCTGTCGTAGTCGGTCGGGTAGTTGCGGAAGTCGTACCACTCATAATAGGGCGAATCCTTTGACTGAAACGCGCCGACCGAATCATACTTGCCGTTGCGGTTGAAGTAAATGCTGTTGGAGCCCGTGTGACTAAACACGCCGTCGATTATGATTCGTATGCCCTTCGCCTTCGCCGCGTCAATCAGGTGCTTGAAGTCGTCGTTGGTGCCGAGAATCGGGTCAATCTTGTGATAGTCGCCCGTGTCGTAGTGGTGATTGCTTTCCGATTCAAAAACGGGGTTGAAGTAAATCGCGCTGACGCCCAGCTCTTTAAGGTAGTCAAGCTTGGCCTCAATGCCGCGCAGGTTTCCGCCGAAGAAGTCGTAAGCGGCAATTTCGTTGCGGTCGGCGTCCTTGAAGTAAATGGGGTCGTCGCTCCAGCACGCGTGATAGACCGCGCCCTCCTTGGGGATAATCTCGTTGCCTTCGCGATAAAATCTGTCGGGGAAGATTTGATACATGACGGCGTGCTTGAACCAATCGGGGGTCTTGGCACCCTTTTGGTAGACGGTAATTTGGAAGGCAGGCGGCTGATGGTCGTAGAGTTCGCCGACGCCGCCCAGCAATTCGGGATTGTTGCCGTAGTAGTACGTTCTGCCGCCCGTGACGATTATGAAGTAATACCAGAGCAAGCCGCCGCGTTCGGGCATCTTGACGACGAGCGAATAGAATTTTTCCTTAGACTTATCGTCGCGCGTGGAAAGGTTAGACCATTTTTCGCCCGCGCCCTCCTCCCAGGTGTGCAGAAGGACTTGCTTAATGACGGAATCGGTTTTTATGCGAATGCCGAGCCGCACGCTTGAGCCCGCCTCCGCCGCTCCGACCGTCGAGCGATAGTAAATGTTCTGCGAATTGTGAAGGACGTCTTTTTTATCAATCATAATCATCATCTCCCACGTAAATTTTAGATAACACCGCGAATATTTGAGGCCGTCATGGATGACGGCCTCACGCCGCGTTAGCAACGTGATGTTGCGTGCGGCGTCGAGCGGCTGCGGTTTCGATTCCTGTGCAGTTATGGTTAGTCACGGTTATGGGAGGTTTTTGTCGCCCCTGCGAGGCACCTTTTTCTTTGCTACTTTCTTTTGGGTGTGCAAAAGAAAGTAGTTAATAAATATAAAAGTTATTGAAACGTCGAATCGAAGAGCCGCGCCGCCGCCACGACAAGCCAAGCTGTCTTTGCGCCCTTTTGCTTAGCCAACGAAAGGGCTGTTTACGCCTTGGTTGCCGCCGCCGTCTTCGCGCCGAACGCCGCAAGCAAATCGAAGTAGTTGCCCATTTCGACGAACGCCTCCCAACGCAAACTCATGCGCAAATCGCCCATAAGCTGGCGGACGAAGCTCATGCAGTTTTTCCGTATCTCGTCGACAACTGGGTAGGGCATCGCAAGTATCGCCGGCAAAGAATTTATCGTCATCAATATTTCCGCCAAGCTCGTCCTGGCGAATTGCGTGCGATTTATGGCGCGAAGTGCAGCCTCCTCCATGAACGCGCCGCGATTGTCGTGCGGGAACGCCCGCCGCAAAATCGACGCCAAAGCCCTGCACGTCAAGAAGGTTTCAAGCTTGCCCTCGAAATATTCGGGCGGCACATCGGAACGCGACGCGGGCAACAAAATCCCTTCCAGCGTCTTGAAATATCTTTCGCGATCAAAGTCTTTCGCGGGAACGTAATTTTCGTCACGGAGTTGTCTGTAAGCCAAAATGCCGTCGTCCTCAACGTCGTTGCGGTCATTCTTGTTGAAGATCGCCATATCCACGGTCAAGGGGTCAAAGTCCTTAGAATCGACGCCTTTGCGCCCGCGTTCCATCTTGCCGAGGAATTCTTCCTTCGACTTCGTAAGGTAGTGATTGACGACGATTTTGTCGATAAGGACGGGCTCGTTGCCCCAATGCCTCACGCGCTCGCCGTTGCTGTTGACGGCGAACATCCCGTCGAAGTAGTAGGCGTAGTGCGGATTGACTATGTAGCGAATGAAGCGCGGATTGGCAATCGTTTTGACGTGAATGTTTCCGACGGGCAAAGTCGTTTTCGTTGGCGGCTCAAACCAATCGCTCGGCGCGCGGCGCGTGAATCGTTCCAACACGCCCTTTGAAAGGTCGGCCTTCTCTTGCCCGTTGGAGCCGAAGATTTGCCAGTTAATCGCCAAGCCCGCAATCCGTTCGTCCTTGCCGATAATTTCGTCGGCGACTTCAACGATACTCTGCGGCGTCTTCGGGAAAATGAATTCGTCCACGTCCAAGAACGCCATGTAGCGCGTCGTGAACTTGAATTTGCGGACGGCGTCGTTGTAGGCGGGCATCTGCATTACTTCGCCGGGCACGTGGAAGGCGTCGACATGTTTCGCCTCGATGTAGGGCTTCAAGACTTCGCGGGTGTTATCGGTGCTGCCGTTGTCGTAGATGAAAAAGTGGTCTACGCCCGCCGCCAAATGATAGTCCAGCCACTCTTTGAGATAGGGTGCTTCGTCCTTGACAATCGCCACAACCGACAAATCGTGCAGGAACAAATTCTTGTCAACCATAAAATCAACCTCCGAAAAATATTTTACATTACTCTCAACAGGCGGAAAACGTCCGCCCTTGCCTGTGTCCTATTCCCTGCCGTTGCCCGCAACCCTTTTTAATGCGCCAAAAAATTTTTGCCACTTTAAAAGTGGCGTAACAGCAAGTGCGCCGTGCTCGGTCGATATTTTTCAATCGACAGCCACGCCGGAACGAATGCGCATTTCTAGGAACTGTGGACAAAAAGTGATAAAATATATTTCGGGTGAAACAAAATG
>CAMJMR010000077.1 GCA_946407095.1 uncultured Selenomonadales bacterium | reverse complement strand
GCTTGAGCGAAAATCCAACCCAAGCTTTAATCGATTCCCAAAGCGTGAAAACGACAGGAGCCGTCGAACAAAAGGGTTTTGACGCGGGAAAAAAACGAAAGGAGTAAAACGTCAAATCGTCACCGACGAGACTGGTTGTCTTTTATCGGTCGTGATTCACAAAGCGAATTTACACGACACAAAAATGGGATATTGGGTAGCGGGTTTGGCGACTTTCGCCTATCCGACGTTGAAAAAGATATGCGGAGATGGCGGTTACCGTGGGACTTTCGTTTACGAAGCTCACAAATATTTTGGTTTGAGAGTAGAGATAAGTAAGAAGTTAAAGCCGCACGGCTGGCAAGTATTGCCAAAACGGTGGATAGTGGAGCGGACTTTTTCTTGGCTCAATCACTCTCGGCGACTTAGCAAAGACTACGAGCTGACGGTTGCTTCTGCCGAGACCTTGATTAAGATTTCTCATATTCACACTTTGCTTAAACGTTTATGAACACTGATTCTAAAGTGGCCGTCACGTTGCCTCGCAAGCTTCGGACTTTACGAATCCTAATCGCAGACAAAAATATCGGCGGGCGTTCGGTGTCTCTCTCACAAGTCGGACGCTCGCCACAAAAAAACATAAAGGCAGGTAATTATACATGGCAGAAAAAATTTACTCAAGCAAAGTCGTCGAACTCGGCGGGCAAGTCAAAGACTTCATCGCCGCCGCGAATATGATCATCATGTTCGACGAGGCAATGGCTCTGCCCGAACTGCGCGACGCTTGCGTAATACACACGGGCAACGAACTCACCGGCATGATTAAGCCCGGCGACACCTACAAAATCGCGGGCACCGAATTCAAAATCGTTAAAGTCGGTAGCGAAGTCCAGAAAAACCTCATGAACCTCGGACACATCACGATTAAATTCGACGGCGGCACGTGCGTCGACAAACTATTTTTTACGTCGGGATTCGTGGTAACACTTAGGCGAGCAATATTTTTTTTCGCGTGATTTGACAGTCGAAAACATTTTGCCGCAAATCGGGCAGGTTTTAGTTTCACGCACTCGACGAGCATTGTGAGAACATTCATCGGAACAAAATCTTTGGTCGTCATTTATTCTGGCAGAAAATTCCTTGCCGCAATAAGCACACGTTCGAGATTCGCGCAATTCCACGGTTGAAGCGAAACATTTAGTTGAACAGTATATTTTTTTACGCGAAGGATGAATTTTAAATTCCTTGCCGCAAACAGGGCATTTTTTAGTTTCACAACGCCGCCGGTATTGGTGATAACAAGTTGCGGAGCAAAATTTTTGAGAACTGCCGATTGTTGCAGAAAATTCGTTTCCGCAAATCTCACAGGTACGCGTTTCAAGCTTACTCTTTTTCTTGCATTCCTCAGAGCAATAGCTGTTGTTGCCGCGATTTACTGCCTCAAATTCCGCGCCGCAGACAACGCAGACAAATTTTTTTTTCGGCGGACGGCAAATAACTTTCCTTGCAAGATGAATTCTTCTGTGCTCTTCCTTCGTTACGAGTTCAAGATTCGCAAGGTCGTTGTTGTCATGATTGAAGTCGCGGTGATGAACGTCGTAGCCTTCGGGAATTTCGCCGTTAAAGTACGTCCAAATGAAACGGTGTAAGCTTACGGCGCAACAGAAATTTTTGCCGACGTTCCTGTAAAATTTCAAACCGCCGAATTTTTTCTGCGTATTGCTGACCGTTTCAATCGGCGGCATGGTGCCTTCGACCTTGCGAATCATTTCTTCGACAGCGAACGATTCTTGGGGCGTTTCGACAGCCTCGCGCAACAGCTTGAAAAGTTTTTCCTTGTGTTTCATGCTATTACCTCCAAAATTTTTGACAAACAGCCGTCGAAACGCTACAATGCAAACGGAAACGCCCCGACAGGCTCTTGGTTGGATTTGCAAAACCATTGTAGCTTATCGGAGCGTTTTCCGCAATATGGAAAGACAACAAGTCTGAAATGCGAATCGCGGCGTCGATTTTGTCGGCTGACTTCGCGCACTTGGCTGACGAAGTCAAACGCGTGACGGACGCGGGCATTGAACAGATTCACATCGAAGTCGGCGACGGCGTCTTCTCGCCCGATATTACGGTCGGTTCGCACGTCGTAAAGAGCTTGCGCAAGGTCACCGACGCGATTTTGGAGGCGCACCTCATGACAGTAGACCCCGACAAGAAAATCGTCGAATTCGCGCAGGCGGGCGCAGATTTGATCACGTTCCACGTTGAGACGACGGGTCAAGCGCAGAGCGTTATCCACAAAATCAAGGGCGCGGGCTTGAAGGCGGGTATTGCGCTCAATCCCGCGACGCCGCTTTGCATGATTGAAGAGCTTTTGTACGACGTAGACGTCGTCCTGCTCATGACGGCGATACCGGGCGCGGCGGGGCAGCCCTTGCTGAAACATTCGCTCGACAAGGTTAAACGCTTGCACAATTTGATTCGCGAAAACAATTATGACTGCCTGCTTGAAGTCGACGGCGGCGTCACGATTGAAAACGCGGAGTCGTTGCGGCAGGCGGGCGCGAACATTTTGGTATCGGGCACCGCGATTTATGAATCGACGGACGTTTGGGCTTCCGCCGCCCTCCTCAAAGGCGAGGCAACTTAACGTTGCTGAAGTAATTTTTTCCCATTGACCAATTGACCACCTACCCCCGAACTGAAAAACCCTCAGGCATCGCGCTTGAGGGTTTCTTTTTATCCAAAGCTCGGCGAGGCGCAATGGTTGACGCTTTTCATTCCTAATTGCTTTTAAAAGCCTGCGCGGTCTGATATAATGCCCGAAAATTTTATTCGGAGGCAGATGATGGGCAAAAGTGTCACGCCGACAATCGAAGGCGGCTTACTCGTGGCGATAACCGTAATATTGGGGCTCGTCACGGTTTACGTCCCGATTTTCGGCATGTTCGTAGAATTTTTTTGTGCGGTGCCGCTTGCAGTCTTGACGGCGCGCCAAGGCTTCAACAAGGGCTTAACCGCGCTGGTCGTGACGTTTATCTTGCTGTCGATGCTGATAAGCCCGGTGCTTGCGATAAGGCTTGCGTTCGGCTTCGGGATATGCGGCGTCGCGTTGGGCTGGAGCATAAGGAAAAATTTCGGTGCCGTCAGGATTTTTTTCACGCTTATGGTCGTTTCGTCCGCCGCGCAGGTCGCAACGCTGCTTTTGCTGATAATCGTCATGGACGTGAACTTAATCGACACGCAAATCGAAGTGGTGCGCGAATCGTTCGCCGAGTCGTTCGCAATGTACGAAAGCATGGGCGTCGACAAAACGCGAATCGCGGAGGCAAAGGCTCAAGTGGAGCCCGCCCTTCAAACGCTGGCTTTGCTTATGCCGACGCTGATAATGTTCACCGCGCTGATTAATGCGGCAACCACGTGGCTGGCGGCGCATTGGATTTTCCCGAAACTACAAATGAAAATCCCAACGTTGCCGCCGTTTGCCGAGTGGCGATTCCCGGTGCTGTTCCTCTACACCGCGATAATCGGCGGACTTAGCATGTATTGGGGCTTCACGCGCGGCTGGACGGAGATTCAAGAAATATCGCTGAACTTGACAATCGTATCGATGCTAATCGGTCTGATTCAAGGGCTCGCGCTCATGTCGGCAGTGTTCGACCGCCACAACGTCTCAAAGCTCGTGCGGCGATTGCTCTACGCGATTGTGATTCTGAACATGTTTTTGCTTCAGCTGGTGGCGATAACGGGCTTGATTGACATGCTGTTCGATTATCGCAAAAGATTCTTTAAAGACTGAGGAGGTGACGAGGTGCCGAGAATTTTATCCGCGTGGCCGGATGCCGTCATAAACTTGGCAGTGATGCTCGTCATGGTCGTGATAATTTCGCAGTACAACAAAATTTTGGGCGCGATGGCTTTTTTGGCATGGGCGTTATTGATTTGGTTCGCGCTCATTCGCCGCAAAGACCGTGAAAAAAAATTCAAGGAATACAGCGAAAATGTCATAGGCAATTTCAACGACATGATGTATTACGCTATGACGAAGCTGCCTGAAGGAATAATCGTCGTCGACGAACACAAGCGTCTGCAGTGGTGCAATTCGGTCATGCAAGATTTCGCCGAGGTAATTCCTCAACAGGGCATGGACGTTTCGGAATTTTGGGAGGGCTTGCTGTCGGAAAATGTTTTCCCGACGGCGTCCGAAGAGGATGGCACCGAGCCGACGGAAGGCGATAAACCCGCGCCAACGTCGCAAGCCGATAAACCCGCGCCGGAGGATGGCGAATATGCCATTAAATCGTTGCGGCACAGAAAAACGGCTGACGGCGAAGTCGAAGAATTTTATCGCCACTTCCTGGTTAAGTATCGCCGCTTGAAGGCAAACGAAGACTATCCGCGAATGGCGGTGCTGTTCGCCCGCGAAATTACGCTCTACGAAGACTTGAAGGTCGAATACGAGCGCAGTCGGACGGCGTTAATCTACGTGCAGGTCGACAACTACGATGAAGTCATGCAGGGGCTCAACGAGGCTGAAAAAACGTCGCTCATGCTGTCGGTCAGCGAAATTCTGGAAGAGTGGGTCGCGTCATTGGCGGGCTTCATGCGGCGCGTGTCGAGCGATTTGTTTTTGGTCGTGCTTGAGCGGCGGGCTTTGGACGCGGCGATCGAAAAAAAATTTATCGTGCTGGACAAGGTGCGCCAACTGGTCAACAAACACCAGCTGCAAGTGACGCTGTCTATGGGGGCGGCGGTCGCCGAAAAACCTTCCGCCGAACAGTCGATAGGCGAGCTGGGCACCAAGGCAGTGGCGGGGCTGAATTTGGCATTGGCGCGCGGCGGAGACCAAGTGGCAGTCAACATCAGCGATAAAATGCAATTCTTCGGCGGACGAGCCAAGGCGGTCGAGCGCAACACCCGCGTCCGCGCCCGCGTCATGAGCCATTCGATTCGCGATACGATGATGGCGGCGGACGAAATTTTTATCATGGGGCACACCCGCGAGGATTATGACGCCTTCGGAGCGGCGGTCGGCGTCGCGCTTATGGCACGCAGCTTGAACAAGCCCGTGCACATTGTCCTAAGCGGTTGGCTTGACAGCGTCGAGAAAATCATTGACCTGCTTGAAAAGCACGAAGATTATCGGGATTTGTTCATAAGCGAGAGCGATGTTTCCATTTCCACGGCATTGGAGCCGCTGTTGGTCGTCGTCGACACTTTTATCCCCAAGCTGGTTGCCGCGCCCATTTTGCTTGAGCGCATAAAAAAAGTTATCGTCATTGACCACCACCGCCGCAGCGAGAACACGATTAAAAATCCCGCGATATGTTATCTGGAAACGAGCTCTTCTTCAACGTGCGAAATGGTTACCGAGCTTTTGATGTACTTCGACGACAAAATTAAAATCGGGAAGCCGGCGGCAACGGCAATTTATTCGGGCATAGTGGTCGACACGAAAAATTTTGCGGTGCAGACGGGCGCGCGGACGTTCGAGGCGGCGGCCTACTTGCGGCGCAGCGGAGCAGACCCCGTCGCAGTGAATTACCTTTTCAAATCGGATTACGACACAACCATTTCGCTTGCCAAGACCAAGGCGCAGTCGGAATATTACGAAGGCGGGCTGGTCGTGTCGTATATCGACAACGTTATCCCGAACGTGCAGGCGATAGCGGGTCAGGCGGCCGATTCGCTTTTGACGGTCGAGGGCGTGCGCATGACGATTGTCCTGTTCCAAATGCGTAACGACACGGTCGGGATAAGCGCACGGTCGGGAGGAGATTTGAACGTCCAAGTCATCATGGAAAAATACGGCGGCGGCGGGCATCAAAACGTTGCGGGCGCGCAGGTGAGGAATGTCCCGATTCTTGAGCTGAAAAAATCCGTCGTCGACGCGGCGCGCAAATACATTGCCGAGACCGATAACCCCAAGATTAAATAGACAAACTTTATTTTTCGCGCGTCGATATAATGATTGTTTTTCGGCTTGAAAAATCTTATCCCTGTCGAATTTACGGCAGCAACTTTTAAAAAGTTGCCAAACAGCGAACGCGATAAAGTTTTCGCTGACTTCAATTGCTCGCCGCGTATTGTAGCGGGGTCGCTTTAAAAGCGACGGAACAGTTAGCGTGTTGCAACTGACGACAAAGGAAACGTTATCGCCGCGCTTAAACGAAGAGGCAGTGATTTTATGGCGAATGTCGTGACAATAACGGGCGTAAAGAAACTCTACAAGATGGGCTCGGAGACGGTTGCCGCGCTAAACGGCGTGGACTTGCGAATCGACGAAGGCGAATTCGTCGCGCTGATGGGTCCTTCGGGCAGCGGCAAGTCTACGCTGATGAATATCCTCGGTTGCCTCGACCGCCCGACTGTCGGCTCGTATAAACTTTTGGGTCAGGAAGTCAGCGGGCTAAGTGACGATGCTTTGGCGCGCATTCGCAACAAGACAATCGGTTTCGTCTTCCAAAACTTCAACCTCCTGCCCAAGCTCACCAGCCTTGAGAACGTCGCCTTGCCTGCGGTCTATGCGGGGCTCGGCACGAAAGAGCGGCTTGAATTGGCTATGGACGCGTTGAAAAAAGTTTCGCTGTCCGACCGCGCAGAACACTTGCCCGGCGAACTTTCGGGCGGGCAAAGGCAAAGAGTTGCGATAGCCCGCGCCATAGCCATGAATCCCGCGATTTTGATGGCGGACGAGCCGACGGGCAACCTTGACACGAAATCGACGGGCGAAATCATGCAAATCTTTCGCGACCTGCACGCCGCGGGCTCCACGATAATTTTGGTCACGCACGAGCCCGACATTGCGCAGGCCGCCGACCGTCAAATCCTCGTCAAGGACGGCAAGATAACCAAGGACATCATAACGGCGCATTCGGACGAAGTGATTGATATCGTTTAAGGAGGCGAACTTATGACGCCGAAAATTTCTGTGCTTATCCCGCTGTACAATCGCCGCCGCTACATTGAGGACGCGATTAACAGCGTGTTGATTCAAACGTTCCAAGACTTTGAAATAATCGTTCACGACGACGGTTCAACCGACGGCTCCGCCGAATTCGTCAGGCAACGCTACGCCGCCGAAATTTCTTCGGGCAAGCTCAAGCTCTGCCGTAACGAAAAAAACCTCGGCGAATTCCCGACCGATAATCGGCTCCTTCGCGAGGCGGCGGGCAAATACGTAATGATTCTGCACAGCGACGACATTTATATTTTGAACGCCTTGGAACAGCTTCACGACGCGGCGGAATATTTCAAGGCCGACGTCGTTCACGCGGGCACTTTCATGGAATCGCCGGCGGGCGGCGTTATCGACGCGAACACTCCGCTTAAAGTCATGTCGTGGGAAAATCGCGTCGTCAAAAATTTTGAAGTCGTCCCGAATGCCGCGCAGATTCGCTTCGACGAGTGGTGCAATGCCGACACTTTTATCGACGCGCAGTATAATATCTTCCGTCGGCAATTCCTTTTGGACAATGATATTTTTTTCCCCGAGTACGGCGGCAATCTGCTGTTCTGCCTGCATTGGCTGATGAAAGCGAAAACTTACGTCAAGACGCCCGATATTTTTTACGTCCACCGAGACGCGCCCGACTCCTTGACCAACGACAAGACCGCCCTCGTCGAAAAGACGCGCAAGAATATTCTTCGCATGGTGAGCTTGCTTGAGTACTTCGACAAAATTTTCGGCAGCGTCGAATACTTCAAGGGCAACGAGGCGGCTCAATATCGCGCGAAGGCGACTTTCTACAAACGCTTCGACAGCTTTGAAATTCATCGGCTTAGGGTTTACGAACGCGGCATTACACCCGAACTGCACCGCGCCGTCGACAGTGCCTTCAAGGAATGTTTCGGCGAGCGGGCGGATTATGCGACTTTCCTTTTCCACATGATTCACTGCTTCAATTTCGACTTGGACTACACAAAAATATCCGAGATGGAAGACTGTTGATAAATTAACGAGCGAGTTGCAGGTTATGAGGCGCGCAAGGACGCGCGCCGCCGGCAACAAAAACATGGAAGTTTTTTTGCCGGCACAGACGGCTTCGGGCAGGCGCAACGTCGTGTCGACGGTCGTTATCCGCCCCTGCGAGGCGGCTTTCTTTGCTACTTTCTTTCGCCGGTGAAAGAAAGTAGATTAGAACAGGTGTTCATAAACGTTTAAGCAAAGTGTGAATATGAGAAATCTTAATCAAGGTCTCGGCAGAAGCAACCGTCAGCTCGTAGTCTTTGCTGAGTCGGCGAGAGTGATTGAGCCAAGAAAAAGTCCGCTCCACTATCCACCGCTTTGGCAATACTTGCCAGCCGTGCGGCTTTAACTTCTTACTTATCTCTACTCTCAAACCAAAATATTTGTGAGCTTCGTAAACGAAAGTCCCACGGTAACCGCCATCTCCGCATATCTTTTTCAACGTCGGATAGGCGAAAGTCGCCAAACCCGCTACCCAATATCCCATTTTTGTGTCGTGTAAATTCGCTTTGTCAATCACGACCGATAAAAGGCAACCCATATCGTCGGTGACGATCTGACGTTTTACTCCTTTCGTTTTTTTCCCATGTCAAAGCCTTTTTGTTCGACGGC
>CAMJMR010000076.1 GCA_946407095.1 uncultured Selenomonadales bacterium | reverse complement strand
TCACTGTATAAATATGTATCATTTCTTTCAAGTTTATATATATTTATCGTAGCGGCACGTCCAACGCCCCGAAGATGATGAGCTACGCGCAACAAAGCACGCTTGCCGCCCGACTGATAGCCGACCGCTTGAGCGCGAAAGATTTTTCCGACGACGCTTGGGTTAAGTTCAGCAAGGATTGGGGCAAGCTCTACGGCGGCGACAAATTCCACGGGCAGGCGATAAGCGGCGGATGGGATAAGCAATTCTCCGACAAGTGGCGTGGCGGCATTTTCGTCAGCTACAACGCCACGACGCTCGACAACGGCAACATCTACGACACGCGCGGCGGCTTGTACGGCGGCTTCAAGAGCGGCGCGGATTCGGCTTTCGTTTACGTCGACGGCGGCATTGTTCGCAACAAACTTCATCGCGGGCTTAACGCGTTGGGTCTCGGCACTTCCGCCAAGTATCACGGAAAAATTTTTGAAATCGGCGGCGAATACAAGCACGACCTCACGCCCGACAAAAATTATCACGTCAGCCCGTTCATCGGCCTGCAAGCCTCGCACATGAAGCAGAACGCCTACAACGAACACGGCGCGGGCATTTACAATCAATACGTCCGCTCGAAGACGAACACTTATTTTGCGGGTCAGTTGGGGCTTGAGTATCGCAAGGACTTTGAGCGCGGGAATTTGGCGGCGCGAATCGGTGTGCGTCATGCGTTTAGCGGCTCGGAGCCCGAATTGCGTTTCAGCTACGAAGGCGGTAGCCGTTCCTACACGTTGCGCAACCGTCAAGACAAAACGCATTTCATTCTGTCTTTGAGCGGGGAAAACGAATTCGCAAACGGCTGGACGTTCGGCGGCGAAGTGTATTTGCAAAAGGGCAGTCACGACCGCGACTTGAGCGCGTCATTGTTCCTGCGCAAAGTCTGGTAATGAACTTGTCCCTTGCCGCGTTGCCTGCTATAATTAGCGCGCAAAATTTTTCAGTACTCAGACTTAACAACTTTGCAAAGGGGTGGCGGCAATGGATTTCGGATTTGGTTCGGCGGGCGAATCATGCGGAGTATTCGGCATGTACGATCTTGACGGCGGCGACGTGGCTCCTACGATTTACTACGGGCTTTACGCCTTGCAACACCGCGGACAGGAAAGCGCGGGCATAGCGGTGACCGACACCGCGACGCGCAACGACAAAGTTTTTTGCCACAAAGACCTCGGACGCGTCAACAAAGTATTCAACGCGGAAAACATCGCGGCATTGGACGGAAACCTCGGCGTCGGTCACGTGCGCTATTCGACGGCGGGTGCCTCCACTCGTGAAAATTCTCAACCGCTCGTCCTTGCCTACATCAAAGGCACACTCATGCTCGCGCACAACGGCAACTTGGTCAATGCCCCGCGTCTTCGTCGGGAATTGGCGGCGGGCGGCGCGATTTTCCAGACGACGACCGATTCCGAAACTATCGCCTACCACATAGCCCGCGAACGTGTCAAATCTCGCTCGGTGCAGGAGGCGACAGTCCGCGCCCTGAAAAAAGTTCAAGGCTCTTATTCGCTCGTAGTGGCCAGCCCGCGCAAGCTTATCGGTGCCCGCGACCCGTGGGGCTTCCGCCCGCTGGTTATCGGCAGGCTCGGCAACGCTTACATCATTACCTCGGAGACATGCGCGCTTGAGACCATTGACGCGGAATTTATTCGCGACGTGGAGCCTGGCGAAGTCGTTACGATTTTCCAAAACGGCAGAATCGAATCCAACATGGAACTTGCCTTGCCCAAGGAGAAAACCGCGCGCTGCGTCTTCGAGTATATTTATTTTTGCCGCCCCGATACGACATTCGACGGCATGAGCGTCACGCGTTCGCGAATTATCGCGGGCAAGCTGTTGGCGCGCATTCACCCGATTGAGGCCGATTTGGTCGTCGGCGTCCCCGAAAGCGGCAACATGGCGGCAGTCGGCTACTCTATGGAGTCGGGCATCCCTTACGGCATTGCCTTCACGAAAAATACTTACGTCGGGCGCACGTTCATCAAGCCGCAACAGTCGAGCCGTATGCTAAGCGTCAAAATCAAGCTGAACGTCCTGCGCGATGTGGTGGCGGGTAAGCGCATTGTGATGATTGACGATTCGATTGTGCGCGGCACGACCAGCAAACAAATCGTCACCATGCTGAGGGAGGCGGGCGCGGCTGAAGTTCACATGCGCGTTTCGAGCCCGCCGTTTCGTCACCCGTGCTACTTCGGGATTGACATTCCCAGTCGCGAACAACTGATAGCGCACAATCGGAGCGTCGAGGAGATTTGCAAGATTCTTGGGGCGGATTCGTTGGGCTACTTGCCCATCGGCTGCCTGGACGAGATGGCGGGCGGCCGCGAGCTTTGCACAGCGTGTTTCAGCGGAGACTATCCCATTGCCCCGCCGACGGAGGACATTCGCGGCGAGTACTTACGATAACTTTTAGGTATTAGAGTCTGTTGGTAAAAGTAACGAGCGAGCTGCAGAGAATGAGGGCGCCCATGGATGGGCGCCCGCCGCGACTTGAAACCTGGAAGGTTTCATAGCGGCACGAGCGGCTTCGAGTTGCGCGGACGTTGCGGTGGTGGTCGGTATCCGCCCCGCGCGTAGCGGTGGCTTTCTTTGCTACTTTCTTTCGCCAGTGAAAGAAAGTAGGTAGATAACACTAAATCGAAGTCGACAACTTACCAACAACCTCTGACACCTAAATCGAAAGGAGTTTTAATCATGAGCTTTTTGGAATTAGCAAAGGCGCGTTATTCGTGCCGCAAGCTGACGGACGAGGCGATTGAGCCGGAAAAAATCACACGCATCTTGCAGGCGGCGATAGCGGCACCTACGGCGAAGAATTCCCAACGATACACGATTTGGGAAGTCAAATCGCCCGAAGCTTTCGACAAAGTCAAGCAGGCAACGCCCTACACGTTCGGGGCGGCAATGGCATTCGTCGTCGGCGCGCAAAGGGACGGAGCCTTCGACCGCCCGTTCGACAACAAAAATTTCGCGGAGATTGACGCGGCGATTGTCGCAACGCATTTGATGTTGGCGGTTCAAGACGAAGGACTCGGCACGACATGGGTAGGCTGGTTCGACGCGCCGAAACTGCAAGAACTTTTCCCCGAAATGCAGGGCTACGAGCTGATAGCGATATTCCCCGTCGGCTACCCCTCTGACGAAGCAAAGCCGCATGTTCGTCACGAAGACCGCCGCCCGCTTGAAGAAGTCGTCGTGGAGCTGTGAGCCGCCAAAAGACTTTCGGCAAGCTGGGCGAGGACTGCGCGGCAACCTTCCTTGAGGCGGCGGGCTACACGATTGTCGCGAGGAATTTTCGCATTCGGTCAGCGGAGATTGACATAATCGCGCAACGGGATAACGTGCTTGTCTTCGTGGAAGTCAAGGCGCGTTCGGACATTCTTCACGGCTTGCCGAGCGAGGCTGTTACCCTCCGCAAGCAAAAAAAAATCATCGAGGCGGCAGGCGTTTTCTTGCAAGACGAACGATTTTGCGATTGCGCTTGCCGCTTTGACGTTGTGGAAGTCTATCTGCGCGGCGAACATGCCGAAGAGATTAATCACATTGAAAACGCTTTTGAAGTCGTGCAAGAATTTTAAGCGCGGCGACTCGTTGCGGCTATGAGCGATTGAGCGTGTTATCTGTTCCGCCGCTTCTAAAGCGGCCGCGGCGATTGCGCCGAAGAGATTAACCATATCGAAAACGCTTTTGAAGTTAGGCAAGAGGTTTAAGCGCGGCGACTCGTTGCGGCTATGAGCGATTGAGCGTGTTATCTGTTCCGCCGCTTCTAAAGCGGCCGCGGCGATTGCGCCGAAGAGATTAACCATATCGAAAACGCTTTTGAAGTTAGGCAAGAGGTTTAAGCGCGGCGACTCGTTGCGGCTATGAGCGATTGAGCGTGTTATCTGTTCTGCCGCTTCTAAAGCGGCCGCGGCGATTGCGCCGAAGAGATTAACCATATAGAGAATGCCTCTGAAGTCACGCAGGATTTTTAAGGAGAAGGAGTGTCGTTTTTGATAAACGCTGACGAAACTTTATCAATCGATTCATTTGCCCCGACACCGGCTCTGCCTTGCCCAAAAATTTCAGTTATAATTCCCATGTACAATGCCGAAAAATATATCGGCGAATGCCTAGACAGCGTCCTCAATCAAACCTTCCAAAGCTTTGAAGTCATCATTGTCGACGACTGCTCAACCGACTCAAGCGTCGCCGTTGTCGAAAGCTATATCCCGAAATTCGACGGGCGGCTTCGACTTAAAAAGACGGAAACGAATTCGGGCGGGGGCGGCGTGCCGCGTAATATCGGCTTGAGCTTTGCGGGCGGCGAATATGTTTTCTTCTTAGATGCCGACGATGTATTTACTAAAACCGCACTGGAGGAAATGTATACTCTCGCCAAAGAATTCAATGCCGACGTTGTCTATTGCGAAAAATATTTTATGTCCGAAGGCGTCGGGCAAGAATTTATCGACAACATTCATCCCGCCACAGGTAAAATTCAACACCCGCCCTTTGTAGACGAGCCGACGCTTGAAACGGAGAATATGGCTGAACGAGTAAAACGAGCCGTGAACTACAGATATTGGGTAACGCCATGGTTGCGATTGGTGCGGCGAAAGCTGTTGCTAGATAACAACATAAAGTTTGATTCGTTGATTGGTTCAAATGATTTCACTTGGACGTTTAAGGTATTGTTCTGCGCCAAGAGATTTTTGCGGGTGCCGAATGCGTGTTACATACGGCGCATTCACGAAGAGTCGGTAAGTTATCGCAGGCGCACCCCCAAGGGCTATATACACAAATGGATGGATTTACCGGTTCGCGCCCTAAAGGATATGGACAATTTCATGGGCGGCATTGAATTTTTCAGAGAAAATTTAAGTTGCCGTCAAGAGGTGCTTAACAAATTTATTGCATCAGCTTTGTTGTGCAGTTTGAAGGAATGTCAAAATCTTTCAAGAGCTGAGGTTTATGACAATTTCCATCAAGTTTTCGGCGAGTATTTGGGCGCACATGACGTGCTGGTCTCTTGTCTTTACGCCTACATACATGCCAATAACTTCAGATCAATAATCAACAAATTCCGTAATTATTTTACCGCCAGGATACAAATCAAGCTTTTTCATAAGGAAGAAACCGATGTTTTAAAAATCTTGTCTGTTTCCGACGACAAAGCCGTTGTAAGTCAACCAAAATGGTATCAGCGAGACGGTGTCGGTTATGTGATTTCATCCTATGTCGGCAACTTGAAAATCGTTGCCAAAGCCTTTGCAAGCGGAAGAATGCAAGTGTTTCTTATGGGCTTGGACATTCGCGACGAAGAAGACAAATCTAAGCGCGTTCCTTACTGGATTGACTATACCGCGTTGACCGTCAACGGCAAAACGATACTCGGCACGCTCACGCCTGCTTGGCACAATAAACCTTATCGCTACGCCATGAATGCGAAAGCCGGCGATGAAATTACCGTAGAAGTTGAATGGCTCCCGCACAGGAGCGATACATAACAAAATTTTAGTTGGGGGGCTGAACTTTGTACGCGAGGACATTTGGAGCGGCGACGCAGGGCGTTGACGGGCTGATTATTTCCGTGGAAGTAGACAGCGCCAACGGTATGCCCGCCTTTGACATTGTCGGCTTGCCGTCGACTGCCGTCCGCGAATCGAAAGAGCGCGTGCGCACTGCGATAAAAAATTCGTCACTCAGAATGCGCGCCGAGAAAATCACAATCAACCTTGCGCCCGCGTCCGTCAAAAAGGAAAGCGCCGGGCTTGACTTGCCGATAGCGATAGGTTTGCTTGCCGCGCAGGGGCGGTTGCGCCCGTCGGTCTGCGAAGAATTTTTGTTCGTTGCCGAGCTGTCATTGGAAGGGCTCTTGCGAAACGTGGCGGGCGTCCTGCCGATAGCGATAACTGCGCGCGAGGAAGGCTTCAAAAAAATAATCGTGGCGCAGGAAAATATCAACGAGGCATTGCTTGTGGACGGCATCGAAGTCTACGCGCCGAGAAATTTAATGGAGCTGGTCGACTTCCTTGACGGCGAAATCGAACTGGAGCCCGCAAAACCCGTGCCCGTCGACGAGCCCGAAGGTTTCGTGGAGTTGGTTGACGACTTCGCGGACGTGCAAGGGCAATTCATGGCGAAACGTGCCTTGGAAATAGCGGCGGCGGGCGGGCATAACGTCTTGATGGTCGGCGTGCCGGGTTCGGGCAAAACCATGCTCGCCAAACGCATGAGTTCAATCCTTCCCGAAATGACGCGCGAAGAGGCCTTGGAAGTCACGAAGATTTACAGCATAGCGGGGAAGTTGCCGCAAGGCAGCGGGCTCGTGACGAAGCGTCCGTTTCAAAACCCGAATCACGACGCCTCAACCGCAGCGATAATCGGCGGCGGCACCAACCCCACGCCGGGACAAGTCACTCTTGCGCACAATGGCGTCCTTTTCCTGGACGAATTGCCCGAATTCAAAAAGTCTACCCTTGAGGCGTTGCGCGAGCCGCTGGAGGAAAGACAAATCACTATCAGCCGAGTCAGCGGGACTTTGACTTTTCCGTCGAGCATGATTCTGATTTGCGCAATGAATCCTTGCCCGTGCGGCTGGAACGGCGACAACGACCACTTTTGCCGCTGTTCGACGATGGACATCAAACGCTACATGCGCCGCCTGTCGGGCCCGTTGCTTGACCGAATCGACATTCACATTCGCGTGCCGCGCGTCAAATACGACGACTTAAGCTCAAAGCGCAGAAACGAATTGTCGAGCGCGATTCGCAAGCGGGTATCCGAGGCGCGAAACATTCAAACAAAACGTCTTGCGAAATATCATCTCTTCTGCAACGCGCAAATGACGCACGCCTTGATTCAAAAGCTGTGTATCCTTGAGCCCGCCGCCGAGGAATTGCTTAAGGACGTGTTCGAGACGAAAAAACTTTCCGCGCGCTCCTACGACAGGATTATCAAGGTCGGGCGCACGATAGCCGATTTGGACGGCGGCAAGGACTTAATCACGGCGCGACACATTGCCGAGGCGATTAAGCTTCGCAGCGACTTTGAAATAGACGGCTGAAGCAGTTCGGGAGGAGCTATGGCGAAAAAGAAAGTCAAATACGTTTGCCAAGAGTGCGGCGCGGAGTCGGTCAAGTGGCTGGGCAAGTGTCCTGCTTGCGGGCAATGGAATACGCTTGTCGAGGAGGAAACGCCCTTAGCCGATGTCAAAAGCCAGCACGCCTTAACGACCGCCTTCGAGACGCCGCGCAGAATTGCCGAAGTCGATATGACGGAACTGCCGCGCTTCCTGACGGGTTCGGGCGAGCTTGACAGAGTTTTGGGCGGCGGGCTCATCCCCGGTTCGATAATCCTAATCGCGGGCGACCCCGGCGTCGGCAAGTCCAGTTTGACTTTGGCAGTCTGCGCGAACGTGGCACGCGGCGGGCGGAAAGTTTTGTACGTGACGGGCGAGGAAAGTTCGCGGCAAATCCGAATGCGAGCCGAACGATTGAACGCGCTTGCCGAGGAGCTTTACATCTGCGCGGAAAACAATTTCGAACGAATCGCGCATCACGTGGAAAAGTTGCAGCCCGAATTGCTGATAGTCGATTCGATTCAAACGATTTACAAGTCGGACATCGAGAGCGCGCCGGGTAGCGTTTCGCAGGTGCGCGAGTGTTCGGCGGGGCTCATGCGGCTGTCGAAAAGCTTGTGCGTGACGACGTTCATAATCGGTCACGTGACGAAGGACGGGAGCCTTGCGGGGCCGAGGGTGCTTGAACATATCGTCGACACGGTGTTGTTCTTCGAGGGCGAGCGCAATGCAGACTTCCGAGTATTGCGGGCGATAAAAAATCGATTCGGCGCGACGAGCGAAATCGGCTTGTTCGAGATGCGAGACACGGGACTTGCCGACGTGCCCGACGCGTCGAAACTTTTTTTGCCCGAAAGAGCCGAGGATATCGGTAGCGTGATTGTCCCGACGGTCGAGGGGACGCGCCCGCTTCTTGTCGAGATTCAAGCGTTGGTTGCGCCGACGCCCTTCATGCCGCCGCGCAGGACGTCCGACGCCGTCGACATCAAACGCATTCAGCTGATATTGGCGGTTTTGGAAAAGCGACTGCATTTGAGCATTGGGGCTTGCGACGTGTACGTAAAGACGGCGGGCGGCATAAAAATCGACGAGCCCGCGACCGATTTGCCCATTGCCGTTGCGTTGGCGTCGAGCTTTTCAAATCGAAAACTTTTGCCGCAATGCGTCATCTTCGGCGAAGTCGGCTTGAGCGGCGAAGTCAGAGCGGTCAGCAAGGCACGCCAGCGCGTCGACGAGTCAATTCGCATGGGCTTCACCAAAATTATCTTGCCCAAGAAAAATTTCGCGGAAGTGTCGAAGTTGCCCGCCGCGTCGAGTATCAACCTCCTGCCCGTCGACAATCTGCGCGACGCTCTAAGGACTTCAATGCCGCGCGACTAGGGGGGTTGGGAAATTGAGTTGTCGGCTCCGAATCGACGATTTAATAGCTTTAATGTTTAGGGGTTGTTGGTAAAGTCGAGTAAAGAAAAAAACATAAGCAAATCTTTGATA
>CAMJMR010000075.1 GCA_946407095.1 uncultured Selenomonadales bacterium | reverse complement strand
AGCTTAATCGCGGCTGATTTGAGTCGCAAGAAACGCAAGCAGGTTATCGACAAGATGGCGGCGGTTTATATCTTGCAAGGTTGGCTTGACAGTACGAAAGGAGATTTTTAAATGGCAGATAAAAGTTATGAAGAATTTTTGAACGACGAAGAGCTTTTGGACGACGACGTTATCATCGAAATGACCGACTCCGACGGCAACGTTTTCTACTACGTCGAGGAAATGATTATCCCCGTGGACGGCGAAAATTTTGCGCTGTTGGTCGAGTTGCATGACGAACACAAACACGGCGAGGGTTGCCATTGCGGCGGCGGTTGCGGTTGCGATTGCGAGAACGACGACGTTATCATTGCCAAAATCGTTGTCGACGCCGACGGGCAGGAAGAATACATCGAGCCGACAGATGAGGAGTTTGAAAAAGTTCGGGCGGCCTACGAAAAATTTTTGGATGAGGAAGAATGAGTAAGCCCGACGACGACAAAAAATCTTTATCCGACAAGGACACTCAAAGATTGGAAATTCCCTCCCGCAGCGAAGGCAAAAAAAAATCGTTCCTTAGCAAGTTGAACTTTTCCTTCAGCGAATTGTCCGAGGAAATTTCTTGGCGATACGTGGCGAACGTTGCGGGCGCGGTTTTCCTTTGCGTCGTCTTGGTAGGCGTGGTGTTGGTCTTCGCCGACCCTTCCGTTGCCAAAATCGATAAGCCTGCACCCGTCGAGACTCCTACCGTCGAAGAGCGGCGCATTAACGTCAAAATCCAAGAGGGCTTGTCGACCGCCGAAATTGCCGAGCGGCTGGCGGAAAAGGGCGTTATCGGCAGCAGTTTGAAGTTCAGGATTTTGGCGCGCCTGCGCGGCTACGACGACAAGCTTCGTCCCGGTTCCTATTCCTTCACCGCCGATATGTCCGACGATGAAGTTTTCGCCAAGCTGTTGACGGGCGAGAAAAAGCTGATTAAGTTCACGGTGCCCGAAGGCTTCGGCGTCAAGGAAATTGCCGAGCGGCTTTACAATCTGGATTTGGTCAATCGCGAAGACTTCTTGCAGGCGGCCGAAGATTTCGCGCCCTACGACTACATGCGCAAGCGCAAAGATGTTTTCTTCGCGGCGGAGGGTTTTCTCTTCCCCGACACCTACACCGTCGAAAGCGATATGGAAATCGACGAGCTGCTTGACTTGATGGCGAGCACGTTCGACCAACAGCTCAAGCCCGAAATGCGCGTGGCCGCCGAGAAAATGGGCTTGTCGGTTTACGACTTGATAACGTTGGCGTCGCTTGTCGAGCGCGAAGTCCGTTATCCCGAAGACCGACCGATTGTCGCGCAGGTTTTGCTTAAGCGGCTCAAGATGAACATGCCGTTGCAGACCGACGCAACGCTTCAATACCTGATGGACGCGCCCAAGGAGGAAGTCTCAATCGAGGACACGCAAATCGATTCGCCCTACAACACCTATCAACATGTGGGCTTGCCGCCGGGGCCGATAGCGAATCCCGGCATGGCGGCGATTGAGGCTGTCTTGCACCCCGCCGAGACCGATTATCTTTACTTCGTGGCCGACAGGCAAGGGCATAACCATTACGCCTACACCTACGAGGAACACTTGAATCTTGTCAATCGCTATCGTTGAGGCGGTGTTCGGCTTGCAAAACAAAATAATCGTCGCGGGAATAGGTCCCGGCGGCGAAGACTACATAACCCCTGCCGCGCTGAAGAAAATTCGGGCGGCTAAGTTTTTGGTGGGCGGGCGGCGTGCGCTTGAGCAATTCTCTGCGGCGGAACAACTTACTTGCCCCGTGACGCGCGATTTGGACGCGCCGATTAATTTCATTCACGAAAACCTTCAACGCGGCGAAGTCGTCGTCATGGTTAGCGGCGACCCTGGCTATTACTCTTTGCTTGACTTGTTGAGGAAAAATTTTCCGCCCGCGTCAATCGAAGTCGTTCCGTCAATCAGCGCAATGCAACTCGCCTTTGCCAAGCTTGCTTTGCCGTGGCACGACGCGACGCTTTTAAGCTTTCACGGTCGGCAACCTGCGCGGGAGGCACTGAAATTTTCGGCGGGAAAAGTTTTGGGCTTGCTGACGGATGCCGAATTCAATTCCGCGACAATCGCGAGGCTGCTAATCGACGAATGCGGTTGGGATAAAAATTCCATCGTCACGATATGCGCGCGCCTGTCCTATCCCGACGAAAAAATTTCCGCGATGACGCTTGCCGCCGCCGCTCAAGCCGAGCCCGTCAAGAATTGCGTCCTAATCGTCCAAGAAACTCTTTAGCGGAAAATTTTTCTGCCCGAATAAAAATTTCCCCCTCCGTATGCTATAATCGGCGCGGAGGGGATTTTTTATGGCTACTCGACCTGTCTTTGAAGTTTCGGCGGATGAAAAAATTTTTGTTCGGCGCGAAGTGCAATTCAAGTGGCTGGGCGGGCGCGACTTGGAACAAATTCGGACGAATATTCGCGCACTCCACGGAATTTATTTGGTAGCGTATCCCGACAAAAAAATTTTGGAAATCTCGACGAAGAGCGAAGACGACCTCGGCGTGAAGTTGAGCGCGTTCAATCTCATGTTCCGCGACGGCGTGTCGTTGGAATCGGTCTTTCAAGGCAGCAAAGTCTTCAAGTGCGGCGGTCCTTACACCGACATAATCGGCAAGCCTTCAGTCTACGCCAAAAGCGACGGGCGACTCAAAAACAGCGGGAATCTTATCGGCTTCCGCTTCGAGGGCAAAGACTTCCCGCTTAATCCGCCGACCTTCTTTTACAATCGGCTTTACGTCACGACGTTGGCGGCGAATAAAATTTTGGCGAACGAATTACTTGCGCGGGACTTCGATGCCTTCACGGACATTGCGTTCAATCCCGACAAGGGCAAGGTGAATTGCCAGGCGGAGGCGGCGGCGATTTTCGTTTCGCTCAGCCGACAAAAGCTTTTGGACAGCGCGCTTTCAAGCGACGAAAATTTTTTAAGGACGGTCTATCATGAAAGACAACGACTTTAAAACCTACTACGCGGAGCAAAGAGACGTTCTGCGCGATACGTTCGCCGAAATCGGGCAAAAGGCCGAGCTTATTTTGACGGTCGGGCAGTTGCTTATGGAAAACGGCGCGGATACCCCGCAAATCGTCCGCGACATGAAACGCGTGGCTGCTTACATGGGCATTCCCGCCGATAAATTTCACTTGCACATCATGTACACGACGCTCATGCTCAACATAAGCGACGAACATCATTCGCACACGTCTTTCCGCAAATGCCCGAAGCACGCCGTCAACATGAAAATCATTTCCGCCGTAAGCAAGCTGACGTGGCGCGCCATGAAGGAACATTACACGCTTGACGAGTTCAAGGGCGAGCTTGCCGCCGTGGCGAAACGCCCGCGCTATCCTCAATGGCTGACGGTTTTGGCGGCGGGCACGGGTTGCGGCTCATTCTGCACGCTTTTCGGTTGCGACTTCAACGCGGCGATTTACACGGCGATTAGCGCGATTGTCGGCAAAATCGTTCAAATGCAATGCGCCGAGCGTTTCGGCATTAATCCTTACGTTTCAATGACGTTCGCGGCGTTCGCGGCTCTCAGCGTGGCAGACCTTATGCACTTCCTGCCGACCGACACGCCGTGGCACCCGATGATAGCTGCGTCCCTGTTTTTGGTGCCGGGCATCCCGATAATCAATGCCTTCAGCGATATGCTCAACACGTATCTGATAAGCGGCGCGGCGCGCATTTTGCACACGCTGATAATCGTCGGCGCAACGTCTTTCGGAATCGTCTTCGCTATCGGCATGTCCGACTTTGATGTGTTCATGGGGCTGCCGCTTACGCTGGAAAGCAATTATCTGCTGTTCGCAATGGCGGGGGCTATTGGCGCGGCGAGTTTCGCGGTGTTTTTCAATCTGCCGAAACGTTTGCTGATTGCGGCGGCGATAGGCGGAGCCATTTGCGTTTGCACGAGAAATTTCTGCACCTTTGAATTGGGCATGAGTGCACCTGTCGGGACACTGGCGGGCGCGACTTTGGTCAGCGTCCTTGCCGTGCGGGCGATTCATTGGCTTCACACGCCGTCACTGGTTTTGGTCGTGCCGGCAGTCATTCCGCTTGTCCCGGGCTTGCTGATTTACTATTCGCTGTTCGCGACAATCAACATCCACCTGCTTTCACCCGAAGACCTTTTGGAGGCGATTCAAATCTGCGTCAACGCCGTGCTGATAATTTTGGCGATAGCGATAGGCGCGGCAATGCCTGCCATCTTCGCAAACCGAGCCTTCGAGCGGGCAAGCAAGGAAAAGCAGGAAAAGTTTTTGAACGAAATTTACGAGACCGACTTGAAAGATTGAGGAGGATTCATATGGGCGACGCGATTAAAACTTTGCGGCACAAGGGTTACAATCCTTGCGGCGACTTGACGGGCAGGGAACGCGCACTTTGCGACGAGGCGGCGACGAATTTTTTTAACTTGCCGTTCGTGGAGGTGATGCGCGCCGTTTCCGTCAAAGCCGTTGCCGAACTGGAGCATGAAGAAAATTTCCGCAACGTCGACGCACTGAAGAATTGGGCTGGCTACAACATGAGCGGCGACGAGTGGCGGGCGAATTTGAATTTCGACACGTTTACGCCGTTGCAAGCGGGGCTTGCGAAATATTTGGTTCACGTCCTCTACGAAAACCGCTACAACATTCACTACAACGCGCTGGTCAATTATTGCCGCACGCTCGACGATAAAGCTGTCCCCGCCGACTTGACGGGCGACGCGCTGGAGCAAAAGATAAATTCTCTTGCGCAAGCGGCCAATCACTCGACGACGGTCAACGCGCTGATTGAGGAGCTGTGGAACTTTTTCAAGTCCTTCCGCTCCGAGTAAAAAGTATTTGACAAAAAATCCTCTGCGTTGTATATTTATCACACTTACTTTGCTTGATTATCGGTTCAGTTTCAGTCTTCACAGGTTCAATTAGTTTTGGAGAGATTATGGCAACGTATCTTCAGTTTTACTGAAAAGGGTCGACAGTGATTTGTGTGTCGGCTCTTTTTGGTTTTTACAAGAAAGTGAGGCTTTAAAAAATGGAAACGACAACAGAATGCTCCACGAACGACAGAGAACGCTCCGCCTTATACGACTTCGCTTATCTGGGCAACGAGGCGGTCTTCCGACAAAAACTGGAAACCTTAAAGGATTGGGCGATGCCCGAAGAATGGGATTGGCTACCGCCAAACTCTGAGGAGCCGCAAAATGCCATCTTACGCAACTACATAGTGAACACCTTCGAGCGAATAAAAGAGGAATACGACGCGGCCGCGACCGAAGAAGAACGGCAAAGGAAAATCGCCACTTCAGACCAACACGCGTGCTTTAATACCGGACTGTTCACGAGGAACTTTTCGCCGATATTTATGTACTTCGAGAAGAATAGATTCGAGCCGCAAGAATGGTATCTGAAGGGCTTCTTCAACGGCAGCGTCCCACCCTACCTAAAGGATTTGTCCTTGCCTGAAAGAGCGAATTACTTCACTCATCCCGAAGATCTGATTTACGATTATCACTTCCCGATTCGCGCGAATGTAGACCACATCTTCAACGACGAAAATTATCTGCGCTTCCCGCAACATATTCGCGATAAATATTCCAAAAACACCTTGCGCAACCTCTTCAACGGCGCAGTGATTGAGACCGAAAGGAAACTCGCAGAAAACTACAAGCTCGCCGTCCCGCAATACTATCAGAAAATAATTCAGTTGCTCGTGCCAATCGACTTGGAAAACGTCGGGAAAGCTGACTTGGCGTTGGCAATGTTCAAGGCGAAGGATTGTTACTCGGCAAGGACGTGCTTAACGTTGGAAATGGGCTACAAAAACGCGCGCTTGATAGTCAAACCCGAAAGCACGTGGCTCCGTCCCGAACAAGCGTAAATTATATACTGAACGATAATCAAGCAAAAATCCTCCCTGCCGAAACAAGGAGGATTTTTTTTATGGTCGTCGTCATGCCGGTAAAATTTTTGCGAGCGTTTCCATCATTTTCGGCACGTCGATAGGCTTGGCAATGTGCGCGTTCATGCCGGCGACCAATGCCGCCTTCACGTCTTCGCTGAAGGCATTCGCCGTCATCGCCACTATCGGGATTTTCGCAAGCGCGGGATTGTCCAGCTGCCGAATCCGTTTCGCCGCCTCGTAGCCGTTCATTATCGGCATCTGAATGTCCATCAAAATTGCGTCATAATCGCCTGCCTTGGCCGCCGCAACCTTTTCCACAGCCTCCGAGCCGTCGCTTGCCGTGTCGACGATAAAGCCTTCGCTCTCAAGCAACATCTTCGCAATTTCGCGATTGACTTCAATGTCGTCGACGAGCAAAAGCTTTTTGTTCGTGAAGTCGACAACCTGCGCAGCTTGACGATTTTCTTCGGCAATTTCCTCGTGCATGTCCTCGGCAAGGTTGAACGTCACGTTTATAATAAATTCGGTGCCCTTGCCCAATTCGGTCTCGACGCGAATGCCGCCGCCCATCAAGTCGACAATGCTTTTGGTTATGGCCATGCCCAAGCCCGTGCCTTGAATCTTGCTGACCGTCGAAGTCCTCTCGCGCTCAAAGGCCTCAAAAACCTTCGCGGCGAATTCGGGCGTCATACCAATGCCCGTGTCCTTCACGCGCAATTCGTAATCGGCCGAGCCGTCGTGACTGTCGCCGATTTGATTCAGCTTAACGTCAATGGTGCCGCTGTCGGGCGTGAACTTGTAGGCATTGCTCAAAAGGTTCAACAGGACGCGATTCAAGCGATTTTTGTCGCAGACGACGAATTTATTTTGAATGCCCGAGCTGTCGACGCTGAACGAAATATTTTTGCCCTTCATTTGCGTGGCGAACATGTCGTGCACTTCGTCGAGCGCAACGGCAATGTTCACGCCCTCAAGCTCAAGTTCCATCTTGCCGCTTTCGATTCGGCTCATCTCAAGCACGTCGTTAATCAGCGCAAGCAAATGCTGACTGGAGGCGTCGATTTTCTTCAGGAAGTCGTACATCCTGTCGGGAATGTTGTCGGGGCAAGGTTCGTTCCGATACAGCGGGCAAGCCTCGCAAACGTTATGCAGTTCCTTGGCAAGGTTCAAGTAGCCGACGATGGCGTTCATGGGCGTGCGAATGTCGTGGCTCATGTTCGACAGGAATTGCGACTTGGCACGCGAGCCCTCCTCGGCGCGTTCCTTCGCCGCGATAAGTTCCGCCTGCTGACTCTTAAGCTGTTCGCTCTGCTGCTTAATCGTGTCGTAGTGCTCCTGCAGTTGGTGAGTGTAAGCCTCCTGCGAATGAACGTAGCGCACTTGCATGACGGTGTAGCCGATAAGCAGAATCACGAACAGGAAGCTTGAAATAATCAGCGCGATAAGCCACGGGCGGCTGGTAACCATTTCCTCCAGCGTGATGTTTTCGTAGCGATTGACAATCCATTTCCTGTTGAGCGCGTCGAGCCGTCCTTCCTGTTGCATTTGAATCAAGACGGCGTTGACTTTGACGCGCAGTTGAGTATCTTCGGGGTGCAGGGCGAGCGTCCCGTAGACGTGCTGAACGGCATAGCTTGGAAAAACGCCGCCGATATTGAGCTTTTCGACGAACGCGCCGCCCACTTGAATGGGACAGATAGCAAATTCGTATTCGCCGCTCTTCAGCCCCTCAAAAATTTTTTTGTAGGAATGCACGTAGGAAATTTCGTCGTCGAGACCGAGCCCCGGCATGTGGTGCAACGAGGCAACGCGCCGCCCGTACAGTTCGGCGACGGACGAAATATTTTTCCTCCCGTATACGACGTATTGCTTTTCAGTCGTCGGCAAGGTTGCAATAATCGCGGGATTGTTTATAATCAAATCGCTTTCCATGTTCATTATGATATCCGCGCCGCCGCTTAGGAAAATCCTGTTGGCGTCGTTCCAATCCATAAGCGACAAGTCCAGATTCATCTGCAGGCGATTGGCGATTTCGTTCATCATTTCCACGTCGTAGCCTTGATAGTTGCCGTTCTCGTCGACGTAGGAATAGGGCGCGTAGTCGTTATCGGTCACGACGTGCAGAGTCTTTTTGAAGCCGTTTTTCGGCTGAACTTCGACTTTGGGCACGTCGCGGAAGATGCCGGAGAGATTGAAGTAAATCCCCGCGAAAAGTGCCGCAAGGATTATCGGCAAGGCTATCGCTGCTTTGACCAGAGTATCTTTTTTCGGCGCCTGTGTCCTCATAAAATTTCCCCCTCCGAGCGGAGACGGTTGCAAAATTTAAATCGGATAAACTATATCAAAAAAATTTTTGCTTGACAACGAAAGGAGCAGACACCCGATGAAAAATCTTTTGAGCGTCGTGCTTGCGCTGATAATCTGTGCGGCGGCGAATGCGGCCTTTGCCTCGCCGATTTCGGTCGACGGCTACTTCAAAGGGATTAAGCTTTGCGGCAAGGTGCGTGTCGTGAATTCCTTCGCCGACATCAAAGTTCAAGTCGTCGACGCGTTCCCCGATTTGAAGGTCATGAAGGTTTCGGCTTTCCCCGACAAAATTGGCGAATGGCAATTCGTCAACAGCGGCGAAGATTTTACGATTCAATTCGTCGACGCCTTCCCCGATATCAAGATTAAGTTCGTGGACGCCTTCCCCGGTCTTTGAGTACAGCGCAACGGTAAGCGGGCTAGCAATGCGCTAGCGTTGCGTATAAGCGCGGGCGGTTAATTTCCTCTGTCACAACGTTTGAGCGCGTCCGCTGTTCCGCCGCTTTTAAAGCGGCAAAAATTTTTCTTGACAGCGCGCGCGTGAACGTTTATAATGGCGCCTGTCTTGAAGGACGCAAGTTCTTAAGGATGTGGGGTTGTAGCTCAGATGGTTAGAGTGCCTCGTTGACATCGAGGAGGTCACAGA
>CAMJMR010000074.1 GCA_946407095.1 uncultured Selenomonadales bacterium | reverse complement strand
TTGTTTTACTTGCTTCTGTCGTTATTCACTTTTAATTTACCAACAACCCCTAGTACTTGAATTTTTCGGCGTCGTCTTCGGAGATGAAGGCAACCACGCGCATTGCCGAAGGGTCACCCGCCTCCGCGCCGCGCCTGTACCACTTATCGGAGGCCGCCTCGTCCTTTTCGACGCCTATGCCGTCATAAAGCCGCCTGCCGACTTCAGTCATTGCCACGGCGATGCCCGCCTCCGCCGCCATCAACCAATACTTATATGCGAGCTTTTCAAAATCGCCGTTGCCTTCGCCGTCGGTCAAGCTTTTAAGAAAATCTTCTCTGGTCATCACATCGCCGACCTTATCGCCGCGAGTGGCGTCAGATTTTTTCGCGTAGTATTGCGCCAAGTCAATCAGCGCGAGCACATTGCCGCCCTTAGCGGCTTGAAGCAATTCCTGTTCGTTCACGGTTGATTTTCCTCCTTCGCCAAAATTTTGCGAATGCGAGCGGCAATTCTGCGCCGTTCGACAGCCTGCAAGTATTCCCACGTGCATTCATTGTGGCGGCGCGTCTGGAATGTCCAAATGCGAGCCAAAATATTTCCTCTGTCGATTTGATAAATTTCGTTGTACATTTCGTCGATAAGCCCCAAAATAAAATTGAGCGCGTCCTTGTCGTTCTTGGCAACCCCTTGCCCGCGCTCAATCATGTCAACTGCGTATTCCATTGATTCTTCGTCGCAGAAAGTCTCCGCGAGCTCCTTGTAAATTTCAAATGCCCTGCCGTAATCGCGAATGGTTTCATCGTTGCGCAAAAGGGCGGCGAAGTCTTTCATTACGTCGAAATTTTTCATATCGGCCGCCCGCTCCAGCCAATGAGCATATTCCGGCAAATTTTCCTCCTCCCGATAAATTGTCGCCAGCTTGTAAGCGCAATCGCCGTCGCCGGCTTGAGCCCACTGAATCAGCTTGTCTTTCACGATAAATCCTCCTGTGCCCGCCGCCCGCCCGAAAATTTTTACTTCAACGGTTCCGATTGCCAAAATTCGCCGCTTATGATGTCGACGCACGAAATACAGCCCTTCTTCAGGAACGAGCCCGTGTCCGTCATCAAAATGTTTCTGCCGGGATATTTTATCGGGCGCGGCTTGTCGTCGCCGAATTCAAAAAAGGCTTGCACGGGAGAATGCCCGCTTACAATCACGGCGTCGCCGTCGTAGGTTTGAAAAAATTCTTCGCGAGCCCACAGCAGAAAAGATTCGTTTTGCTTGTCGAGCGGCACTAACGAATCGACGCCCGCATGACAGAAAAAGTATTCGCGCCCGCCGATTGTCATTCGATGGTAGAGCGGCAAGCCGTTCGCGAACGTCAAAAACTTGTCGACGAAATCGGCATCCTTCGCCTTCATTTTGCTCAAGCCTTGAAGAGTCGCCTGCCCGCCGTTGAACAGCCACGTAATTTTGTCTTCGCGCCCGTAAGCAACCGCAAGCATCATCTGTTCGTGGTTGCCGCGCAGGAAAATAAAGTTGTCCTTATTTTGGCGCGCCATAACCCATTCGAGGACTTCACCGACTTCGTTGCCCCTGTCGATGTAATCGCCGAGGAAAATAACCAAGTCGTCGTCAGTGAGCGAAACTTTTTCCAGCAACGTCATTAATTTCGTAAAGTTTCCGTGGATGTCGCCTATCGCGAGGATTCTTTTGTAAGCGGTGTCGTTTGTCGGCGGAATCAAATCTTCAATATCGGGGACAAAATTTCTTTCCAAAGCAACGCATCTCCTTCGATTTAACTTGAGCTTATTATAAAGGAAAATTCTGCAGACGCGCAAAAAAAAAATCCCACCCACTTCAAAAATGGGGGGAACAGGCAACGCCAGCCCGCTGATTTTATCGGGGCAGGTGCACGTTCACGAAGGCTTTTATTTCGGCAAAAGGCAACGTGACGTTGCATCCGGCAAGCGCGCCGTGCCGTCCGACATTTCAAAGGTTATCGCCGCGCCGATACGAAATCGCATTTCTAGCTCGCTGACTTATCGGGGCAGGTGCACGTTCACGAAGGCTTTTATTTCGGCGAAAGATTTTATGCTGTCGTCAAGGTCGGGCAAGAGCAGCGCGAAGTCGTGCGGCATTCCCTGATACACAGACAACGTAACGTCCAATTCGTCCGCCGTCGCCTTGCGCAAAAGTTCAATGCCCTCGTCGACGAAAAGCTCGTGGCCGCCGACTTGAATCAGCATGGGCGGCAAGCCCGTCAAATCGGCGTAAATCGGCGAAAGGCGCGGGTCTTTCCTGCTCAACGCGCCGCCGTAGCTCGGATTGGCCACTTCGTTTAACATTTGAGGGTTCGTCCTGCCCAATACCAAATCGCGGTCGGCATTGCCCGTTCGCGACGGCAAATCGTTTTCAAAGGTCGTCCACGGCGACGCGAGAATCAATGCGGCAGGTTGCGGCAGATTGTTTTCGCGCAGATAAATCGACAACTCCACAGCCAAATTGCCGCCCGCCGAATCACCGAAGACGATTAAATTTTTCGGGTCGACGCCGCGTTTCAACATTTCACGATAAACCTGCGCGGCATCTTCCAGAGCGGCGGGGTAAAGGTTTTCGGGCGCGAGCCGATAATCAACCATCCAAACTTCCCGCGCGTCGGTCAAGACGGCCTGCTTGACTGCCAGGTTGCGATACAAGTCGCCGAGTCCGAGGATGTAGCCGCCGCCGTGCAGTTGCAGGAACACCCGCGCAGATTTTTTCGCCTTGGGGTTGACGAGCCGCTCAGTGTTGACGCCGTTGACCGTGAATTTTTCGTAAGTCCACTTGTCGGGCGCGGCGAACGTCATATCAACCTCCCCGCGAAAAAATTTCCCCATGCAGTTCGCGACGTAAGCTTCCTTCGCGTCGGCGGTGGCGAAAGTCTTGCCGGCTTGCGGCAGTTGCCAGGCGGGGGCAGCGTAAGTCGTGCCCGTCAGCAGGCTAAAGCTCAAGACGCCCGCCGCGATGATTTTTCCGAGTTTCAAAGTGTATTCCCCCTTCGTTTTGCGCTGTTATTTCCCCATTGCCTTGAGACATGCTTCGCGATTATTTTTCGCACGCGTGTAGTTCGGATTAATTTCCAGAGCCTTATCGAAATCCTTTAAGGCTTGCTGATATTTTTTCAAGCAGTAGTAAGCCCAGCCGCGATTGTTGTACGGTGCTACATCATTCGGATTGAGTTCAATATCTTTGTCGTAATCTTGAATCGCCCGCTCGTATTGTCCAAGGTTACCATATGCGTTTCCGCGATTGCAGTACACCTCGGCATCATTCGGATTTAGTTGAATTGCTTTGTCATAATCTTGAATCGCTCGCTCGTATTGTCCTAAATTATAATAAGAATTGCCGCGATTGTAGTACACCTGATATAAACTCGGATTTAACTTGATAGCTTTATCGTGGTCTTTAATAGCCCGCTCATGTTGTCCGAGGGCGTTATAAGCAATGCCGCGATTGTTGTACGCCTCTGCTAAATTAGGATTGAGTTGAATTGCCTTGTCGTAGTCTTGAATCGCCCGCTCGTATTGTCCCAAATCGTCATAAGCCGTTCCGCGCCCGAAATAAGCTCTCTCATTGTTTGAATTGAGCTGAACAGCTTCGTCGAAAAGTTTTTCCGCGCCGTCGAAGTCTTTTTGCTCCCAAAGCTTCCAGCCTTCGTCGACCTTCTGATTGGCAAGGAAAATTTTATCCTCGGCGGCAAATTGTTGAGTGATGCGTTCTTCGTCCTGCGGAGTCTTCACGTTGGCAAGTTGGCGTTTGAGTTCGGCGATTTGCTTTTCCTGTTCGGCGTAGGCCTTGCGAATTTCCGCGTATTGCTGTTCAAGCGTCGCCCGTTCCTGCGAATCCTTGTTGAGCCACTTCAAAACGTCGTTGCTGTCGATTTGCGCCTGAATGGTTACGCGAATCAGCGTCGTGTTGTTGTCGAAGTTCTCGCGGTGAAATTTCACGTCGACGATTTTCAAAATGCCGCTCGTCATGGTTTCGATGATGGTGTCGACCAGCTCGAAATTTTTAGCCCGCGAAAAACTTTTTACGAAGACGCCCGCCTTTTCGCAAGCGTTTTGCTCGGCGCGTTGCTTGGCGCGCTGTTGCGCCGTGTTGGGCGTTTCAAAGTCGCTCATGTAGTATTCGCCGATGCCTTCGTAATTTTTAACCTCGGCATGAACGACCGCCGCCGACATCAGCACGCTCGCAACGATAAGCAGAGCCGCCGTCGTTCGTCGAAAGATTTTCTCCATAACAATCCCTCCTCGGCGAAGTTTTTCTGCGCGGCGAACATTTTTCCTGCGCGGCGAATAATATTGTATTCATGAACGGTAAAGCTTGCATACTCTAACTTTTATGTTATAATGCGTTTCGGTTTTGAAAATATTTCTTAACGGAGGCAAACAACCATGAAAATAGGAATAGTAGGCTACGGCAACCTGGGACGCGGCGTGGAGTGCGCCGTCAAAGAAAATCCCGATATGGAACTGGTGGCGGTCTTCACGCGCCGCAACCCCGCAAGCGTCAAGATTCAGACGCCCAACGTCCCCGTCCTGCACGTCGACGACGCAAAGGATTGGGTCGGCAAAATCGATGTCATGATTCTGTGCGGCGGCTCGGCTACCGATTTGCCCAAGCAGACGCCCGAATTCGCCAAGATGTTCAACGTGATTGACAGCTTCGACACGCACGCCAAAATCCCGCAGCACTTCGCGGCAGTGGACGCGGCAGCAAAGGCAAACGGTCACGTCGCGATTATCTCGGTCGGCTGGGATCCGGGCTTGTTCAGCCTTGCCCGCGCCTACGCCAATGCCATCTTGCCCGACGGCAACGATTACACTTTCTGGGGCAAAGGCGTCAGCCAAGGTCACTCCGATGCGATTCGTCGCGTCAAGGGCGTAAAGAATGCCAAGCAGTACACCGTTCCGATTGACGCCGCACTTGAGGCCGTTCGCAGCGGAAAGAATCCCGAACTCACCACACGCCAGAAACATTTGCGCGAATGTTACGTCGTCCTTGAAGAGGGTGCCGACGCCGCCGAAGTCGAACAGGCGATTAAGACCATGCCGAACTATTTCGCCGACTACGACACGATTGTCAACTTCATCAGCGAAGAGGAACTGCAGACCAAGCACGCGGGACTTGCTCACGGCGGCTTCGTGATTCGTTCGGGCAAAACCGGGCTCGACAAGGAACACAGCCACATCATCGAATTCAATCTTAAGCTCGACTCGAATCCCGAATTCACGACGGCTGTCCTCGTCGCCTACGCCCGCGCCGCTTATCGCCTCAACAAGGAAGGCAACAACGGCTGCAAGACCGTTTTCAACATTGCGCCCGCGTACCTTTGCGCGCAAAGTGGCGAAGACCTCCGCGCTCATCTGCTCTAAGATATGACGCTCGAACCTCCGCAACCGCCGACGGCTCCCGCGCCCGCTGTCAGACCGACGCCGCCCACCCCGCCTCGAATAGACAAGACGCCCTTCATAAGGGACAAGGCAACGGACGACGCGCCGCAGGTTACTCGCGAAGTCGAAACGCCTGAGGATATGGCACGGGATGCCGTCGCGCACGGGTCGGGAGCCTTGACCAAGCGCACCGTCGAACGTGACGACGACGAAACTCAATCTGCGCCCGCCAATCAGACAACGACTGTAATTCCTTCGGACGCCGCGCAGGTTGCCGACACGCAATCGGACTACGACAGAGGCCAGGACGTTTTGCGCGAATTCAGAGAACTGGACGCCCGCGAAGCTCAAAGCGCGTACAATCCCCCCGCGCAGACCTCGACGGAGCAAGAACGTCCCATTGCGCCGAAACTCAATCAGCACGAAGGACACGGCGGAGCATTCTGGATATTCACGGCGGTTTTCGTGGTAGTGGCGGCGTTTATCGTGGCGAAAAAATTTTTGTTCACGGACAAGCCCGCGCTCACCAAAGCCCAACTTTTCGATGACAAACCACGCAAATCAAAAGCGGCGGCAGAAAAGGTTGAACCTTCGCCACCGCCGCCCAAGCCCGTCAAGTTGCCGTCCAAAAAGGACGACGACAAGGGCAAGCATTTTGAAGTACGCGTTTAGGATCTACTTTTTCTTTGCGTGTCCAAAGAAAAAGTAGCAAAAAGAAAAGACCCCTCGCAGGGGCGTTAAGCCGTCGTGGACGAAGTGTCCGCGCAACCCGAAGCCGTCTGTGCCGCTATGAAACCTTCCAGGTTTCAAGTCGCGGCGGCCGCCCATCCATGGGCGGCCTCGTCCTCTGCAACTTATTCCTAACTTTATCAACAGCTCTTAGTTGAGAAATGCTCTGACACGTTGCGCAAGTTCCTTTTCAAAGTTGACGGGGTTGCGCGTTTGAATAAGAACAATTCCGGGGCCTCTGAAACGGCAAACGAGCCCTTCACCCGAAGTGATGCTCGAAATCCAGCCGTTGGAGGCTCTTTCTATTTTGTAGTCCATGTAGTCCGGCCAAGCGACCAAGTGCCCGTTATCGATAAGAACTTCCTCGCCGTCGTCAAGGTTTATCGGATGAATCACGCCGTAGCTCGAAACGAAGACCGTCCCGCGTCCGCGTGCATTGAGTATGAAGAAGCCCTCGCCGCTAAGCAGCCCGCGCGACAAATTCTGAACTTCCGTATCGACTTGAATGCCCTGCGTGCTCGCCAAGAAGCCGTCCTTTTGAATGTTGAGACCGTATGAGCCGTCAAGTTCGACGTCCAAGATGCCGCCGATTTGCGAATGCCCGAAAAGCACCGTGCCCGCGCCTCGACGCGCCACCAGCTCTTGAAAGAAAAGACTTTCGCCCGAAAGAAATTTCCTCGCCAAGCCGCGCAGGAGGCCGCCGTCCATTTTGCCTTCCACGTCGATTGTCGGCGACATGGCAATCATCGCGTCCGATTCGGCTTTAATACTCTCGCCGCGCTCCAAGTGACACTCGACGATAGGAAACGCTTCGGGATACAGAATTTCGTATTTCAATCGAATCACCTCAAAAAATCATTTGTATGAGTAATAAGTCTCGCGCATCTGTTCACGAGTTTTGGGGGCGTCCCACAGCTCGCCGATAGAATTTTTTCGCATGGCGGCCGCCAAGTGGCTGAACAGGTCGGGAAAATCTTTGCCCAAGTCGGCGATAAGATTTTTCACGCGTTGGCGATTGGTCGCGCCGTCGAACGGGCAAGGGGACTTCAATACGTCAAAGCCCTGCACGAAGTCTTTAATCTCTTGCTCGCGAACGTAGACCAGCGGGCGAATCACAGTGACGTTACTGCGGTCAAGGAAGGTTTTCGGTTGGAAGGTCGTCAGTTGCCCGCTCGACAACAGGCTCATGAAAAAAGTTTCGACGGCGTCGTCCAGGTGGTGCGCGTAGGCGATTTTGTTCGCGCCCAGCTCGTTTGCCTTGCGGCTCATGACGGCGCGGCGGAAGTAGGCGCAGGTGTAGCATGGGCTCTTGTCGCCCTGTTCGCGAATCAAGCCGGCAATGTCCGCTTCGCAAGTTGTATGTTCAATGCCCAGCTCGTTGCAAAATTTTTTGACGCGAATAATTTTCTCGCCAAAGTCGTTGCTGAATTTCGGGTCGACAGTCAGCGCGGCAAGGGCGAAATTTTTTTTTGTGCGGTGCCGGAGGCAGGCAAGCGCGTAAGTCAAAAGCAAACTGTCCTTTCCGCCCGACACGCCGATTAAAATTTTATCGCCCTCGTCAATCAGCTCGAACTCGACGACGGCGCGAAAGATTTTGCTGAAAAGCACTTGCGGCAAAATGAAGTCGTTCATAATCCCTCCGAAAGATTGAGGCGCGGCGATTTGCTGAAGTCACGGGCGATTAGACGCGTTATCTGTTCCGCCGCTTTTAAAGCGGCCGACGGCGCGAAAAATTTTGCTGAAAAGCACTTGCGGCAGAATGAAGTCGTTCATAATCCCTCCGAAAGATTGAGGCGCGGTGATTTGCTGAAGTCATGGGCGATTGGACGCGTTATCTGTTCCGCCGCTTCTAAAGCGGCCGGCAGAGTGAAATTGTTCATGGCTTCTCCCAATCTAAAGTTATCAAAACTTTCTTGACGCCCGCGCTGTATATTTCAAATCGATTGCCGCCGCCGCGCAGGACAAGCGGCTCGCCCGCCGTGATGAAATTTTTGAACTTAAGCTTAATCGCATCGCTTGCCGAAAATTCCGCGCAGGTCAGCAACGTCTCCAAAACCAAGAGCCCCGGCACTATCGGCGGGTTGAGCTGATGAATCTTGTTCTTATCGCCGACTGCCACCGCAAAATTCATAATCTCCGACGCCGTGAATACTCGCCACACTTTTTCCGAAGATTGAATTCTGCTACCAAATGCCGCCTTTATTTCGCAACGCGGATTTATCAGCTTGACCAAAAGTTCCGCCTCGGACGAACACGCTCGTACAAGTGCCATCGACGAATGCGCCTTGACGACTTCCGCGCCCGCCTCGAAGGCTCCGCGCCGAAATATCAGCTCGATTATCACGCAGTCAACGAATTCCCCGAATGCCGCCAATTTTTTTGCCAGGTCTCTTATCATTCGCACTGCCTCCAATGCCCGCGATTATATAAGAATCATTTCACAGGGTCAACAGAAACGCAAAGCCAACGATACAACTGACGTTATTTTTTTAAACTAAGGGTTGTTGGTAATAAAGCGAGAAGCTAGAAATGTGCAGGCATTTCGTATGAACTAGTTCCTGGGTGCTGTTAGTAAATAGATTTGTCGGCTCCAATTCGGCGTTTAGGATCTACTTTCTTTTGCTTGCCTAAAAGAAAGCAGCAAAGAAAAGGGCACCGCTACGCGCGGGGCGTAAAGGGTCGCAACCCGCACCACTCAAGATTTTCAGCGTGGTTGCGCCGACGGTTTTTGCATCACGCAAAAGCGTCGGCGGACGGCCGCCCGTCCTTGGGCGGCCTTTAAATACGGGTCGATTTTTCCAACACGCCCTAGTCCACAGCTCCTAGGGACTGTGGACTAAATGCTAACGAAAAAATTTTTCGCAAAAATCTTACC
>CAMJMR010000073.1 GCA_946407095.1 uncultured Selenomonadales bacterium | reverse complement strand
GGCGTAATTTGCCACATGATTTCCCGCCGGTCTTCACGGTGCACAGCTTTTATCGCCGCGCTCGGCTCAACGGTTTGTGGGACAAAATCCTCGAACACCTCGTAAAGCTGACGCGCCAAAGAGCAGGCTTGAGCGAAAATCCAACCCAAGCTTTAATCGATTCCCAAAGCGTGAAAACAACAGGTGCCGTCGAACAAAAGGGTTTTGACATGGGAAAAAAACGAAAGGAGTAAAACGTCAAATCGTCACCGACGATATGGGTTGCCTTTTATCGGTCGTGATTGACAAAGCGAATCAGCACGACACAAAAATGGGATATTGGGTAGCGGGTTTGGCGACTTTCGCCTATCCGACGTTGAAAAAGATATGCGGAGACGGCGGCTATCGTGGGACTTTCGTTTACGAAGCTCACAAATATTTTGGCTTGAGAGTAGAGATAAGTAAGAAGTTAAAGCCGCACGGCTGGCAAGTGTTACCAAAGCGGTGGATAGTGGAGCGGACTTTTTCTTGGCTTAATCACTCTCGGCGACTCAGCAAAGACTACGAGCTGACGGTTGCTTCTGCCGAGACCTTGATTAAGATTTCTCATATTCACACTTTGCTTAAACGTTTATGAACACTGATTCTAAGAACAGGTGTTCATAAATAGTAAAAAGTGATATAGTAAGTGTACCATGAGAAAAAAATACGAAACAGACTTAACGGACGAGCAATGGGAAGTTATTGCGCCTTTGTTCGTCAACATGCGAAAACGCAAATGGGATAAGAGAGAATTGGTCAATGCGGTGTTGTATCTGGTGAAAACGGGGTGTCAGTGGCGTAATTTGCCGCACGATTTCCCGCCGGTCTTCACGGTGCACAGCTTTTATCGCCGTGCTCGGCTCAACGGTTTGTGGGACAAAATCCTCGAACACCTCGTAAAGCTGACGCGCCAAAGAGCAGGCTTGAGCGAAAATCCAACCCAAGCTTTAATCGATTCCCAAAGCGTGAAAACAACAGGTGCCGTCGAACAAAAGGGTTTTGACATGGGAAAAAAACGAAAGGAGTAAAACGTCAGATCGTCACCGACGATATGGGTTGCCTTTTATCGGTCGTGATTCAGAAAGCGAATTTACACGACACAAAAATGGGATATTGGGTAGCGGGTTTGGCGACTTTCGCCTATCCGACGTTGAAAAAGATATGCGGAGACGGCGGCTATCGTGGGACTTTCGTTTACGAAGCTCACAAATATTTTGGTTTGAGAGTAGAGATAAGTAAGAAGTTGAAGCCGCACGGCTGGCAAGTGTTACCAAAGCGGTGGATAGTGGAGCGGACTTTTTCTTGGCTCAATCACTCTCGGCGACTTAGCAAAGACTACGAGCTGACGGTTGCTTCTGCCGAGACCTTGATTAAGATTTCTCATATTCACACTTTGCTTAAACGTTTATGAACACTGATTCTTAGGATCTACTTTTTCTTTGCATGCCCAAAGAAAAAGTAGCAAAAAGAAAACCTCATGCTTGCCAGCGCGCATTCGCCCTCGCGGGGGCGTCAAGCAGTCGTCGACGAAACATTGAGCCAACCCGAAGCCACTTGTGCCGGCAAAGAAACATCCATGTTTCTGTTGCCGGCGGCCGCCCGTCCATGGGCGGCCTCGTTCTTTGTAACGTCACCTTGCCAAAAATTTTTCGCAGGAATAAGGCGGCAATCGCCGAATAGTATTCTAAAATCTTAAGGGAGGGAACGACTTGCAGACCAGAGATAAAATCGTGGCGGCAATCAAAGCGGCAACTGTGGCTGCCATGACCGAGGGCACGTTGAAGACTTCGGAGGACTTGCCCGAAGTTTCCATTCAAGTTCCGCCGAAAAAAGAGTTCGGCGACTACGCGACCAACTTCGCCATGCAGACGACGAAAATTTTTCACGTATCGCCGCGCAAAATCGCCGAGGAGCTTAGGGCACGGATTATGGCTGTCGACTTGGCGCATTTCCTTGCCGCCGACGGAGAAGACCTCTTCGAGGAAATTCAAATCGCGGGCGCGGGCTTCATGAACTTTTTCATAAAGCCAAACGTGATTTATCGCCAGCTCAAGGAAATTTACGCGGAGGGCGAGGACTTCGGGCACTTGCCTTGCAAAAACAACGTCACGATTCAAATCGAATACGTCAGCGCGAATCCGACGGGGCTTTTGCACGTGGGTCACGGGCGCGGCGCGGCGGCGGGCTCTGCCATGGTCAACATCATGCGGGCGGCGGGCTACAACGTCGAAAGCGAATATTACATCAACGACGCCGGCAATCAAATGGACAACCTTGCCAAGTCGGTCAACGCGCGCTACCTTGAGCTGTTGGGGCAAAGTGTCGACTTCCCCGAAGACGGCTACCTGGGCGAAGACATAATCGACACGACCAAGCGAATCATTGCCCGCGACGGCGACAAACATCTTGCCTTGCCCGAAGACGAGCGGCTGAAAGTTTTGGGCGAGCTTGCTTACGTCGACAAGCTCCTTGAACTCAAAGACGACTTGAAAAAGTTCCGCGTGAACTTCGACGTATGGTTCAGCGAAAGGACGCTGCACCCCGACAAGATTAACGCGGCGATTGAAACGCTCAAGGAAAAAGGCGGCATCTACGAGCAGGACGGCGCGTTGTGGTTGGCGAGTTCAAAGTACGGTGACGACAAAGACCGCGTCGTCATTCGCGACAACGGCGAGCCCACTTACCTTGCCGCCGACATTGCCTATCACAAAAACAAGTTCGACCGAGGCTTCAGCGAGCTGATTAATCTTTGGGGAGCGGATCATCACGGCTACGTGGCGCGCGTCAAGGCGGCTATGAAAATGTTGGGCTACGACGCCGACAAGCTGAAGATTATCTTCTTGCAAATGGTTTCGCTGTTTCGCGGCGGCGAGGCCGTCAAGATGAGCAAACGGGCGGGCACGGCCATTCCCTTGCGCGAGCTGATGGAGGAAGTCGGCACGGACGCGGCGCGCTACTTTTTCCTTATGCGTTCGACCGACAGCCAGCTTGATTTCGATTTGGATTTGGCGAAGTCTCAAAGCGCGGACAATCCCGTTTACTACGTCCAATACGCCCACGCCCGAATCTCTTCAATCTTCCGCCAGGCGGAGGAGGCGGGCTTGAAGCTTGACGGCATTCCGCAACTTTCGCTTATGAATTCGGCGGTGGAGCTTGACTTGATTAACAAAGTTTCCGAATACCCCGACGAGATTGAAAAGGCGGCGGCGGAATACGCCCCTCAACGCATTGCGCGCTACGTTTATGATTTGGCGTCGACGTTCAGCGCATTCTATCGCGACTGCAGGATTTTGGGTGTCGAAGAGGATTTGGCAAAGGCGCGGCTTGCTCTGCTCAAAGTCACGCGCCACACTATTAATCATGCGCTGGGCTTGTTGGGAGTCTCTGCGCCCGAAAGGATGTAACGTCATGAGAAAACTTTTCCTAACGATAATGGCTGTGATGCTTTTGCTTAGTCAGGCCGCGCAGGCAGCGACGCCTTCGCCGCAATGGGTCAGAAAACTTCCCGACGCGAAGAACGCCGAACAAATGCTTGTCGTAGCGGGCATTCAAGGCTCGACGGCTTGGGTTTCCATGCACGAAAAAAATTCTTCGGGCAAGTGGGAAATGATTATGACGACGCCGGGCTTTATCGGCAGAAACGGACTCGGCAAGCTCAAGGAAGACGACGGGAAAACTCCTGTGGGCACATTCCATTTTGATTACGCGTTCGGCATTGCGCCCGACCCCGGCTGCGTCATTCCCTACGTGCAAGTCAACGCCAATCATTATTGGTCGGGCGACTGGAATTACAAATACAACCAGTTCGTCGACTTGCGCCAGGCACCCGCCAACTTCAACAAGGAAAGAAGCGAACGTTTGATTGACTACGCCCCGAATTACAATTACGCCTTGAGTTTCGACTACAACGCGGCTTGCACGCACGGCAAGGGCTACGCGTTTTTCCTGCAATGCTTACCCGCGGCCAAACCGTGGACGGGCGGCGGCATAAGCATTCCCGAAGACAAAATGCTTTTCGTCATGAAAAATGTCAGACCCGGCTGCTTGTGCATTATCGGTTCGCTTAATGACTTTGGCGGCTCATTGTAAGCTCGTTGGAGGCACGTTCATGCGAAAAATTTTTTTGGGGCTGATGGTGGTGATGATTATGCTTGGTCAGACCGCGCAGGCAGCGACGCCTTCGCCGCAATGGGTCAAGGACTTGCCCGCCGCTCAAGATTCGGAGCAAATGGTGGTCGTGGCGGGCGTTCAAGGCACGACGGCTTGGATTTCCATGCACGAAAAAAATCTGCGCGGCGAATGGGAAATGATTATGACGACGCCGGGCTTTATCGGTCAGAACGGGCTCGGCAAAGTCAAAGAGGGCGACCATAAGACACCCGTCGGCACCTTCCGCTTCGATTACGCATTCGGCATCGCTCCAGACCCGGGTTGCGCCATTCCCTACGTGCAAGTCAACAAGTATCATTACTGGTCGGGCGATTGGAATTACAAATACAATCAGTTCGTCGACGCGCGCCAGGCTCCCGCCAATTTTGACAAGGGCAACAGCGAACACTTGATTGACTACAATCCGCACTACGTCTACGCGCTGAACATGGGCTACAATTCCGAATGCACGCCCGGTAAGGGAGCCGCGCTGTTCATGCACTGTTTCGACAGCCTTTATCCGTGGACGGGCGGTTGCGTCGGCTTGCCTGAAGCCAAAATGCTTTTCGTCATGCAACACATCAAACCCGGTTGCGCTTGCGTCATCGATTCACTTCAGAACTTGGGAGGCTCATTCTAAATGGAAGAAAACATTTCCGAGGTTGACATTGCTTACCAAATCTTGAGCGAGGCGGGCAAGGAAAATCCGCTTTACTTCAAGAATTTGATCCGCGAGGTTATCGCCAGACAAGGCAAAGTCGTTCAGAACGAAGCGGCGGTCATTTCCGAAATTTACACGATGATAAACATGGACAGCCGCTTTCAGCACGTCGGCAACGGTTATTGGGGCTTGACCGATTGGTATCCGCCCGAAACCAAGCGCACGCGCTCGACGACCACAACCAAGACCGTTAAATCTGCTTCGTAAATTCATTCTGCATTGCTCTTAAGGAACAAGGAACAAGTTGCAAGTGACGAGGCCGCCCATGGACGGGCGGCCGCCGGCAACAAAAACATGGAAGTTTTTTTGCCGGCACGGCACATTTCGGGTAGCGCAGACGTTTCGTCCACGAAGACTTAACGCCCCTGCGAGGGCGAATGCGCGCCGGCAAGCATGAGGTTTTCTTTTTGCTACTTTTTCTTTGGACACGCAAAGAAAAAGTAGATCCTAAATACAAAAGTCATCGAAACGCCGAAATGAAGCCGATACTTGCCAACAACCCCTTGCCCCTTGCCCGCATTGCACTTCGGAGGACAGACATGGCTAAATACATTTTTGTGACCGGCGGAGTAGTTTCGTCGCTCGGCAAAGGAATCACGGCAGCATCCCTCGGCAGACTTCTCAAAAGTCGCGGGCTTAAAGTTACGATTCAAAAGTTCGACCCCTATATCAACATCGACCCCGGCACAATGAGCCCTTATCAGCACGGCGAAGTTTTCGTGACAGACGACGGCGCGGAAACCGACCTCGACCTGGGACACTACGAACGATTCATCGACATCAATCTAAGCAAGCAATCAAACACCACGACGGGCAAAGTTTATTGGTCAGTTTTGTCCAAGGAGCGCAAAGGCGACTACCTCGGCTCGACCGTTCAAGTCATCCCGCACGTCACAAACGAAATCAAAGCTCGCGTCTATGCCGTGGCGGAGGCCGATAAAGCGGACGTCGTGATAACGGAAGTGGGCGGCACCGTCGGCGATATCGAAAGCCTGCCCTTCCTGGAGGCGATTCGGCAAGTC
This sequence comes from uncultured Selenomonadales bacterium, assembly GCA_946407095.1. Classification (GTDB taxonomy): domain Bacteria; phylum Bacillota; class Negativicutes; order Selenomonadales; family Selenomonadaceae; genus Quinella. The sequence continues at coordinate 3,169 of CAMJMR010000073.1, read as the reverse complement.
AAAAAGGAAGTCGGCAAGAACGACGCGCTTTACATTCACGTGACGCTTTTGCCGTATATCGGCGCGGCGGGCGAACTCAAAACCAAACCGACTCAACACAGCGTCAAGGAGCTTCGCGCGATAGGCATTCAGCCAGACATTCTGGTTTGCCGCACAGATTATCCCATTACCCGCGAACTCAAGCGCAAGATAGCTCTTTTCTGCGACGTGGACGAAAATGCCGTTATCGAAAATCGGACGGCACCGACAATCTACGAAGTGCCGCTGATTATGGAAAGCGAGGGGCTCGACAAAATCGTTTTGGCGAAATTGAACTTGCCGCAAGCCCCGCCCAAACTCGACGAATGGCGGCGCATGGTTTACAAGATTCAGCACCCCGAACGCTCGGTGAAAATCGCGCTGGTCGGCAAGTACGTCGAACTGCCCGACGCTTACATTTCGGTCGTTGAGGCCTTGCACCACGCGGGCATTGAGCATTCGGCGAAGGTCAAAATCAATTTCGTGAACGCGGAGAAAATCGAACGCCCCGACGTCGACTTGGAGGAAATTTTCAGCGGTTGTCGCGGAATTTTGGTGCCGGGCGGCTTCGGAGACAGAGGCGTCGAAGGCAAGATTAAAGCGATAACTTTTGCGCGCGAAAATAAAATTCCGTTCCTCGGTCTTTGCCTCGGTATGCAATGCGCCGCCATTGAGTTCGCCCGCAACGTTTGCCGCTTCGCCGACGCCAATTCGACCGAATTCAATCCCGATACCGATTATCCCGTCATCGCGCTGATGGATTCGCAAGTCGACGTGACGGAAAAGGGCGGCACCATGCGCCTTGGAGCCTATCCCTGCAAAGTTTTGCCCGAAACGCATACGGCGGCGGCTTACGGCTTGGAGCAAATCAGCGAGCGGCATCGGCACCGCTTCGAGTTCAATAACAAGTTCCGCGAAATTTTTCAATCGAACGGCATGATAATCGCGGGCGTGCTTCCCGACGACAGCCTGGTTGAAATTATCGAGTTGCGCAAGGAAATGCATCCGTGGTTCGTGGGTTGCCAATTCCATCCCGAATTGAAGTCGCGCCCGAATCGTCCGCACCCCTTGTTCCGCGATTTCGTTGCCGCCGCCCTCAAGCTCAAGTACAAAGATTAAGGGATTAAAGACTGGGATTAGGCGTCGAGCCGGTGCCTAATCTTTTTTTATGCTTATTTTGACGGCGCGTCTGTTTAACCTGATTGCGCGAAAATACCCCCGCCACTCGGTGGGATGAATCGCGCCTTGCTTTTCATATATCGTGAAGTATAATTTATCCGTCGGAGGCGAGACCGGTGAACAAAGGATATAAATTCAGAATCTATCCTTCAGCTGAACAAAAGGTAATGTTTGCCAAGACGTTCGGTTGTGTTCGTTTTATCTATAATCGTATGCTTTCCGACAAATTGGAAAAGAAAAAATCAGTAACACCGGCTCAATACAAGGACAAATTCGAGTGGCTTCGTGAAGTGGATAGTCTCGCACTTTGCAATGCTCAAATGAACTTGAAACAAGCATTTGAAAATCGACGGAAGAATCCCAAGCACTTCGGCAAGCCACACTTCAAGAGCAAAAAGAACAAACAGAGTTATTCGACGAATAATCAGAAAGGTTCGGTGAGAATTGAAGACGGAAAAATCAGATTGCCAAAAGTCGGTTTGGTGAAGATAAAACTTCATCGACAAATCGTCGGCAAGATAAAAACAGTGACGATAACGAAAACGCCGAGTGGCAAATATTACGTAAGCATATTGACGGAGTACGAAAACCAAGTACTACCGATAGTGCCGAAAAAATTTGTCGGGTTGGATTACTCAATGAGAGAACTTTTTGTATCGTCTGAAGGCGAGCGAGCCGATTATCCGAAATATTATCGTCGTGCGCAAAAAAGACTTCGCAGGGTACAGAAGAAATTGTCACGGAGCAAGAAATTCAGTAGCAACCGCGAAAAAATACGAGTAGTGCTCAGCCGAGTTTATGAGAAAGTGACTAATCGCCGAAGAGATTTTCTGCACAAACTATCAACGCGGTTGGTCAATGAAAGCGACACGATAGCGATTGAGGATTTGGACTTGCAAGCGATGTCAAAACATAAACGCGGCGGGCACTTAAGTTTCGGCAAATCAATTGCGGACAATGGTTGGGGCATATTCACTCGAATGTTGGAATATAAATTAGAGTGGCAAGGCAAAAGTTTGGTAAAGATTGATAGATGGTGTCCGTCAAGTCAACTGTGCTCGCATTGTGGTTATCAAAACTCTGATACGAAAAAATTGAGCTTTAGACAATGGACATGTCCGAAATGCGGCGCAAATCATGATAGGGATGTCAACGCCGCAATAAACATCAAAACCGAAGGTGCAAGAATATTTTGTACCTGACTACCGCAGGAACTGCGGAAAGTAAAGCCTGTATGAGAGGAAATAAGACGTAACAAAAGGCGCGACCTCGTTGATTCAGGAAGCTCTTATGAGTAGTTCACATGAAGAATTTCTGATAATATCGGCGGCGTGAAAGGAGGTCGGTAACTTGGAGACGCAATCGGAAATCTGCGCGGCTGAAACGGAACAAAACCCCTCGGCCGCAACGACGGAAAAAATCTTGAAATTGCTGGACAAAAATTCGCGGCAACTGGTGCAGGCATTGCGCGAAAACGTGAACTTTCAAAATCAAGTGCGGCTGGGCATGCAACGCGAACTTGACGCCCTGAAGGAACAACAGCGCGGCGAACAGTTCACGCCGATTCTAAAATCGGTGGCGACAATCTGCGTTGAGTATAGAAAATTATTGGCGGACGAGGCGGTCACTCGAAAGACGCGACGAACATTGCGGCTGATGTTCGACGAGCTGGAAGACATTTTGGCGGAATACGACGCGGAAATATTCACGTCGGCGGTGGGCGAACAAAGACGCCCGCTGCTAACCAAAATCGTCAACACTGTCACTACTGCCGATAAAAATTTGCACAACACCATAGCCCGCAGCAGACGCCCCGGCGTCATACGCAACGGGCGGCCGCTCTATCGCGAGTTCGTCGACGTTTACGTTTACGACCCGACGGCGGGCGTCAAGAAATCTGAATCCGTTCGGACTGAATAAAGGAGTGAGCAACTGTAGTTTAAAATGTGTAAAAAAGTCTAGTCAGGTAGAC
>CAMJMR010000072.1 GCA_946407095.1 uncultured Selenomonadales bacterium | reverse complement strand
CTATCGCCGTCAACATGCTGTGATCCATGTTGTTGTAGCGGTGTTGACCGTTGCGGCCAATGCAGTAAAGATTTTGAATCTCGTCAAGCGCGCCGCGCAGTTCGTCAATGTTTTCATAGGTGTCGAAGTAAGCGGGGTAAGCCTTCGGAACTTTGACTTGCACGCCGAACTTGACCGCCGCCGCGTCGATTATCCCGATTGACGCCAATTCTTCCGCCGCGAACTTCACAAAAGCCTCCTCGTCCATTTGCCACAGCTCATCGCCTTCGTTGCAAAAATATTCCAAGCCAAGCCACACGGTCTTTTCGGGCTCCGCGACCATGTACGGCGACCAGTTGTTGAAAATTTGCAGACGTCCGAGCTTGACCGACGGCTCCTGAATGTAAATCCAACAATCGGGCACAATGTTGCCCAGCGTTTTGATTTTCGTCTGATTCGTAAGCAAAAGCTTGTCGACAAGCAGCCCGACCGTTATGAAGTCGCGATAGGGCAAGCCGCGCGCTATTTGCAGTTGGCGCATGTTCAAGCCGTCGTCGAGGGCGTCGGCAAGTTCGGCAAGCGGCATACTCGACAGAAAATAATCGGCGGGGAAAGTCAGCAAGCCCGCGGGCGATTCGGCGCGCAGAAAGCGAATATTTTTTTTCGCGTCGACGTGAATGCTCTTGACGTTGGTGTTGGTCAGCACCTCGCCGCCCAGCCGCTTAATTTCGGCGGCGAATTTCTCCCACAGCTGCCCCGGTCCGAACTTGGGATAGTAAAAGCGTTCAATCAGCGAAGTTTCGCCCGCACCCTCCTTTGAGCCGAAAGTTTTCTTCACGAAGTCGACAATCGTCTTGCCGAGCGAAAGCCCTTTGATTCGTTGCGCACCCCAATCCGCGCCGATTTGTTGAGGCGTCCTGCCCCAAACTTTCGTCGTGTAGTCGCGGAAAAAAGTTTCGTACAGCCTTTGCCCGAAACGATTAACCATGAAGTCTTCAAGCGTATTTTCCGCCCGCTGATTGACTTTCGCCTTGAGAAAGCTCGCGCCGATTGCCATCATCTCAAACAAGCCCAAGTTGGCGATTGTCTGCAGGCTCAACGACACGGGATACGAAAAAAATTTTCGCCGATAAAAAATTCTCGATACGCGATTGCGATTCAAAAAAACTTCGTCGACAGCTTCAGGGTCTGCGCCGCCGTCGGTCAAAACCGATTCGCGCCCCAAAACCTTGTCGTCGAAGGCGGGCGCACCCTGCGCGGGCAAAAGTTCACTCCACAGCTTGAGAACGTCCTCGTCCTTTGAAAAAAATCTGTGGCCGCCTATGTCCATACGGTTGCCGTTGAAATTTACCGTGCGCGACAAGCCGCCGACAAATTTTTCCTTTTCCAAGACGACAGGCTTAATGTCCGTCAATTTCAAAAGATAATAAGCGGCAGTCAAGCCCGCAGGCCCCGCGCCGATTATTATCGCGTGTTTCTTAGCCAAAAAATCGCCTCCGTTATTTCGTCGGCAAGTACAGCAGAATATTTTGCGCGCCGATTTGCGCAACGCCGAACTTTATCTTATCGCCTGCATGACAGCCAAAATCTTTCGTTGGCTCGTTCAAAAGCTCGCCCGTCAAAAGATTTTCGTCGACACTCAAGCAACGCACCCAAAGCAATTCGGGCTTGTCCTCCGCGCCGAAAAAGTAAACAACCACGTCGTCGGGATAGTGCGGGTGGCGGAAGGCGTCAAGGTTTTTAATCAAGCGCGTCTGTTCGCGGGCGTCGTCGTGCTCTGCGCGGTCGCTAATCATCGCTATCCTGTCTCGGAAGGGCAACGAATATTCCGCCGTCACAATCTTAAGCTCGGCGTCCTCAACCTCGCTGCGCTTGAACTTCACAGATTTTTTGTAGCTCGCGATAAAATTTTTGATTCGGCCGCCCGCAAGCCGCGTGCCCGCCAAAATTTCAAAGACAAACGTTTCGCCGTCAATGTAGGCGTATGTCAGGAAGCCGTCGAGCTTTTCATCGGGCGGATAGTCAAACGCGTCGCGCAAATTCACCGAATCGACCAGCCTTTTGTCGCTAAGCAAGCAAATCTGCCGGTACATGTCGCGGAAAAAAACTTCTTCAACTTTCAAAGCTGTCTCCTCCTCAAAAATTTTCAACCCGCGTATTCTACCACACCGACGCAACAAAAAACTGTTCCGTGTTGAAAAAATTTTTGCCGTCTGCTAAACTTCATTAAAGTGTGTTGGAAAACTCAAAATCATCAAGTGATGAGGAATTTTTTCGCCTTTACATTGCTTAAGTTGCGAGGCTAGCAATGCGCATGCGTTGCGTTCCGTCGCGGGCGTAACCTTTCCTCTGCCGCAAGGTTGGAGCGCGTCCGCTGTTCCGCCGCTTCTAAAGCGGCCTGCGCGGGAGGGGCTTAAAATAAAATTTCGGACGGAAAAGTTTTTTTCGAGGAGTGACGAAAATTTTGTTTACCCACATAACCCAGTCCCCTTACGGGACGGTAAAATTGGCGGCGAAGGTGGCGCAACGCGTGCGCGAGGGTACGGTTATCTGCTTGCAAGGAGGCTTGGGCGCGGGCAAAACCCTTTTCGTTCAATCTATGGCAAGGACGTTGGGCGTGCAAGGCGAAGTCACCAGCCCGACCTTCAACCTGATGAGCGTCTACGAGGGCTTCTGCCCGATTGTTCACTTCGACCTTTACCGCCTGCGCTCCGAGGACGAACTTGAAGACATCGGCTTCTACGAGTACACCGATTTTCCCGAAGGGATTGTCTTTATCGAGTGGGCTGAAAAATTTCCGCAAGCTCTGCCCGAAAATTACGTCATAATCAAAATCGAACGCATTAAGGATTCGCGGAACATGCGCCGCATTACCTTCGACTGCGTGGGCGAAGAACATGAAGATTTTATCGCTGAACTTGAAGACTTCGTTACAAAGGATGAACTGCCTTGAATATTTTGGGAATCGAAACCGCGACGCGTTCAGTCAGTGTCGCGGTAATTTTTGACGATAAAATTGTGGCTGAAACCATTCGCGAATCGCCGCAAAGTTTTTCCGAGACCCTCTTGCCGCAAGTCGAAGGCGTTATCAAATTCGCCGACGCTTTCAACCACTTGGACGCCGTTGCCGTAAGTTTGGGCGCGGGCTCGTTCACCGGCTTAAGAATCGGGCTCGCCACCGCCAAGGCCGTCGCTTACGCCTGGAACTTGAAAATTATCGGCGTGCCGACCCTTCAAGCCTTGGCGTACAATTTTCCGTCAGCGAAAGTCTTGCCGCTTATCGACGCGCAAAAAAATCGCGCTTACTGCCAGCTGTTCGAGAAAAATGTTCCGCTGTCAGATTTGGAAGTTAAACCCATTGCCGAGGCGGTCACCGACGCGGGACGGCTTGACGGCGAAATTTTTTTGTGCGGAGACGTCCTTCACAAAATCAAAGTCCCCTTGCCGCCGAACGTCAAGCTTGCGCCGCCCAACTTGCAACTGCCCAGAGCATCTTCGGTTGCGTTGTGCGGAGCAGATTTAATCGCGTCGGGCAAAGTCGATAATGTCATGAACTTGGAGCCGCTTTACATTCGCCGTTCGGAGGCGGAGGAGCTGTGGGAGAAACGGCACGGCAAGTAATGAGTAATGATTCGGGCTAGCAATGCGCTAGCGTTTCGTATCGGCGCGGCGATAACCTTTGAATCATGACCGGCACGGCGCGCTAACTGTTCCGCCGCTTTCAAAGCGGCCGCCGCTCGGAGGCGGAGGAGCTGTGGGAGAAACGGCACGGCAAGTAATGAGTAATGATTCGGGCTAGCAATGCGCTAGCGTTTCGTATCGGCGCGGCGATAACCTTTGAATCATGACCGGCACGGCGCGCTAACTGTTCCGCCGCTTTCAAAGCGGCCGCCGCTCGGAGGCGGAGGAGCTGTGGGAGAAACGGCACGGGCAGTAATCGACGACAAAAACGGCGAGGCTAGAAATGCGCCAGCGTTGCGTTCAAGCGCGGACAAGTACTTTCAATCGGTGCAACGTTCGGGCGCGTCACGCTTGCGGAGGCGGAGGAACTATGGGAAAAACGACACAACTTGCCATCCGCGCTTTGACTTTCGACGACATCGACGCCGCCGTCAGGCTCGATAAGAAATGCTTCGGCAAACACGACGCTTGGCATCGCGGCAGTTTCCTTTACGCCGCCGCCAATCCGAATGCTGAATACCTTATCGCCGAACTCGACGGGAAAATCGTCGGGTGCGCGGGCGCGGAAATCGATTCGGACGCCGCCGAAATTGAAACCGTTGCCGTCGACCCCGACCGTCAAGGGCAAGGCATCGGGACTGAACTTTTCATTAGCCTCCTCGTCTCCGTCAAAATGCGCGGCGCGTCCGTCGTCTATCTTGAAGTGCGTCCGTCCAACAAGGCGGCGATTAAGCTTTATGAAAAATTCGGGTTCCGCCTCGTTTCCCGTATCGAAGACTTTTATCACGACGAAGACGCCTTTATCATGTTGAGGAACTTATGAGCAATAAGGAATTAGAAAAGATTTTTGGCGCGTAGATTAGCGGGCTAGAAATGCGCAGCATTTCGTTGTGGCGCGGCGAGTGATTGAAGTCGTCGGACAGCACGGCGCGCTATCCGGATGCAACGTCACGTTGCCGCGCTTATCATGTTGAGGAACTTATGAGCAAACTTTTATTCAGAGAAATGACGCAGGACGACGCCGAGGCCGTCGCCGCCGTGGAGGCTCAATGTTTCGCCATGCCGTGGAAACGTGAAGACTTTTGGCGCGAGGCTAAAAACGAATTGGCGTCCTATATCGTCGCCGAGCTTGACGGGAAAATCGTAGCCTACGCGGGCGCATGGGTCTCATTCAATCAGGCTGATGTCATGAACGTCGCCGTCGCCGCCGATTTTCGCGGGCAAGGCTTGGGCACGTTGCTTTTCGCCGAGCTGATTAAAACCGTCAAAGCGCGCGGCGCAACCGCCATTACCCTTGAAGTTCGTCCGTCCAACAAGGCGGCTATCAAACTCTACGAAAATTTCGGGCTTAGGAGCGTCGGCAGGCGCAAGGGCTACTACCTGGACAATGGCGAAGACGCTTTGATTATGTGGAACACCAAGCTTTAAGGAGGGCTGACTTTCATGCGAAATTTTTTTCTGCGCTTAACGCAGATTATTTTTTTGCCCTGTGCTTAATCTTGCCCTGCCGCGCGAATCTTCAAGCCTATGCGCCCGATTGGTGGCTTTCCAAAAACGTCACGGCTACGGGCTACGGGCTCGCGCCTTCAGGCTTCGATACCCCGCGACAAGCTCAACTTTTCGCCCGCCGCGCCGCTCAAGCCGATTGCTATCACAAACTCGCCGCCAAAGCTCGTAACATTCGCATCTCCGCCGATATCACCGTCGGCTCGCAAATCGACGCGGGCAATATCCCGCTCGGCAAAGTCAACGCGCTGATTCGCGACGCAGAAATTATTTCCGAACAATACGACGCCTTCGGCAACTGCACCGTCGTCATGCGCGTGCCCGTCTTCGGTATCGACCATTCCCTTGCCGATTGCGTCTTCCAATCCGTCGACAAAGAAAATTTCCCCGCGCCGACCGTCAATCACGCCGCTCAAGGGCATTACACGGGTCTTATCATCGATTGCGCGGATTTCGACTTGAAGCCGTGCTCGCGCCCGCCATTCGCAATGCCGACAACCTTTCCGTCTACAGCTATCAATACCTCGACCGCGACAAAGTCATCTCAAGCGGCGTCGTCGACTACGCCATAAAAAAATCCCCCGCGCTCATCGGCACGAAGGCTTTGCTTTTGGATTCGGCGGACGCGCAAATCGACTTAACCCGCGCAGGCGATAACCCGCTGATTATCAAGGCGCAGGCTTTGTCGGACGACGGCACTTGCCCCGTGGTGTCGGCTGACGACGCTGATAAAATTCTTGCCGAAAACCAAGCCTCGAACTTTCTGGACAACGGCGCGGTGGTCTTCACGAGTTATCGCGTCGGCGGGCTTAGGGCGTAATGGAAAAGTTAAATTCAAAACTGTTGCCGATAATTTGCGCGGCGTTGCTCACGGCAGTAGCGTCGGCGGGGTGGCTCAACGACATCGAAGCTCGCGTTTCCGACTTGCTTTACCAAAAACCCGGCGCGATAAGCTCAGACATCGTCGTTATCGGCATCGATTCAAATACGCTCAATGAACTGGGGCCTTTGGGCTCGTGGGCTCGGCGCGATATTGCGACGGTGATTGACCGCCTGAACGAAAACCCTGCGACGCGTCCCGCCGCCATTGGGATTGATTTGCTGTTCACGGGCGAAAATCCCGCGGACGCCGCCTCGGACGCTCGCCTCGCCGAAGTTGCCGCGCAGTACGGGAATGTCGTTGTGGGCTCGGCGGTGATTATGAGCGACGATGATTTGAAAGACCTCGACACGCTGTGGGATAAAGCTTACCCTTTGGACGCGCCTTACGACGCTTTGCTTGCCGCCGCCGACACGGGACACATCTGCCAGCCCTTGGGCAAGGACGGCATTGTTCGCCGACAGCTCTTGTTCGTGAACATCGAAGGGCGCGGGCGTCTCTATTCCTTCGCGCGTGTCCTTTACGAAAAATGGTGCCGCGTCAAAGGCATCACTCCCAACGCGCCGCCGCAGACGAAGAGCAACGGGCTGTTCCCGCTGTCGTTCACCGCGAAAAGCTATTCGGACGGCGTCAGCTTCGTCGACCTGCTGAAGGGGCGGGCAAGGGCGGATGTTTACGGCGGCAAGATTGTTTTGATAGGCTCGCGCGCGCCGGGCATGGGCGACGAATTTTTAACGGCTCTCGACCGCTCTGATTCGGTTTACGGCGTCGACATTCACGCAAATGCCGTGCAAGCCTTCCAAGAAAATTTTTTCCCGCGTCCGCTCGATAAACCCTTGCAAGCGGCGATTCTTTTCGTCGTGTGCCTGCTGTCGGCGATTCTCTTCCGCAACGGCAAAATGAAAAACGTCTTCGGGCAATGGGCGATTATTTGTATCGGCTGGCTTATCGCGTGCGTGTTCGCTTGGCGGCAAGGCGTCATCCTTCACGCGGTTTGGGTGCCGTTCGGTGTGAGCGTCGTGCTTGTCGGCTCGGTTGCGATTAACTACGTGACTGCCCGCGCCGAAAAGGATTTGGTGACCGCGACGTTCGGACGCTACGTTGACCCCACGATAATGAATCAACTGCTCGACGGCGGCGCAAAGCTCGACTTGGGCGGGACTGTGCGCAATATCGCGGTGCTGTTCGTCGATATTCGCGGCTTCACGACCATGAGCGAACAATTACCCGCGCCCGCCGTCGTCGAAATTCTCAACCGCTACTTGACGCTGACCTCCGACTGCATACGGCGACATCACGGCACGCTGGATAAATTTGTCGGCGATTGCACCATGGCATTTTGGAACGCGCCGCTCACTCAAGAAAAGCCCGTGCACCTCGCCTGCCGCGCCGCCCTCGACATGATTAACGGCTCCGAAAGCTTGAAGGCGGAACTAAAGGCGCGCTACGGGCGGGAAATTTCTTTCGGCATCGGAATTCATTGGGGCAACGCGGTCGTCGGCAACATCGGCAACCCATTCCGCATGGACTACACCGCCATTGGCGACACCGTCAACACGGCGGCACGGCTTGAGGCGAACGCTCACGGCGGCAAGATTTTCATTTCTCGCGCGGTTGCCGATATTTTGGGCTCGCAAGCCTCCGTTACGTCTTTGGGCGACAGTGTCAAGCTCAAGGGCAAGGCGGCGGGCTTTGAAGTTTTGATTCTCGACTCACTGAACGAAACGGAGGTATAAGCCTTCATGAACGCTAACGAAACGTCTTTGCGCCTTAAAGTTTTGGGGACGCGCGGCTCTGTGCCCGTCGAAGGCAAAGAGTTTGCTCGATACGGCGGCGCGACTTCCTGCTACAAAGTGACGGCGGGCGACGACGAAATTTATTTGGACGCGGGCTCCGGCATAGTCAACGCCCTGCCTGCGCCGACTGCCCGAATAACAATCTTGCTGACGCACATGCACTTAGACCACTTGATAGGCTTGCCGTTTTTCATCGCGCTGACGGACAGGGACAGACCGATTGACATTTACGCCGCCGACCGCGCAGGGCTCGCGCCCAAGGAGGCGATTGACCGACTGATTGCAAATCCCTTTTGGCCGTGCAAGATTGAAGATTATCCCGCGAACGTCACCTTTCACGCGTTGCCCGAAGAATTTTTTATCGGCGACGTGAAAATCGACACGGCGGAGGGCAGTCACCCCAAAGGCTCGACGCTTTACCGCTTGACGCGCCGTGGCAAATCAATCGTTCACGCGACGGACTTTGAGCATAACCCGACAGCCTGCGCGGCCTTGAGCGAATTCGCGGCGGGCAGTGACGTTTTGCTTTACGACGCGCAATACACGGCAGCGGAATACGAACGCTACCGCGGCTACGGACATTCGACACCGCAGGAAGGTATCAGAATCGCGGAGGCGGCGGGCGTCAAAGAATTGCTTTTCGTGCACCATGCGCCCATGAGGAACGACGCGGCACTTGACGCCCTGCAAGCCGAGTTCAGCGCGGGCAAGTTCGCGGCGGCCGGCGACGAAATAACTTTGTGACGGAGGAACGGCCATGACGGCAGAGGAAATGCTAAATGACATCTTCGAGATAGTGAAACGGCTGTACGACGAAATGCGCGGCAACGTAGCGGGCAATCACGAGCGGGTCTTTGAAATGTTCGCGGAGCTGGGGCGGACGCTGGTCGGCGCGGACAGAGCAAGCTTTTGGCGGTGGGATAAGCGCGGGCACAAGCTGATAACGACGGCGGCGACGGGCACAAGTCAAATCGTGATAGACGAGACGACGGGGCTGGTCGGGCGTGCGTTGGCGGAAAATCGGGCAATAGTGACGAACGAGCCGTATAATCATCCCGACTTCAACGCGGCGGTAGACAAGCAGACGGGTTACGTCACCAAATCGATATTGGTAATGCCGGTAGCGAATTGCCGCGGCGAAGTGATTGGTGCCTTCCAAGTGATAAACAAATTGGACGGCGCGGGCTTCGACGAGACGGAGGACACTAAGCGGCTGTCAATCGCGGCATTCATCTGCGGCATGGCGTTGGAGTCTGACATTTTCCTTGACAATTCGGAGCGCGACAAGCTGACGGAGCTTAAGAACAGGTGTTCATAAATGGTAAAAAGTGATATAGTAAGTGTATTATGAGAAAAAAATACGAAACAGACTTAACGGACGAGCAATGGGAAGTGATTGCGCCTTTGTTCGTCAACATGCGAAAACGCAAATGGGAAAAGCGAGAATTGGTCAATGCGGTGTTGTATCTGGTGAAAACGGGCTGTCAGTGGCGTAATT
>CAMJMR010000071.1 GCA_946407095.1 uncultured Selenomonadales bacterium | reverse complement strand
TCTCATAGTACATTTACTATATCACTTTTTACCATTTATGAACACCTGTTCTAAGAGGTCGGTGAATGGTTGACGCCACTTTAGTTCAAGATTTAGGAGACGGGGATTAGGGACAGGCTTAAACTTTCTTGCGCGGATAGGGCAGCCTCCAAGACGGTCAAGTTTTCGGTGGACGCGCCGGAAGTTTGCATGAAAAGCGGAATGCCCTTGTCGTTCAAGATAATTTCTTCCAGCGTGACAAGCTTGCTGCCGGCTTTGGCGTCGCGAATCTTTTTGGCGTTTAGGATGCGAATCAGCACGTACTTGCAACCCAAATTCCTTGCGGCGGCAACGTATTCGTCAAAGTCTTCGTCGGCGATTTTGTCTTCGTCGAGCTCCACGCTGCGAGTCGGCGCGAGAATCAAATTGCTGAAATGATTCGTCAAGCTGTTGTTTAGCGCGGGCAAAAGAATTTCGGCGTCGTCCTTGTGAAGGCAATCTTCGACCACGATAATCGGCGCGGCGTAAATCGCGGCGTCGTTTTTGGTTTTCGCCTCGTGATTGAAGGTGCCGCCCGCCGCAAAATAATCGCGAATGGCGCAGTCGAGATAGACCGCCATTTTGTGTTCGAGATGGTCACTTGTCGCGCTCTGCCGATATTCCAACGCCTTGCCGAACTGCACGTAACCCAAAGCCCGCAAAGATTTTTTGACGATATCTCCTTTGACGACGACGCGGGTTAAGTCGAGCTTGCCGTCGTAAGCCGCCGCCAATGCCTTGCTGCCGACCGCCATCGCGCCGAAAGTCATAACCTTGAGCTGAGCTTTGCTGACGCCCGAATCCGCCAAGCGAATGCCAACAATCGTCGCTACTGAGCCGCCGAGGCTGTGACCTGTCAAGTAAAGCGTTTCGCGAGGATTTTGGGCAAGCGAAGCCTTCAAGCGTTCGGCAAGCCCGTCGCCCAACACGACGTCGGCGTAATCGCGAAAGCCTCTGTGCACGAAAAGTTTATCGCCCGAATGCTTTTCGTCGGCGTCGAGCGCGGTGTTGCCGTTTAGTTGGACGCGTCCCAAGCGGAAATCGACTTCGACATCCTTCAAGCTTTCCGTGCCCGCTATCGCCAAAATTTTCACGTCGCCCTTGCTTGCCAGGTAGGCTTTGGCGTCGGCCAGATTGTTTTTGCGCGAAAGCTTTTCGATTTGCCAGCCGCGCGTCGCCAGCATCGAGCGCATAAGATATCCTTCGTCGTCGCTGTAGGCACCCATTGAGCAAATCGCGCACGCCAATCGAATTTCAGCCGCGTCTAGTTCGCCGTTCGCCGCGCAGGGTGTCAACGTCATAAAGAAAATCATCGCCGTAAAAAAAATAACCCGCCAATCTGCGCGGGTTGAAAATATTTTCGTCAAGATAAAGTCTCCTTTCCGACACGAGGCGGGGGATTGCTGGTAAAGTAAGGAACGAGTTGCAAGGTACGAGGCCGCGCATGGACGCGCGCCTTACGCGGACATGCGCGCCAGCCGCGAATTGAAACCGAGATGCTGCTTTCTTTGCTACTTGCTTTCGCCGCTGAAAGAAAGTAGGTAGATAACGCCGAATCAGAGGAGCCGCCACTTTGCCGACAACTCAACTTTCCAACAAAACCCCATTGTCAACGCACATTTTCCTCCACCACTTCGACGCCGTGCTTAATGCAGTCGGGGCAGGAACAAATCATCTTGCCCGTGTCGACGCCCTTCAAGTCGCGGCAGATAATCGCGCCGCATTTTTCGCGAAAACTCGTCAGCATCGCCTTAGAAATTTTCATCGTCGAAGCTTTGGACTTGGGCGCAACGAAATTCGCCGTGCTGTTCTTCAAGCCTGCGATAAGCAAGCCGCCCGTTAACGCGCCGCAAACGCCGTCGCCCGTGCCCATGCCCGCGCCGAAGCCCTCCGTCGCCTTGAACAAAATTTCTTCCGAGACGTCAACCATATCCGCGCAGGCAACCGCCACCGATTGCGCACAGCTGAAGCCCTTGCGGTGAAGTTCGTCCGCCAATTTAACTCTGTCGCTCACGTCAATTCTCTCCTTAAAAATTTTTCAGGCAAACAGCCCGCGAATCTTATTCAGCACCAAGCGGAAGAAAGACTTCTGCTCCACGTCGACGGTCGTCACCACATCGACGGACGCCGCCTCCTTGCCGTTGGGCAATACCACTCTTATCTTGCCAATCGTCTCGCCGCTTTTTATCGGCGCGGTCAAAACTTCGGGCAGGTCGTAAACGATATCGTAGGCGTTATCGTCGCCCTCGAACACCGGCATGATTATTTCGCCCGCCGTCTTGACTTGCATGGACTTGCGCCGCCCCGACGTTATCGGCAAAGTTTTGACGACATCGCCCGGCCGAATCAGCGTTTGGCTGGACACGCGCCCGAAGCCGTAGTCAAGCAGGAAAATCGAATCGTTCCAGATGTAAAGGCTGTCGAGCACGACCGCGATAAGCTGAACGCCGTTTTGCTTGGCGGAAGTGACAAGGCACCGCCCCGCCGCGTCCGTGTAGCCCGTCTTGACGCCGTTCGCGCCGCGATAGAGCCACAGCATTTGGTTTTCGTTGCGCAAAAGCTTGGTGTCGTCGTGAATCCAACCGAACGAAACTTCCTTGGCGGAACAAATTTCCTCAAAGTGCGGAAGCGTGAATCCGTAAGCCGCCAACGTCGAGAGGTCGCGGGCAGTGGTGTAGTGATTCGAGTCGGGCAAGCCGTTGGCGTTCGTGAAGTTGGTGGACACCGCGCCGAGTTCGTGAGCGCGAGCCGTCATGCGGGCGGCGAAGTCGGCAACAGTCCCGCCGCAGTGTTCGGCTATCGCAATCGCGCCGTCGTTGCCGCTTATCAGCATCATGCCGTAAAGCAAATCGCCGAGCGGAATTTTTTCGCCGACGTCGAGCCACAAGGTTGAGCCCTCCGCGTTGTAGGCACCTGGGCCGACGGTAACAATTTCGTCGAGCTTGTTGCCTTCCAGCGCGGTGATAAGCGTCATCATCTTGGTCGTGCTGGCGGGGAACATGCGCAAGTCGGGGTTGCGTTCGTAGAGGACGTGCCCCGTCGACGCTTCGATAACTATGGCCGCCGTCGCCGTCACGTTCGGCAAAGCGTCATCAGGCGCAACGGGTCTGGTGTTTTGAATCGGCGTGACGGAATAGCCGGGATTGAGCCCCGAATTTTCGGAGGTCAGCGTTTGCATGGAACGCGCTATTTCGCCGCGCGGAGCCTCGTCCAGCCGCATGAGTTCGGAGGCAGGCATTCGTCCTTCAGGAGCCGCTTCCGCGCCCGCGATTATCAACGTCAATGCCATTATCGCCGCCAAAAATTTTTTCACGTTCAAGTGCATCTCTCCTTAATACAGTCGGACGTTCTCTTCGCCCAGCAAAGCTTTGAGTTCGCCGCGCAGAGCCGAGCTGTCCGAAAGTCTTTGAGCAACTTTCCGCCATTCGCCGAACTTGTTCAGGAAAACTTGGCGGTCGCCCGCGTGTTCGGCGAAAATTCGCTTAAGTTTATCATTCGTAGCGGCATTGTCAATCTGCGCGGGAATCGTCAGCCAAAAGTCAGGCACGTAGTCTTTTATTGCCACAACGGAGCTTGCCAAAACTTGCGGCGTATCGTTCATGGCGTCGACGCGCCCGTTCACCACGACGACATCATCGGGCAAGATGACGTTCATCACGCTGTAAAAGACGCTGGGGAAAATCGTGACGTCAAGCGTGCCGTCGAAGTCCTCAAGCTTGACGAAAGCCATGGTGTCGCCCTTTTTCGTCGTGACGCGCCGAGCATTGGTGATAATCCCGCCGACTTTGACGCGCCTGCCGTTGAACTTGCCGCCGTTGACGTCGTTGCTTGACTTGAGCAGGGAAAGCTTATCGCGGAAGTCGTCAAGCGGGTGACCCGACAAGTAAAAGCCGAGCGTTTCCTTTTCCCAAGACAAAATCTCTTTGGGCGACTCTTCGACATCGGGGAGCTGAATAGTTCTTTCGGGCAATTCCTCTTCGCCGAAAAGACTTATCGCGCCGCCGCGCGTCTCATGTTGACGTTTAAAGCCCGCCTCAATCGCCGAGTCCAACGACTTAAGCAAAGCCGTCCGTCGTCTTTCCACGCTGTCAAACGCGCCGCACTTAATCAAGTTCTCCAGACTTCTGCGCGGAACTTTTTTTATATCGAGCCGCCCGCAAAAATCAGCCAAGGATTTGAAACGCCCGTTGAATTCGCGGTCGACGATAATGCTGTTGACGGTCGCCTCGCTTACGGTCTTTACCGCAGCCAAGCCGAATCGAATGGCACCGCCGTCGACGGTGAAGCGCGCCGAGCCCGCGTTGATATCGGGCGGCAAAACCTTTATGCCTGCGCGGCGAGCCTGTTCAATGTAGCCCGCGATTTTGTCGGCGTCCTGCGTGCCCGACATGACAGCCGCCAAGTATTCCGCAGGGTAGTGCGCCTTGAGGTAAGCCGTTTGCCAGGCAAGCAAGCCGTATGCCGCCGAATGCGATTTGTTGAAGCCGTAATCGGCGAACTTGCTAAGCAGGTCGAAAATCTTTTCCGCCAGTGCCGAGTCAACGCCGTTAGCCGCGCAGCCGCGCAGGAAGTTTTCCTTTTGCGCCAAGAGGATTGACGCCTTCTTTTTGCCCATGGCGCGCCGCAAGATGTCGGCTTGACCCAGCGTGAAGCCCGCCAGCGTCCGCACGATTTGCATAACCTGTTCCTGATACAGAATGACGCCGAAAGTTTCTTTGAGTATCGGCTCAAGTTTCGGGTGCAGATATTTTGTGACTTTGCGCCCGTGCTTGCCCGCGATGAAGTCTTCAACCATGCCCGAGCCCAATGGTCCCGGCCGATACAGCGCAACTGTCGGTATCAAGTCTTCGAAGCCTTCGGGGCGCAAATCTTTAACCAATGCCGTCATGCCCGCCGATTCCATTTGGAAGACCGCGCTTGTTTTGCCAGCCGTCAGCATAGCCGCCGTCACTTCGTCGCGCAACGGAATTTCTTCCGCCGTCAGCTCCACGCCGTATGATGCCTTGATGTTCTTGAACGTGTCCGCCATGATTGTCAGCGTCCGCAAGCCGAGGAAGTCCATCTTCAGCAAGCCGAGTTCTTCCACCTTGTCCTTGTCGTATTGCGTCACGATAACTTTCTTCGTCGTGTCGTCGTCGGTTTTGCTTGAGTATTGCAGCGGGACAATTTCATTGAGCGGCTCCTTCGATATGACGACGCCCGCCGCGTGAACGGACAAATTGCGCGGCAAGCCCTCTAATTTCTTCGCGAGGTCGACAACGCGCCGAGTGTCGGCATTCGTTTCGTAGTCGTTGCGGAAGTCGTTGGAAGTCTTCAGCGCGTCGTCGAGCGTGATGTTTAGCGTGTTGGGAATGAATTTTACGATGCGCGAACTTTCGGCGTAGGGAATGTCGAGGACGCGGGCAACGTCGCGAATCGCCGCCTTAGCCGCCATAGTTCCGAAGGTCGCGATTTGCGCAACCTTATTCGTGCCGTAGCGGCCGCGAACGTATTCGATGACTTCTTCGCGGCGCATGTAGCAAAGGTCTACGTCGATATCGGGCAACGTGACGCGTTCGGGATTGAGGAAGCGTTCAAACAGCAGATTGTACTTGAGCGGGTCTAGTTCGGTAATGCCCAGGACGTAGGCGACGAGACTGCCCGCCGCCGAGCCGCGCCCGGGGCCGACTGGAATGCCTTTCCGCCGAGCAAAGTCTATGAAGTCTTGGACAATCAAAAAGTAGCCGTCGTAGCCCATGCCGTGAATCACGTCCAGCTCATAGTCGAGGCGAGTCCTGATCTCATAGGTCGGCGCAGAATAGCGGGTGAACAGCTTTTCGTAGCAGAGTCCGCGCAGATAATCGGCGGCAGTCTTGCCTTCGGGCAACGGGAATTCGGGCATTTGGAATTTGCCGAACTCAAGCGTCACATTGCAACGGTCGGCGATTTTGAGCGTGTTGTCGCAAGCTTCGGGCGTGTCGGCGAAGAGAGCGCGCATTTCGTCGGCCGATTTCAGATAATAGTCGTCGGACGAAAATTTCAGCCGTTTGGCGTCTTTGACGGTCTTGCCCGTCTGAATGCAAAGCAGCAAGTCATGAAACTCCGAATCTGCGCGGCGGACGTAATGAGAATCGTTGGTGGCAACGAGCGGGATATTTAATTCGGCGGAAAGGATTTTCAGCGCGTCGCGAACTTTAGCCTCCTCTTCGAGCCCGTGATTTTGTATTTCCAGAAAAAAATTGTTCACCCCGAAAATGTCGACGTATTCGTCGATGAGTTTGCGGGCGCGGTTTAAGTCGTCGTGTTCGTCGTTTAGGATGGCGCGCGGGATTTCGCCCGCCACGCAAGCACTAAGCGCGATAAGTCCTTCGTGATATTCGCGCAAAATTTTCTTGTCGACGCGCGGCCGATAGTAAAAGCCTTCAGTGCCCGCCGCCGACGCCAGCTTGACCAGATTTTTGTAGCCCGTATTGTTTTCGGCGAGCAAAATCAGATGAAAATATTTTGCGCCGTCAATTTCCGTTCGGTCGAAGCGGTTTTCGGGCGCAACGTAGACTTCGCAGCCGATAATCGGTTTGACGCCGCGTTTTTGAGCCGCCTTGTAAAAATCGATGACGCCGTACATTGTGCCGTGGTCGGTTATCGCCAGGGAAGCCATGCCGAAACTTTTGGCCGCGTCGAGGAGGTCGCCGATTCGCGCCGCGCCGTCGAGCAAGCTGTATTCGGTGTGAACGTGCAGATGTGCGAAGCCGTTCATGACATTCCCCTCCTGAAAAATTTCTGTAATTATATCAGAGGCTCAACGGCAGTTCAATAAAAAATCCCCGCCGCTTTGACGGGGAAAAAATTTTTTAACGGGCTGAATTTATTCGGACGTCTTTTCAAACGAATATTTATTCCTGCCGGACGCCACAACTTGATAAGTGTCGTCGCCGATGTGGAATTCGGTATCGCTTGCAAAATCTTTGAAGGTTATCGAGCCGCTGCCGAGCTTGAGCGCAACTTGCGTGCCCTTACTGTTGACGGTGGCGGACGTGAAGCTGATATCGTCGAGCGTCAAAACGTCGTCACTTGTGAAGCCGACGATAACATCCTTGCCGTCGCCGCTTGAGTAGATGAATTCGTCCGCATCGTCGCCGCCCCAAAGCGTATCGTTGCCCGCGCCGCAGTAAAGCAAATCGTCACCCGCACCGCCGTAGAGTTTGTCGTTACCCTTGCCGCCGTCGATAATGTCATTGCCCGCGCCGCCGTCGAAGGTATCGGCTTTCGCGCCGCCGAGGAAGATGTTGTTCGAGCTGTTGCCGACGAGATTCACGCCCTTTGCCGCCGAGGAGGCGTCGATGATCGCGACGTCAATCGCGGTCTTGGCGGTCTTCGTGAAGGCGGAAGTTATCTTCGCAGCAGTTTTATCGCTATTGTAGAAAATACCGTCCTTGAAAATCTTCGTGCCGTCGGAGTCGGTGAAGGAAAATTCTTTTTTCGCCATGCCTTCGACGGTAAGGGTGTTCTTGCTGTCGATTTTGAGGACGAGCTTGCTGCCGCTGACCGAGGCGTCGGAAACTGCCGCGTCGTCAATCCTTAGCGTGTCCTTTGTCGCCGAAAAGCTTTTGATAACGTCGTTGCCCGCGCTGTAGACAAACAAATCATTGCCATTGCCGCCCGTGAGCGTGTCGTTGCCCGCGCCGCCGCTTAGGGTTGCGCCGTACTTGCCCGCGATAATTTGATTGTCGTTGTCGTTGCCCGTGAGCGCTATGGCATTGGCCGCCGCCGTGCCGTTGATTGTCTTGACGGCAGAATATTTGTCGTAGGCCGTGGCGTCGAAATCGCCCGCCGAGCCGAAAAGACTGACCGCCGTCCTGTTGCCCGTGAAGAGGGCGCGTTCCTCAAGGATATAGTTCGCCGTCTTCTTCGCGACGATTTTGGTTACGTCGGGGTCGTCGGGCTCCGCGATGGCAACTCTTACGCCGCCCGTACCCTTAATCCTGACCGAATTTGCGTTTACTTCCTGAATCGTCAATCCGCTAACCTTAATGACACCTGTTGTTGCCGTTGCCATAATTATCCGCTCCTTGCTGAAAGATTTACCTAATTATAACACGTGCGCCATTCGACACAAGTTATTTTTGCATTAAAAACTTCCGTGAGTAAAAGACCAGTTGTTCAAGTGTCTTATGCGTGTAGACTTTGCTTGTAATGTCGTTTGAACTGTGACCAAGAATCAATTGCTTGATTTTCAGCGGGATGTCCGCATTATCCATAAGCGTGGCGTCTGTCGTGCGGCAAATGATTCGCCAAAAGCGAGGACTTGTTCCATATTCGTGCGCGAAGATTGTCACCATCTAACAGCGGTTCGTCGCCCAGATTCAAAAGAAATTCGTTCGCGGGATTGTAAAGCGATTCTATCAGCGGCAATGTCTTTTGCGCTATCGGTATTACGCGATTCTTGCCTGCCTTAGTCTTCATGCCGCCTCGCATGTGTCTTTCCGGCAAATGCACATCAGTGGTTTTAATTTGTGTGAGCTCCGACGGTCTCAAGCCTGTGTAGCACAAAATTAGGGCAACCTTCGCAGCTGTATTGGTCAAGAAAAATTGTAACGCGAAAGGCTATAACGAACGTTTCTGAAAAGGCGTCAAATTATCATTGAAAGAATGAGGACGAACGTGATTGTAAAAAACGTAGACAAAATCATCTATGGCTTTGTACAACTGCTCCTTGGAGCGTTCCATAATTGTCGTAAGGACAAGCGGCGCGGCTCATACTCTGAATCACGCCGACCGAGTTGCAGAAAGAAGTGAATTCGTGAGAAGTAAATTGTGCACCCTGATCCGAATGTAAAATCAATCCGGATATTTTTTTCGGCTGAAGCCGTAATGCGTCCTTTAAAGTACGAATAGCCAAAGAAGCGGTCCTCTTCGAGTCGGTAAGGCTGGCGACCACACTCCTGTCGTACAAATCGATTATCGAACAGTTGTCCATTTTGTATTCTTGCGGCGCACTACAGAGCGAAGTTGAAGTTCAGTGTTCATGTATTTGTTTTGCGATTTTTCAAGAAGTTGTAATAAGCATTGGGATAAACATTGCATTTTTCGAGCAACCAGCGTAATCCGAATGCTTTTTTGTTTGCCGAGATGAAGTGGTAGATTTCTACTGTATTTCCTTTGCAAAGAATGCCGCCGCTTTTTTTAAGAACAGGTGTTCATAAATAGTAAAAAGTGATATAGGGGCTGTTGGTAAATTGAATTGGCGATTCGGATTCGGTGTTTTAACGGCTTTAAGTTGGTTTATCTACTTTCTTTCAGCGAAGAAAGAAAGTAGCAAAGAAATTCGCCTCGCAGGGGCGGAAACCGACCACTTGTCCAGCGTCCGCGCAACCCGAAGCCGATTGTGCCCGCTGTTGTTGCATCACGCAACAAGACGCGGGCGGCCGCCATCCATGGCGGCCTCTGTCCTTTGCAACGTCTTAGTTAATTTACCAACAAACCCTAGGGGTTGTTGGTAAATTAAAAGTGAATAACGACAGAAGCAAGTAAAACAA
>CAMJMR010000070.1 GCA_946407095.1 uncultured Selenomonadales bacterium | reverse complement strand
CACCCGCAGAAGTATATTTTTCTACTACGTTGCACTTAGCTTGACTATTCGCGCGCCCAAAAGAAAGTTGCAAAGAAAAGGGCGTATCACCGACCGTGGACGAAACGCCCGCGCTGCCCGAAGCCGTCTGTGCCGCTGTTTTTCGCATCACGCGAAAAGGTCGCGGCGGGCGCGCGTCCATGCGCGCCCTCGTCCTTTGCAATGTTTTCGTTAATTTTTATTTGGCAAGCGACCAATCAGCTCCGCTGTGCACGTCGACGATAAGCGGCACCGCAAGCCTCACGACGTTTTCCATTGCCTCGCGCAAAATTTTTTCCGCCTCGGCAAGCTCGGAAGTTTTCGCCTCCAAGACAAGTTCGTCGTGCACTTGAATGATTATTCGGCTCTCAAGCCCGCGCAGATTTTTTTCCGCCCGAATCATCGCCAACTTGATTATGTCGGCGGCACTGCCCTGAATCGGCGTATTCATGGCTGTTCGCTCGGCGAAGGAACGCAGATTGAAATTCCGATTGTTAATCGCGGGCAAAGCGCGGCGGCGTCCGAACATCGTCGTCACAAAGCCCGATTCGTGCGCCTCGGCAACGGTCTTGTCCATGAAAGTTTTCACGCCGGGATAACGCTCGAAGTAGCGCGCAATGTATTCGCCCGCCTCCTTGCGCGGGATGCCCAAGTTTTGCGCCAAACCGTAGTCGCTGATACCGTAGACGATTCCGAAGTTGACAGCCTTGGCCTTGCGCCGTAAGTCGGAGGTTATCGCGTCGATACTCACTCCGAAAACTTCAGCCGCCGTCCGCGCGTGAACGTCTTGCCCCTTTATGAACGCGTCGATTAAATTTTCGTCGCCGCTCATGTGCGCCAAAAGCCGCAGTTCAATCTGCGAATAGTCGGCGGAAAGAATGCAGTCGTAACCTTCGCCAGGCTCGAACAACGCGCGAATTTCTTTGCCCTCGTCGGTGCGCACTGGTATGTTTTGAAGATTCGGGTCGGAACTGGACAGCCTGCCCGTCGCCGTGACCGTCTGATTAAAATTCGTGTGAACGCGCCCGTCGTCGCCTATCAGCTTGCCCAGCCCGTCAAGGTAGGTCGATTTGAGTTTCGTCAGGGCGCGGTAGTCCAGAATCGCGGCAACAATCGGGTGGCGGTGCTTTAGCTCCTCCAAAACGTCGGCGTTGGTCGAAAAGCCCGTCTTGGTCTTCTTGACGGCGGGCAGCTTTAAGCTTACGAACAGCACGTCGGCGAGTTGCTTGGGCGAATTGATATTGAACGTTTCGCCCGCCAGTTCGTAAATGTTTTGCTCCAATGCGCCGATACGTTCGGACATCTGCGCGGCCTTGGCTTCGAGTTGTGCTCTGTCGACGAAAACCCCGCGCTCTTCCATGCGAGCCAAAACTTCCGTCAAAGGCAATTCCATTTCGCGGTAAAGCCTCATCAAGTCGGCGTCGGTCAAATCTTTTTCGTAGCGCGCGGAAATTTTTTCCAAAGCCGTCGCCTTCGCCGTCAAGTCGTCTCCGCCGTCGAAAGCCATATTCCGTGCCGCCCTGTCCTGTTCGGGATAAAGCAGGTAGGCCGCCAGCTCCGCGTCGAAAATTTTCCTAAGGTCGGCAATTTTGAAGCCGCGCAGATAATTTTTCACGTCGCTCAAGATGATTTTGCCGTTGAAGGCGTCGAAGACTCTTTGAATGTCGTCGCGCGTCGCCGAGTAAATTTCTCCGCCGAAAATCTTCACAGCGAAGCGATTATCCAGTCGGGCGAGAGTCAAAGCCTCCGCCGCAAGAATTTTGTCGGCATCGAAGGCAGCAAGTTCCTGCGCGGTCGCGGGCGGCAAAGTCTGCGTCGCGGTGCTGAAAAGAGTTATCGCGCCGAAAAGGTCGTGAATTTTTTTCTTGGCCTGATTGAGGGCGTAACGGTTGCAAAAATCATCTGCGCGGGCAAGGTCGGGAAGAATTTCAAAAGCCGCCGCGTCGAAGGCAATGTTCGGCACGTCGCGAACGATTTGCGCCAACCGCTTGCTTAGAAGCGCGTCGTCAGCGTGATCCTCCAGAGCCGTGCGGAATTTCTTTGAGCCAATCTCGTCGCGGTGAGCCAAAACATTTTCCAGCGCGCCAAAGTCGCGAATCAACGTCGCGGCGGTCTTCGAGCCAATGCCCTTGACGCCGGGGATATTGTCGGAGGCGTCGCCGCTTAAGCCCTTGAAGTCGACAAGCAGCGGCGGCGCGAAGCCGTATTCGTCGCGGAAACGTTCCTCGTCGTAAATTTCGACGCCCGAATTTTTATTGAGCAAAACGCGCGTCGTCCGATTAATCAGCTGAAGTGCGTCGCGGTCGCCCGTCAAAATGTTCACGGAAAAATTTTCGCAAGCTTGCGTCGCCAAAGTGCCGATAATGTCGTCAGCCTCGTAGCCGACAGCCGCGCAGGTTTTGAGCCCAAGGACAGCGCAAAATTCTTTGAGCAAGGGCAGTTGAACGGCAAGGTCGTCGGGCATGGCGGAGCGCGTCGCTTTGTACTCGGCAAAGAGTTCGTTGCGGAAAGTTTCCTTCGCGGCGTCCAGAGCCACTGCCGCAAGGTCGGGCGATTGTTCGCGCAAGACTTTCAAGATTATGTTGGCGAAACCCGCAAGTGCACCCGTCGGCTCGCCGCTCGGAGCCGTCAAGGCGGGCATGGCGTAGAACGCGCGATAGAATACGCTGCTGCCGTCGATTATCAAAAATTTTTTCATACGCTCGCCGCCTTATCGAAAGGTTTAACATCGTCGGCAGGCTTGGTTTCGTCGGCAGGCTTGGTTTCGTCGGCAGGCTTAGTTTCGTCGGCAGGCTTAGTTTCGTCGGCGGGCTTAGTTTCGTCGGCAGGTTTAGTTTCGTCGGCAGGCTTAGTTTCGTCGGCGGGCTTAGTTTCGTCGGCAGGTTTAGTTTCGTCGGCAGGCTTAGTTTCGTCGGCAGGCTTAGTTTCGTCGGCAGGCTTAGTTTCGTCGGCAGGTTTGGGTTTCTTGACGGGTTTGGTCGGCTTCGTCGGTGTAGTTGGCGCAATCGGCGGTTCGGGAGCGGACAACGAATTAAATCTGAAAATCTTCGCGCCGTCGGCACCCGTCTGCAAGCCGCCTTCGATATTGAACAACACGGGCGCGTCGTCGGCATTGCAATAGAGTTGCCCCTTGCGCTCGTAGCAAATGACCTTCCCGAAACGGCTTTTGAGCGTCGCCTCGGTCTTGTTCCATTCCAACTTCATGCGCAAGATTTTGGCGATAGGGACGACGGGCATGTAGGTAATTCCGTCGCGCAGGACGGCCTTGGCGAAGTAGCGGGTATTGTTGGCGTCGGTCGGTTGAGTGAGTTCGCCGTTGACTTCGACGTTGTAAGGCTTGCCGATAAAAGTCGGTTCGCCGTCGGACGCCTCGATTTTTTGCGAAATGTCGTAATCGCTCTCGAAGGCAAGCACGCCGAACGGTTCAATCCACTTTGCCACGTCGGCAACCGTCAAGTCTTGCATGTGATAGCCGTCGGGGTAAATGTAGTAGACAACCTCATCGTCGGGCGACTTCTCGACGACGACGCGATTGTAAGTAATTTCGACAGGCGTGCCCACTTCGACGGCGTCAAAAAGTTTTTCGACGTCCTTTTCGTGCATGCGAATACAGCCGTTGGAGACGTAGCCGCCGATACTTTCGGGGCGATTGGTGCCGTGAATGCCGTAGTTGCCCTGCAGTTGCATCCAGCGGTAGCCCAAGGGATTGTCGGGACCTGAGGGCACTTCGTATTCGGGGTCGGACGGGTCAATCCACGGCGGGTCTACTTCCTTAGTTTGGATTTTAAAATAGCCCGTCGGCGTCGGCGTGCTGACTTTGCCCAAGCCCAAGTGGTAAACCGCGAGCTTAACGTTACCGTCGTAGAAAAGCATGAGTCGGCTTGCCGCGTTGATGAAAATTTTTTTCTGAGCCTGCGCGGGCGTCGAAAGCAGGAATAACGTACAGATAATTGCCGCGAAAATTTTTACTGCGCTCATCGTCGGACATCTTCCTTTCCGAAAATATTTTCGTCAATATAGCAAGTCAACCTGAAAAAGTTTTGAAGCTTAAGCCTTTGCAAAGCGCGGCGAATTCGCTACAATACGGGCGCAAAAATTTTTGGGAGGCAGTGACATGAGAACTATCCACACGGACAAGGCACCCGCGGCCGTCGGCCCCTACAGCCAGGCGATTAAAGTCAACGGGCTACTGTATACGTCGGGGCAAATCGCGATTGACCCTGCTGTCGGCAAAATCACGGCGACGACGATTGAAGGGCAAGCCGAGCAGTGTTGCAAGAACTTGGCGGCGGTTTTGGAGGCGGCGGGCTACGATTTCGGCGAGGTGTTCAAGACGACGTGTTTCCTTGCCGACATCGCCGACTTCAAGGCGTTCAATGCCGTCTACGAAAAATATTTCATCAGCAAGCCTGCGCGGTCTTGTGTTGCGGTGAAGGATTTGCCGGCGGGCGCGCTCTGCGAGATTGAACTTATCGCAGCGAAGTGATTTATGGCGGCGGGTTCGTTCTTTCGATTCGGCATTCGATTAAATTTATTTTTTAAATCTACTTTTTCTTTGTTCGCCCAAAGAAAAAGTAGCAAAAAGAAAGTGCGCCTCGCAGGGGCGTAAATAGTCGTGACCGTAAGTAACCAACATCTGCACAGGCGTCGTCACCGCAGCCGACTGTGCCGGCAAAGAAACATCCTTGTTTCTGTTGCCGGCGGCCGCCATCCATGGCGGCCTCTGAACTTCGCGGTGCGCTTGATATTGGAGGCAAAAATTTTGGAAATGATTCGTGCTGAAAATCTTCGTCACGTCTACAAGTCTTCGGCGGGCGATAAGGTTGCGCTGGACGGCGTGAGCTTTTCCGTTGCCGAGGGTGAATTCGTCGCGATAATCGGCACGAACGGCAGCGGCAAATCGACGCTTGCCAAGCACTTCAATGCCCTGTTGCTTCCGAGTGACGGGAAAATTTTCGTCGACGGCCTGGACACTTCGGACGAAAAAAATCTTTGGCAAGTCCGCGAGAACGTCGGCATGGTCTTCCAAAATCCTGACAGCGAGATCGTCGCGGCGATTGTCGAGGATGATGTTGCCTTCGGGCTTGAGAATTTGGGCATTGAGCCGAAAAAAATTCGCGAGCGCGTCGACCTTGCCCTGGACGCCGTAAACATGAGCGGCTACAGAAATTTCGCGCCGAGCAAACTTAGCGGCGGGCAAAAGCAACGAATCGCGATAGCGGGCGTGATAGCCATGAATACGAAAGTTATTGTCTTCGACGAGCCGACTGCCATGCTTGACCCGCTGGGACGCCGCGAAGTCTTGACTATGGTTAAACGCCTCCACGCGCAGGGCAAGACGATAATTTACATAACGCACTTCATGGAGGAGGCGGCTCAAGCGCAACGCGTCCTGCTGATGGCGGGCGGGCGAATCCTCCGCGACGACACCCCGCGCAACATTTTCACGGACGCAAAGGAAATGAAACGCCTCGGCTTCGACGTGCCCGTTGCCGCAGAAATGGCAGCCCGCCTCCGCCGCAAAGGCTTCAACCTTCCGCAAAAAATCCTAACGGCTGACGAATTGGCGGAGGCTCTAAAGAAACTCAAATGAACTTTGCCCCATACTTTATTCAAAAAAAATTAGCGCGGTCGTGTCGAAGAATCAATCTTCGCCGCAATCGCGCTATTGTTATCCGAATTCTCGGAAGATGTTCAATCGGTTTTCAATGGGACGTTCAAAGCTTTGGTCGGGCAAGTCGAAACGCATTGCCCGCAACGAATGCACTCAGCGGAATTGAAATCTTTGGTCGGGTCGAGGTCGACGGGACAAGCTCGCCTGCACCGCCCGCAACCGTTACACTTGTCCGCCGAGCAGGTCAAGCGGTAAAAGCTCACGCCGTTAAGCAAGCCGTAAATCGCGCCCAAAGGACACAGCAAGCGGCAAAAAAATCTGTGCACGACGACGCTGCCCGCAATCACGGCAAGCAAGATTGAAACTTTCAGCGCGAACAGACTGCCTAACACGTCGCGGAATTCTTCATGCGTGGCTATCAACGGCAAGCCCGCCTCCAACATCCCCGCCGGGCAAATGTACTCGCAAAAGGCCGGCTCGCCCAATTCGCTCACGACGGGCAGAACCAGCACGAAGACTATCAGCACGACGTATTTCACGGCGGACAATCTGCGCGGCAGTCTGAATTTCGGCGAAGGGATTTTGTTCAGCAAGTCTTGAATCAGCCCGAAGGGACACAGGAAGGCGCAAACCGCTCTGCCAAGCAACAAGCCGATTAGCAACGTGAAGCCTGTCGCGTAGAAACTGAACTTGCCGCCCATGCCGCTTACGGCTTGCATTGCGCCGACGGGACAACTCAACGCCGCCGCAGGACACGACCAGCAATTTAAACCGGGGGCGCAGAAATTTTTCAGCTCGCCGCGATAAAGTTTACCGCTTAAAAAATTCGCCACAAAAGGATTCGTCAAGAGCGTCGCCGCCAACTGAATCAATCGCCGTTTCATCAGCCCAGCCCTATGCACGCCAAACAGACACGCGTTGCCTTCGCGAAGACGGCCGATAATTCCCCGCGTTCAAGCCCGAACCAAATCATTGCCGCGCTCGCCGCGAAAATCATCAGCCTATTTAAGGAGCTTTTCCAGTTCATTCTTGTAGCCCTTGAGATCCGCGCCGATAATCGCCTTGCCTACGACTTCGCCCTTGCTGTTTACGAAAATCGTCGTGGGAACGGCTTCAATATTTTCCATGAAGTTTTGCAACTGCGCGTCGGGAATAATATTCACGAAGTCCGCGCCCGCTTGTTGAGTAATTTCTTGCGCTCGTTGCACTTGAGTGGAATTTTCCGAGGCGTCCAGCACCAAGCCGATAATCTGCGCGTCGGCGGGCAAATTGCGTGCCATTTCGGCCAGCTCGGGCATTTCAGCGATACACGGCGGGCAGAATGTCCCCCAGATGTTCACGAGGGTGATTTTCTTCGACGCGAAAATTTCGTTCGTGACGGTTTCGCCCGTGATTGTCTCAGCCGTGAAGGCCGGAACGTTTTTTGCTACGGGCGAGGCCTGCGCGGTATTGACGGGTTCGTCGATTTGAGCGGAATCGCTGCAGCCGCTGAAAAAAATAGCCGCGCTTAACAACGCCGCCGTCAAAAATCTTTTAACCAAGGCAATCATCTCCTTTCGCGGCATTTTAGCATTGGCATTGGGCGGGCGCAAGCTTTTGGCGGGCAGGCAGGGGAATTGCTTGACGGGCAGAATAGACTAGGAACTGGGAACTAGAAAACCTACTCTCTGAGGTGTGTATGAAAATCGTAGTCTCCGGCTATTACGGCTCGAAGAACGGCGGCGATGAGGCGATGCTCGCGGCGATGCTTGAAGTCTTGCGCGAAGAAATTTCGGATTTGAACGTCACGGTCATTTCGCTCAATCCCGAATACACCAAACGCCGCCACAACGTTGACGCCGTGCCCAGGTCGGATATTTGGACGATAATGAAACGCATTCGGGCAGCGAACTTGCTCATTTCGGGCGGCGGCTCTCTGTTGCAAAACGTGACGAGCGGTCGCAGTCTTTACTATTACCTTGCGATAATTTCTCTTGCGCTTGCCTTCGGACGCAAAGTCATGCTTTACGCGCAGGGCATTGGCCCCATTCGCGGCGCGTTGGCTCACAAGCTCATGAACTTAATCGTCAATCGCGTCGACTTGATAACCGTGCGCGACAGAGGCTCGCTGGAGGAATTGGCGCGCTTGAACATCACTCGCCCGAAAATTTTCTGCACTGCCGACCCCGTCTTGGCGATTAAGCCCGTGCCGCTCGACATGGGCGAAAAAATTTTGGCAAGACGCTCGACGACTCGCGCGGGGAAATTTATCGGCGTGGCGATTCGTCACTGGATTGACTGGGAAAATTTTCAGCGCGAACTTGCCGCCGCCCTTGACCGCCTTGCCGCCGTCACTGCCGCGCAGATTGTCTTTATCCCGATGAAATTTCCCGAAGACATCCGCGCCGCGCAGGAGACCGCCGCCCTAATGAAGGAGACTTGCACTGTCCTCGACGAAGAATTCACGACGCGGGAAATTTTGAGCCTCGTCGGCTGCATGGACGTTCTAATCGGCGTCCGTCTTCACGCGCTGATTTTCGCGGGCATTATGAACGTGCCGATGGTTGGCATTTCCTACGACCCGAAGATTGAGCGATTTTTGGATTCAATCGGCGAAAAACCGCCGGGCAACCTTTCCGACGTGACGGCGGATAAAATTTTCGACGAGACGCTTGAAAGACTTTCCGCCGCCAAAAATTTTCGTGACGCGAAACTTTTGAGGGAACTGGGCGAACTTGCCCGCTTGAACGCGAAGCTTGCCGTCGACTTGGCGGAGGGCAAATAATTCGGTTTCAGAGGTGAAATTTTTACTTCGCATGGAAAAGAAATTGAAACTTTTAACTTACGGCTGCCAAATGAACGTCGCCGACAGCGAGCGCATGGCGGGGCTCTTGCGGCAAATCGGCTACACTTTGACCGACGACTTCGACGCGGCGGACTTGATTTTGATTAATACCTGTTGCGTGCGCGCCACAGCCGAGGATAAAGTCTTCGGGCAAATCGGCAGGCTTAAGGCTCTCAAGAAGCAAAAGCCCACGCTGATTTTGGGCGTGGCGGGTTGCATGGCGCAAAAGGAAGGCGATAACCTTATCAAGCGCGCGCCGCATATCGATTTCGTTTTGGGCACGGGTCAAAGTTCCGAAGTCGCCCGCGTCGTCCGAAGCCTTGAACTTGAGCGCAAACACTTCGTAGACGTGTCGAATGTCAGCGGCGATATTCCGAGCGAAGTTTTTCCGTTGCGCGGCGGGCAAGTGTCGACGTTCGTGCCGATTATGTACGGTTGCAACAATTTCTGCACCTACTGCATTGTTCCCTACGTTCGCGGCCGCGAGCGCAGTCGCAAGCCCGAAGAAATTTTCGCGGAAGTCAAGCAAGCCGTCGCCGAGGGTTTCAAGGAAATTACCTTGTTGGGTCAGAATGTCAATTCGTATTCGGGCGGAATGACGTTCGCCGAGCTGATTGGTGTCGTCGACAAGATTTCGGGCGTCGAGCGGTTGCGTTTCATGACGAGCCACCCGAAAGACCTTTCCGACGAGCTGATTGCGGCAATGGCGGGCGGGCGGCACATTTGCGAGCACATTCACTTGCCCGTGCAATATGGCAACGACAAAATCCTCAAGCGCATGAATCGCGTCTACACCGTCGAAAAATATTTGGAGCTTGTGAAAAAAATTCGCGCCGCCCTTCCGCACGTCAGCTTGACGACGGATTTGATTGTCGGCTTCCCCGGCGAGACCGATGACGATTTGCGCGAGACGCTTGATTTTATTCGCGAGGTGCAATTCGACGCGGCATTCACGTTCATCTACTCAAAGCGCAGCGGGACGCCCGCCGCAACTTTCCCCGCGCAGGTCGACGACGATACCAAACACCGCCGCCTTGACGCGCTGATGAAAGTTCAAAACGAAATCAGCCTTGCGAAAAATCGCGCGCTGGAGGGCACGGTCGTCGAAGTTTTAGTCGAGGGCGCAAGCAAGACCGACGATAAGATTTTCACGGGGCGGACGCGGTCGAACAAGTTGGTGCTGTTTGCTCACGGCGAAGAGCGGGCGGGCGACTTAATCAACGTCAAAATCACGCAGGCCCAGACTTGGCTACTCAAGGGTGAAGTCAATGTTCTATAAGATTTTCAAAGTGCTTTGCCGGCCGCTTTAAAAGCGGCGGAACAGATGACGCGCTT
>CAMJMR010000069.1 GCA_946407095.1 uncultured Selenomonadales bacterium | reverse complement strand
TCTCATAATACACTTACTATATCACTTTTTACCATTTATGAACACCTGTTCTTAGGGTTTGTTGGTAAAAACTCCGCGTTTTAGAGGCCGCCCAAGGACGGGGCAACGGCGAATGCGCTAGGCATGAGGTTTGCATCCGGCAAGCGCGTTGAAAGTCGTCAACGGCTTAAGGGTAGTTGTCGCGTCCACATTGTTCGTCTTTGGACACGCGAATAGTCAAGCAAAGTGCAACGTAGTGGAAAAATATACTTCTGCGGGTGTTCTATAACCCAAACATTTTCTGGGACGGTGATTTAGTTGGTCAACGACTTTTTGTAAGTCTTCCTTGCTAAGGCGCGTGATGCTACCGGCGGAAAGTAGAACTCAACGCCCAACTCCGTCGTTACCTTGCCCTCTGTCAGGGGTTATCGTGTAGAGCGGTTGACACTGAAATACCTCAATGAACGTTTTTGTTCCGGCGTATCCCTGCGTAGATTGCTATCGTCCTGTAACTTATCTGAATCGGATAATTTTCGAGCTTGAGACGATTGGCAATTTGTTCGGGCGGCATTTTTTACGTCTTCGCGTGTAGCAAGTATTCACCACCATTACGATAAACATCTTAGCAGGAAACTATGAGTTTTTCATTGTGTTGCACTTACATTGTACATTCGCGCAAGCAAAGAAAGTAGTTAATAACGACAAATCATATTTACCAACAGCCATAATGCTTTTTCAGTCAAAAGAATCGCTCCCTTGAAAGTTTAGCGCAAAGATAGCATAATCACGCCCGCTATGCAAAGGATTGCCCCGAAAATTTTTTGCGCGGTGATTTGCTCGTTATAGAAGCCGCCGCCGACCGCAAGCATTGCCAACGCGATTAAAATGTTGACTATCAAAGACGACGTCGACATCTCGCCGCCCGCGCGGTAAATCATCACGAAGGAAACTTCGACGCCCGTTATCGCCAAGCCCATGAGTATGCAAGCCCAATTACTGCGCGCCGCTTCGACCAAAATTTTTTCGTGCGGCGTAAGGAAAAATAAAACCGCGCTCGCTATCAAAGCCGTGGCGTAATTGACGACCAGCCCCATGAAGGCGTTTTGCTCTGCGGCGATTGACTTGCTCGCCACGTGATAAAGGACATTCGCCAAAACCGCGACCGCTATCGGCAAATAAATCATTTCTATCCATCCCAAAAAATAAAAGGCATTCAACGAACTTTCCGAGGCTCAACCAAAGCCCTTGCCTGCAGTTCGTGTGAATGCCTTGTTGCGTCATCCGGCGACGACGCACGAGGATTTTTTATCGGTAAGTTATTTTTCGACGACGGTCGTCATTTCGCTGAAGATATCGTCGAGCGAATTGTCATTTTCGGGAGCCTTGCTCAAATTCGACGGCAGATTGACCAGCGTATCCTTGCGCGCCCGAATTTGCGTGGTGTAGGAGCGCAATTCGGCGTAATAGCCCATGGCGTCGAGGAGGTCGCGCTCTTCGTCGGTGAGGACGACGCGCCCGGCAGCAGATTCGTCGAGGACGTAGCGGGCGTAGGCTTGCATGATATTCGTCAAGTCAAAGGAGGCGGTTGCGGTCGTCAGGCTCGGCTTGTTGACCGTCCACGCAAAAGTTATGTTGGTTGACTTGAAGGCGGCAAGCCATCTGGCAAAAATTTCTTTTTGCTCGGTGAGCGCGTCGCCTTTGAGGTTCGTGAAAGTTGATTGGCTGTTCTTTTCCAAAATGGCGGAAAGTTTTTTGCCGTCAAGCGTGACGTTCATGATTCGGATATCGTCGTTGTCTTTGAGGACGTCGACTTTTTTAACCGCGTCCATCACGTCGTTGAGGAGGGCGGGGTCTGTCGACTTCCAGAGGAGGGCAATACCCGACGGCAAGCCCGGCAAAAGCATTTTGCTCCACTTGCCGCGTCGCTGAACGTAAAGAGTCATTTCGTTATCGATTTGTTCGATGTAAAACGGAATGTTGCTGTTGGTCGAGTAATTTTTTTTCAAGTTGGTATAAGTCCACGTGAACTTGCCGCCCATGCGGAACGAGCCGTCCTTAAGCACTTGCGCGCGCGAATCGATATCCAAATGGAACGTCGGGGCAACAAGCGTCAAAGCTTGTTCAAAGACGCGGGTGTCGGCACTATGCGCGGTATAAGCCTCGCGAAAAGCCCAAACGCCGTTGTCTGCGGGCGCCGCCTCGACCGCATTGCCGCCGAAAAAAATCGCGCCGCCAAGAGCCGCAATCGCCGCCAATCGACGGAACTTTACCCTGCCAAACAATTTCATTGCGATACCTCCAAAAAATTTTTGGTAAATGATAAACTTGCCGCTTTTCCTTGTCAAGGCAAAAAGTTTCGCTTGCGGCAGGAAATATAACAGGGCGCGTTGAATTTAATGCAAAATTTTCACTGCGCAAGGAGGTACTCGCTTTTGAGGATTGTATTGCTGAAGCATCCCGGCGAAACTCTGATATTCTGCGAAAAAATGTGCGTTTTGGCAGAAAAGCTTGAATACGACATTGCGGCGATTCTTTCCCTGGACAAGCACGAGCAATTGACATCGCTGAGAGGCTATCCCGTCCGCCCGTTGCGCGAGATTATCGATTTGTCTTGGGACGTTGCGGTTTGCGCCTTCAGAAAAAATTTTCCGATAAAATCCTTCTCGCTTTGCGCAAGCTTAGAATCGGGCAACCCGAACAATTTAAAAATTGCTTTTGGCTCCTGCAACAGTTCATGACAAAAAAAATACGAAGACTCCGCCGACCCGATAATCCGTGAGACAATCGCCTATTGGCAGACTTCAAAGACACCGCAGACGAAATTTTTATCGATGGGGCTTGCAACTTGCCCTACATAATCTTCAAGACCGTCGAGGGCAAGGAAAGGCGAATGTATTACCCGCCCGAAAAGCTCGGACAAAAAGTCGTCAAGAATGTTTTGCGCGACCAGGCACCGACTTCGCCGCACCTTTACGTCACGGGCAACCATAAAGTCAACGCGGGCGACGTCGTCATTGATGCGGGCGTCTGCGAAGGAAATTTCGCGCTGAAATACGTCGACATCTGTTCCAAAATGTATTTGTTTGAATCGAATCCGAAATGGACGGAGCCGCTCAAGCACACGTTCAAAGATTATCGCGGCAAGGCGGAATTTTTCCCGCGCTACGTTTCAAACATTACGAAGGGCGCAAGTATCACAATCGACGACGCCCTGCCCGACCTGCGCGGCGAAAACATTTTTCTTAAAATGGACATTGAAAGCGCGGAGCCCTTTGCCTTGCAAGGCGCGAAAAGAATTCTTACCAACAATCACGTCCGCGCGTCGATTTGCACTTATCACCGTCAAGACGACCTCGTCAGAGTGAAAAGCATTCTGCAAAAATACGGCTTCAAAACTTCAACGAGCGAAGGCTACATGATTTTTATCTACGATCCGAATATTTTTGACACAGCGGACTTTAGAAAGGCTATAGTCTACGCCGAGAACTAAACCTTGCGAAAGAGCGGGCTAACTGCTATTATTACGAAATAAATGAGGAGGCGGCGCAATGCGGAAAAGAAGCGGTTTCAACTGGTTTGCGTTGGTGATGTTCGCGATGATCGCTTACTTCTCGACGGTTTTAATCTCTCAACAGGTGCACTTGTCACACGTAAGCGAAAGCCAACGCATTGCCGACAAGCGGCTCGAAAAGGCCAAGGCGACGAATGAAAAATTGCGCAAGGAACTCGCCGAACTGCAGGATATCAACAATATCGAACGGCTGGCACGCGAAGACTTGGGGCTCGCCAAAGACGGCGAAATGCCCTATCAAGCGGCGCGCCCTTGAGCCGAGACTAAATTTTTGTTTTGGGAGGACAGTATTTTGGCAATGGAAGCAGGCAGCATTGTGGAAGGCAAGGTCACGCGAATCACGAATTTTGGTGCCTTCGTGGAGCTGGAGGAAGGAAAAGTCGGGCTCATTCACATTTCCGAGGTCGCCGACGTTTACGTCAATGACGTGCACGATTTTCTTAGCGAAGGCGATAAAGTTCAAGTCAAAGTCGTAAACATCGACGGCAACAAAATCGCGCTGTCTTTGAAGCAGGCAAAAGCTAAGCCGCAAGAGAGCGACGGGCAACAGTTCAAGCAAAATCGGCGCGGAGATTTTCGCAAGCCACAGAGGCAACTGTCGGCGTCTTTTGAAGATAAGCTGTCCAAGTTCCTCAAAGACAGCGACGAACGTTTGACCGACTTGAAACGAAAAACCGATTCAAAGCGCGGCGGGCGCGGCTCGCGCAGAGACTGAAAAGCAATTAGGAATGAGGAATTAGGAATGAGGAATGAATAAAGCCGGGTTCCTAAAGATTTTTTTTTCATGTTGAAAAAGTTTATTGACATCTGCGTTGCCGAAAAAATTTTCGACGGAGTCGGCAAAATCCTAATCGCGGTGTCGGGCGGCGCAGATTCCCTTGCCCTTGCCGAGTTGCTGATTAATTCGCGGCGACGGTTCCGGTTGGAAGTCGTCATTGCGCATTTCGAGCACGGCTTAAGGGGGCAAGCCTCAATCGACGACGCGGACTTTGTTCAAGCCTTCTCCGAAGAGCGCGGGATAAAATTCATCGGCGGGCGCGGCGACGTTAAATCTTTCGCGGCCGAACAAAAAATTTCCGTCGAGACGGCTGCGCGAACGTTGCGCTACGAATTCTTGAGCAATGCCCGACGCGATTTGAATTGCGACGCGATTGCCCTGGCGCATCACGCCGACGACCAGGCCGAAACGATTTTAATGCGGCTCCTGCGCGGCGCGACTTCGACAGGCTTATCCGCCATGAAGTTCCGAATGCGCTCCGACGATTACGGCTTGCTGATTCGCCCGTTGCTTAGGTTCAGGAAGGTTGAGCTTGAAAATTTTTGCCGACGACGAAACTTGACGCCGCGCCTTGACGCTACAAACTTCGAGACCGACGCCACACGCAATAAGATTCGACTTGAGCTTATCCCGACGCTTGAGGCGTTTAATCCCGCGCTTGTCGAGACGCTTTGCCGCTTGGGCGAAGTCACGGCGGAGGAGGCTGACTTCATAGCCGCGCAGGCTACGGAAATTTTCCCCGTCGTCGTCCGAAACAATTCAATCGTCCGCGCAGAGTTCCTGAAGTTGCACCCCGCCCTTCAACGCGCCGTCATAAAGAAATTCATCGCGCAAGTCACGGGTTCGGCTAAGGATTTCGGCTTCGTGCACTTCGAGGGCGTCCGCAAGGTTTTAATCGACGGCTTGGCGGGTGTCGAACTGCCAAAACATTTTCGTGCAGATTTACGACAAGGAAGACTTATCATAAAAGAAAGGGTTGATTGCTTTGAAGAGTAAGGAAGATTACATCGAACGCGTGCTGTACACCGAGGAGGAAATTGCCGCCCGCGCCAAGGAGATCAGCGCGCAAATCAGCGAAGACTACAAGGACATCGCCAAACCGCTTTTGACGGTCGGCATCCTCAACGGCGCAGTCATGTTCTACACCGACGTTGTGCGGCGGCTGACCATCCCCGTCCAATTCGACTTTTTAATCGCCTCCAGCTACGACGCCAACAGCCACACCAGCGGCAAAGTCAACATCCTCAAGAACTTGGACAACGACCCCAAAGACCGCGACATTCTGCTCGTCGAAGACATAATCGATTCGGGCACGACGATGAACTATCTTATCGATTACTTCATGGACAAAAAGGCCAACAGCGTCAAAGTCTGCACCCTGCTGAATAAACCCAGCCGCCGCAAAGTCGACGTCAAGATTGACTATTGCGGCTTTGAAGTCCCTGACGAGTTCATTGTCGGCTACGGGCTTGACTTCGCGCAACACTATCGCAACCTGCCGTATCTTGGCATCCTCAATCGCAGTGTCTACGGCGGCAAATAAAAATTTCCGGGCAAAGGAGCGTTTTGATTGAACAGTTTTTTGCGCAACGTCGGGTTCTATTTGCTGGTGATTTTTATCGCGATAACCGCCTACGATTACTTTTCGGTCAAGCCGCAGCCGGTGGAAGAAACGAGCTATTCGCAATTCCTGCAGATGGTCGACAAGGGCGAAGTCACGAAGGTCGTATTGGTTAGGAACACGATTAAAGTCACGAAAAAGGACGGCGGCGAGTTCACGACGACAGCACCCGACGAGCCGATTGGCGACGAAACACTTGTCGGAAAACTCGAAGCCAAAGGCGTAGAAATAACCGCGCAGAATCCGAAAGACCCGCCGTGGTGGATGACGCTCCTTTCGTCACTGTTGCCGATTGCGCTTTTGGTGGGCTTTTGGTACTTCATGATAAGCCAGACGCAAGGCGGCGGCAGCAAAGTCTTTTCGTTCGGGAAAAGCCGAGCCAAACTCATGGGCGGCGATAAGGTCAAAGTGACGTTCAACGACGTGGCGGGCGCGGACGAGGCTAAAGAGGAACTTGCCGAGGTCGTCGAATTCCTCAAGCACCCGAAAAAATTCAACGACTTGGGCGCGAGAATCCCCAAAGGCGTGTTGCTCTTCGGACCGCCCGGCACAGGCAAGACGTTGCTTGCAAAGGCGGTCGCGGGCGAGGCGGGCGTCGCGTTCTTCTCTATAAGCGGCTCCGATTTCGTCGAAATGTTTGTAGGCGTCGGCGCGTCGCGTGTCCGTGATTTGTTCGCGCAGGCAAAGAAAAATTCCCCGTGCATAATCTTCATCGACGAGATTGACGCGGTCGGTCGTCAACGCGGCGCAGGCTTGGGCGGCGGGCACGACGAACGCGAACAGACGCTTAACCAGTTGCTTGTCGAAATGGACGGCTTCGCGCCCAACGAGGGCATTATCATAATCGCCGCCACTAACCGCCCCGACATTCTGGACAGAGCTTTGCTGAGACCCGGCCGCTTCGACAGACAAATCGTCGTCGACAAGCCCGACGTGACGGGACGCATTGCTATCCTGCGCGTTCACACGAAGGGCAAGCCGATAGCCAAAGACGCCGACCTTGACGTTTTGGCGCGGCGGACTCCGGGCTTCACGGGCGCGGACTTGGCGAATCTTGTCAACGAGGCGGCTCTCTTGGCGGCAAGACGCAATAAGCACGAAATCAACATGACGGAGCTTGAAGAGTCAATCGAGCGCGTCATGGCGGGCCCCGAACGCAAATCCAAAGTCATGAGCGAGGACGAAAAGAAACTTACCGCTTATCACGAGGGCGGGCACGCGCTGGTAGGAATGATGCTTAAGCACGCTGACCCCGTCCACAAAGTCACGATAATCCCGCGCGGCAGAGCGGGCGGCTACACGCTGATGTTGCCCAAGGAGGACAGAAGCTACGCCACGCGTTCCGAGCTGATTGACCGCCTGAAAGTTGCAATGGGCGGGCGCGTCGCCGAGGAAATTGTCCTAAACGAAATTTCGACGGGCGCATCGCAAGACATTCAGCAGGCCAGCCGAATCGTCCGCGCAATGATTATGCAATACGGCATGAGCAACGTCCTTGGCCCCGTTGCCTACGGCGGAGACCCCGCGCAACAATATTACTTCGGACAGCCGCAGAAAAATTATTCCGAGGAAGTGGCGAGCGAAATCGACAAGGAAGTTCAGCGGTACATGGAGGAGGCTTACGAGGCTTGCCGCACGATTATCAACGACAACCGAGACAAGCTTGAACAGATAGCGCAGGCATTGTTGGAAAAGGAAACGCTTTCGGCGCAAGAGCTTAAGGATATCGTCTTTGGCGCGGTGGTTCCCGAATTTGAAAAGCCGTTCGTCAAAGACGAGCCGCCTCCCGTTCCCGTCGAGCTGACCAAGCCCGCGCAAGACGAGCCGCCGAAATTGCCCGACGAATCTACACCGAGTCCCGTTTAAAAATTTTTCTTTGAGGAAGTGACCGACGTTGAGTTTGACTGCAACGCGGTCTTATTTTTTTGCAGGGAGGAATTTTTATGTCACCCTTGAGACAAACAGCCTTTAAACTGCTTGAGGCGGCTCCCGAAGAAAAACTTTACGCGATTATTCAACTCATAACATCGGAAGAATCTTCGTCGACACGCGTAAAAGAAAACATCGATTTAAGTAAGTATTCGGGACGCGGCGGCGATATGTTCGGCAGTGTCGAAGCGGTAGAAAATTACATAAAGGATTTGCGTTCAGATGGAAAATAAAATTTTTGTCGACACCTCGCCGATTATTTATCTGCTTGATGAAAAATCGCCGTTGCGCTCAAAAGCCGAGCAAATCTTTTCGCGATTCCTAAATTCGCAAGATAAGCTCGTCACTTCAACGATAACTTGCATGGAATATTTGGTTTTCCCTTATCGCACGAACAATGAATCGGCGATAAACATTTTCTGGAAATTTCTTACGGAGTGCGGCGTGAGAATTCATAAAATCGACGAGTTTACTGCCATTAAGGCGGCTCAAATTCGAGCAAGGTATCCGTATTTCAAAACAGCCGATTCTCTGCAGTTGGCGGCAGCTTGCGTCTGCGGTTGTAATTTGTTTCTGACTAATGATAAACAGCTTCGTCAATTCAATGAAATTGCGTGCGTGATTCTTGAAGAGTTCACAGATTTTTGATTGGGAGGAATTTTTATGAGTGAAGTTGTATTGCATTACACCCGCGCAGGTCACGTGGAAAACATTCATCGCGGAGACGTGGCGGCAGTCAACTGCAAAGGTGAGGTCGTCGCGGCGGTCGGCAACGCGCATCTGCCTATGTTTTGGCGGTCGGCTGCCAAGCCCTTTCAAGCGTTGCCCTTCGTGAAAAACGGCGGGCTTTCTCGTTACGGCATAACCGAAGAGGAACTTGCGCTGTTGGTTTCCAGTCACAGCGGCGAGGAAAATCATGTCGCGCTTGTCAGAGGAATTTTGGCAAAGTTGGGACTGGACGAATCGGTTTTGGATTGCGGCGTCATGCGCCCAATGAGCGGCAAGGCGTTCAAAAAAATCATCGCGGCGGGCGAAAAGGTCTTGCCCGTGCACAATCCCTGTTCCGGCAAGCATTCGCAGATAATCGCGTTGGCAATGATGCTCGGCGTCCCCTACGAGGGCTACACTCAGCCCGAACACGAAGCGCAAAAAATTATTTTCAAGCACGTGGCAATGGCGTCGCGCATGCCCGAAGACAAGCTGGAAATCGGAATTGACGGCTGCGGCGTGCCCGTGTTCTATCTGCCGATTTACAACATGTCCCTTGCCTACGCCCGCCTGTCGACGCCCGCCAAAGGCGATTGGGGCGAATACGAACTTGCCGCAACGAAAATTCGCGACGCAATGAGCCGCTACCCGCAAGTCGTTTCGGGCACGGGCAGAATCGATTTGGCGGTCTCGGAAGTGACGGGCGGCAGGGTTATCGCGAAAATCGGCTCGGACGCTGTCTACTGTTTGGCAGTTAAGGACGGCGATTTGGGTATCACGTTCAAGATTGAGGACGGCAGTTATGCGGCAGTCACGCCCATGACGATTGCCGTGCTGAAACATCTGGACTTGCTCACGAAGAACGAGGCGGCGGAGCTTGATAAACGTTTCCCGCCCGTGCTGAAGAATCATCGCGGCGAAATTATCGGCACGATTGAAGCGGTCTTTTAAAGCAGAGGCATTGATTACGGTTATTAGGGGTTGTTGGTGAATTAAATCGTTCCGTCAATTCGGCGGTTTAATGGCTTTAAGTTGGTTTAACTACTTTCTTTGACCGAGCAAAGACCCACTTTAGAAGCGGGGAAACAGCGTGGACGCGGCGTCCACCCCTAATCCGTCGACGAGTTTCAACGCGCTATCTGGATGCAACGTCACGTTGCTTTCTGTTACCGGCGGCCGCCATCCATGCGCGCCTCGACACTTCAACTTACCAACAGTCCCTAGGGACTGTGGACAATTCATTTTAACCAGAGAAGAATAGTAGCAAAAAGAACG
>CAMJMR010000068.1 GCA_946407095.1 uncultured Selenomonadales bacterium | reverse complement strand
CGCCAATGGTACTTGGGTGGCGACGCCCCGGGAGAGTAGGTATTTGCCGCTAAAAATTCCTCGGTAGCTCAGTCGGTAGAGCACCTGACTGTTAATCAGGGAGTCACTGGTTCGAGTCCAGTCCGGGGAGCCATTTTTTTTAAAAGGAGTTGGGGCATAGCCAAGTCGGTCAAGGCACGGGACTTTGACTCCCGCATCGTTGGTTCGAATCCAGCTGCCCCAGCCATATCTGATAATATGACTCGCTAGCTCAACTGGTAGAGCAACTGACTCTTAATCAGTAGGTTCGGGGTTCGATTCCCCGGCGGGTCACCATTTTTATAAGGGCGATTAGCTCAGCCGGAAGAGCATCTGCTTTACACGCAGGGGGTCGGCAGTTCGAGCCTGTCATCGCCCACCATTCAAAATCGAACGGCCCGGTAGTTTAGTTGGTTAGAATGCCGCCCTGTCACGGCGGAGATCGTCGGTTCAAGTCCGATCCGGGTCGCCACTTGAAAATCAGTTCCTTTACAGATAAATCAACAGACTAGCATTGCGTATAAGCGCGGCGATTACGTTTGAAATGTCGGACGGCACGGCGCGCTATCTGGATGCAACGTCACGTTGCGCCTCGGTAGCTCAGTTGGTAGAGCAGGGGACTGAAAATCCCCGTGTCAGTGGTTCGATTCCGCTCTGAGGCACCATTTCGATTTTAAGCGCAACTTTTTGCGCCGGCTTAGCTCAATTGGCAGAGCAGCTGATTTGTAATCAGCAGGTTGTAGGTTCAAGTCCTATAGCCGGCTCCATGCGGGTGTAGCTCAATGGTAGAGCTCCAGCCTTCCAAGCTGATCACGTGGGTTCGATTCCCATCACCCGCTCCACTCGCCGGGGTGGCGGAACTGGCAGACGCACGGGACTTAAAATCCTGCGAGTGTAAAAGCTCGTACCGGTTCGATTCCGGTCCTCGGCATGTGCGGCAGTGGCGGAATGGCAGACGCGCCAGCTTCAGGCGCTGGTGGGGGCGACCCCGTGGAGGTTCAAGTCCTCTCTGCCGCACCAAGTTGATTATCACGGCGGAGGTGTTCTCAATGGATAATTACGACGCTTTTAAAATTTTCCTTGATGATAATGAAGTCCGCTACGATGAAAATTCTTTTGACGATGGCGACCGCTTGGTAGTTATTCCGCAAAAAATCAGAAGCGGCGCGCTGATGAACGTCATGGTTATCTTCTCCGATATCAGAATCAAAATTCTGGTTCTGGGATTCGCGAGCCTTGAGGACGAAAGTAAGAAAGACAGCCTCTACGAGTTCTTCAACGAGTTTAATAAACGTACCGGATTCTTCAAGATGTATCTTCGCGGAGATGAGATTTGCGTCGAAGGCGACTTTTCTACAAGAATTTACGACGGCGATTTCAATCCGGAGAAATTTATGGATTTCATAATGGCGGCACTCTTTGCTGTTGACGGAGCTTATCGCGACGTTATGAAAATCTTGTGGTTTTGAAAGCTTAATATGCGGTCGTGGCGGAATAGGCAGACGCGCTGCTTTGAGGGGGCAGTCCTCGTTCGGGGGTATGAGTTCAAGTCT
Source organism: uncultured Selenomonadales bacterium (assembly GCA_946407095.1). GTDB lineage: Bacteria > Bacillota > Negativicutes > Selenomonadales > Selenomonadaceae > Quinella. The sequence goes on along the minus strand of CAMJMR010000068.1, from coordinate 8,497 downwards.
CATCGACCGCACCAATAATATATCACGCGGTTGTGGTGGAACTGGCAGACACGCTACTTTGAGGGGGTAGTGCTCGCAAGGGCGTATGAGTTCAAGTCTCGTCAACCGCACCATATGAAATTTCAAGCGCGAGGATTCGTCCCCGCGCTTTTGCGTTACTCGAAAGGAGGCATTCACGTGACTGAAATTTTTTCCGACTCAGCGCGCGGCAACTTCCTCAAAAATCAAGACGAACTGTCTGCGCGGCTCAAAAGTGTCGAACGCTGTATCAACAACGACGAAAATATTCGGGAAGTCAATATCGAATTTTGCAAGCGGGCGTTCAGATTATTGGCGGATTGCGGCTTGATTAACGAAGAGAACGTCCGATTCTTAAGCGACGCCGCGGCCTGCGCGGAATACGACCCGAAATTGAAATTTCCTTACAACAAAACCGAGGGCGTCTTGCGGAAAACCGAAAGCGACTATCATCGCTACCAACTGGTTCGGCGATCCGCCGACAGGCGGCAAAGGCCTCCCCGCCAACAAGCGGGCGTTTTATAATTGGTTGGCGCGGAAAATTCACGAAAAGAACAGCTCGCCCGCAAATAATATCGCCAAGACGTAAAGCAACGGCGCAACTCTCTGCCCGTCGACCGATTTCAATATCACGTACAAAATTATGCCAAGCCCGACGCCGTTCGCTATGCTGTAGGTCAGCGGCATCAAGAGCATCGTCATGAACGCCGGGAAAGCCTCCGTGTAGTCTTGCCAATTTATCGCGCTCACGCCTTCGACCATTAAACCGCCAGTTAAAATCAGCGCGGGTGCCGAAATTGCCGGCATTGACGAAATCGAATGCGCAAGCGGCTCGAAAAATATCAGCAGCAAAAACAATCCCGCCGTCACGACAGAGGCAAAGCCCGTTCGACCGCCCGTCGATACGCCCGTCCCCGACTCCACAAAGGCTGACGTCGGTCCCGTGCCCGCGAAGGCTCCGATAAAGCTCCCGACCGAATCGGCAAGCAACGCGCTTTTCAAGTGCGGAAACTTCCCGTCTTTTATCAAGCCCGCTTGCCGACCGACGCCCAGCATTGTTCCCGTCGTGTCAAACAACGTCACCAGCAACAGCACGAAAATCACGCTCGACAGCGAAGGAACGCCCGCGAAGCTCAAGCGGAAAAATGTTTCGTCAAGCCCGTGCGGCGTCGAAAAAAATTCCGTCGGCAACTGCCAATGCCCCAAAAGCAATGCCGTCAACGCCGTGAAGACCATCCCAAGGAACACCGCGCCTTTGACGCGTAAAACCATCAGGCTCATCATCGCGACCAAGCCAATGACCGTAAGATATGCTGTCGGCTCCGAAAAGCTTCCAAGCGTGACTGCCGTCGACTCCGACGAAATTATCAGCCTGCCGTTGCGCAAGCCGATAAACGCCACGAATAACCCTATCCCCGCGCCCATTGACAGCTTGAGCGATTCGGGGATTGAATTTATGAACAGCTCGCGGAACTTCGTCACCGATAAGATTATGAACAAGCCCGAAGAGACCGCCGCCGCTCCCAAGGCCTCTTGCCACGGCACGCCGCCCAATATGACCGAATAGACCAGGTAGGCGTTGATGCCGAGCCCCGGCGCGATTGCTATCGGATAATTCGCCGCCACGCCCATTATCAGCGTCGCCGTCACCGTCGCGATTATCGTAGCAATGTACACGCCGCCGAAGTCCATGCCGCCCGCCGCCGCGAACATTGTCGGGTTCACGATGACGATATAAAGCATTGTAAGGAACGTCGTCGCGCCCGCCATGACTTCCGTCCAAAAATTCGTGCCGCGCGCTCCGAACTCGAAAAATTTCTCCACGATAATCGCCTCCTTAAAAAAATTGCCCCTCCCAAGCGGGAAGGGTTTTTTTGTTGCAAAGTTAAGCTCAATACTCGCCGACGACTTCGATAAAGCCGAAAGTGTCTTCGACCTCCCCGACGTGCAGGCCTTCGATATAATCGTACATTTTCTGCGCGAACGCTCCGATTTTTCCGTCGCCGATAACGTAGTCGTGCTCCTTGTAGCGCAGGACGCCCACGGGCGAAATAACCGCCGCCGTGCCGCTGCCGAAGACTTCCTCAAGCCGACCGTCCTCGTGTGCCGCAATAATCTCGTCGATTGAAATTCTGCGCTCGACGACCGGCATTCCCCACGCCTTGGCAATCTGATTGACCGTGCGCCGTGTGATGCCGTCAAGTATCGACGTTTGAATCTTCGGAGACGGGCTGACAATCTCGCCGCTAATCTTGAACAGGATGTTCATTGAGCCGACTTCTTCGATATACTTGCGCTCGACGCCGTCAAGCCACAGCACCTGATCAAAGCCAATCTCGTGCGCAACCAATCCCGCGTGCAGGCTCGCCGCGTAGTTGGCAGGAGTCTTCGCAGCCCCCAAGCCGCCGCGAACTGCGCGGACGTATTTGTCTTCAACCAAAATCTTGACGGGCGCGAAGCCGTGCGCGTAGTAGGCGGCAACGGGTGACAGGATTATCATGAACTTGTACTTCTTGCTGACGCTGACGCCCAAAACTTCGTCGGTGGCGAAGACGAACGGGCGAATGTACAAGCTCTGCCCCTTTTCCGTCGGTATCCAGTCCTTTTCGACGTCGACGAGTTTCAGCAAGCCCGCATGAATCACGTCGAACGGCAATTCGGGAATGTCAAGGATTTTCGCCGAACGGTTGAGGCGTTGCAGATGGTCTTTGGCGCGGAAGACGACAGCCTTGTTGCCCTGCCGATAAGCCTTGAGCCCCTCGAAAATCGCTTGCCCGTAATGAAGCGTCGCGTTGGCGGGGTCAATCGAAATCTTTTCGTGCGGAACAATGCGGGCGTCGTGCCAGCCCTGCGCGGCGTCGTAGTCCATAACGAACATATAATCGGTGAAGTGCGTGCCGAATCCGATTTTGGAAACGTCGGGCTTAGTCTTGAGAGCCTTCGCCTCGACGAATTTAATTTCTGCCATGAAATAAGCCTCCTTAATTGAATATGCGCTTAGTGTAGCAGTGATTAAAAAATTTTTCAACATTTGCCCGGCTCAATAGAGGAAAACGACTTTCAAGTCCTGAAGAAATTTCGTGGCACGATTCTCAATCAAAATGCGGTTGGAGTCGACAATCGAGACGACGGGCGTGCTGTTGAAGTCTTCCAAGGCAACCGCTCGGACGAAAAGGGGATGGGAACCTGCGCGGGCGACATTCGCGGGATTGTTGACGTAGTCCGCCATGCCCACGGCGATGATTCTGTCGACGTCAAGATTTTTGTGGCCGTAAATCTTCGTGCCGTTGCTGTTCTTGACGACGGGCGACATAGCGGTTTTGAGCCCCAAGCCGCGACAATCGATAACCAAGCCCGTGTAAATGCCTTGAGCAGCCGACGCGTAGTCTTCGACGGATTTTTTGACGGTTATCTTGACGGAGGTACTGGCTTCCGCCGATATGACGGTCTCGGCAGAAACATTCGCGCTTCCTCCGAACAAAATCATTGCCGCCGCCGCCGCCGATAAAATTTTGGGCACATTCATTTTCCTCACTCCTTTTAGAAAAATTTATCACACCACCATGAATTTTTGTTAAAAAAAATCCCCTGCAACTCGCAAGGGATTAAAAACATTTTAAGGCGGTGAAGTTTCAATCGAACAGGAAGACGACTTTCAAATCTTTAAGGAACTTCGTCGCGTGATTTTCAATCAAGACGCGGTTTGAATCGGGAATGCTTAAGACAGGGTTGCTGTTGAAGTTCTCAACGGACACCGCTTTGACGACAAGGGGATTGACGCCCGCGCGGTCGACGTTGGCTGTGTCGTTGATGTAATCCGCCATGCCCTCGCGAATGACGCGGTCGATGTCAAGATTCTTGTGGCCGTAAATCTTCGTGCCGTTGACGTTCTTGACGACGGGGCTCATGACGGGCTGAAGCTCCAAGCCGCGGCAGTCGACGATTAAACCGGTGTAGTCGCCCTGCGCGGCGGACGCGTAATCTTCAACGGAACGTCTGACAGTTTGACTCGTCGCAGCGGCATTGGTCGGCTGATAGACCGCCTCTTGCACGCTCATGGAATTTGCCTCCAGCTTCTGCAAGATGATTGTGTCGAGCGAAGGCACGGACATTCTGGACAGCGGAGACCTGTAAGGCGTCGTCGGCACGGGATTAAAGCCTTGGTCAACGTTCTCTTCAATCGTGACCTGCGCGGTCATTTCAATGCGTCTTTTCACGGGCGTGGTTGAGCTGTATTGCGGAGTCGTCGGCGCGATGTCGGCCACGGGTTCGGGGAAAGGCTCGGTCGCCTCATTCCTTTCAAAGACGGCGCCCGCCAACGAATTCGATACGCCGAAAATCGGAACTTGCATCACGACGCGATAGCCGCCGTCGCTCAAGAAAGTTTCGTTGACGATTTTCGCGCCCTTAATCGTGGCGGAAACGCGCAGCTTGATAGTGTCTTGAGTCGTCAACATTTTTTCGACGGTCGTTTCGCCTTCGACGCGGACGCCGTTGACCAGCTCGCCCATCTTGCGATAGGCATCAGCTTGAGCCGCCTTGGACGCCATGCCCTTCGCCTGCGTGTAGTTGACGGCGTCGGGCGGAACTATGCCCTCGCCAACGACAGTGATAACTTTCCGCGTCCAGTCCACGCCTTCGACGTAGTTGCTCGCATTGGTCGCGGCATTTGCGCTCGCGCTCGTCACCAGCAAGATTGCTGCCGCCGCGATTGCCGATAAAACTTTTGGCACCTTCATTTACATCAACCTCCTTTTTCGGAAAAATTTATCACGTATTCGTTAGAAGCGCATTAGCCGTATAAAAAAAAGTGGTCGGTGATTTTTCCACCAACCACTTTGTTAATTTATCGTCGTTAAGCCTTACGAAAAAGTTTTCAAGCGTTCGCAAGCCTCAATCGTGTTTTCGCGGCTGTTGAAGGACGTTAGTCTCAAGTAGCCTTCGCCGCAAGGACCGAAGCCCGCGCCCGGCGTCCCGATAATGTGTTTCGTGTGCAGGAGCTTGTCGAAGAAGTCCCAACTCGACGGCATATCGTCGGGCGTCTTCAGCCAAATGTACGGGGCATTAATCCCGCCGAATGTCTTCAAGCCCGCCGCGCTCAAGCTCTCGCGGATAATCTTCGCGTTCTCAAGGTAGTAGTTGACCAAGGCTTTAATCTGCACTTGACCCTCGTCGGAATAGATGGCCTCGGCGCCGCGCTGCGTGATGTAGCTCGTGCCGTTGAACTTCGTGGTATGACGACGCGCCCACAAATTTCTGAAGGGAACGCGCTCGCCCGTCGACGTGGTGCCCGTCAAGCCGTCGGGGATGACGATATAGCCGCAACGCGTGCCCGTGAAGCCTGCCGTCTTGCTGAAGGAGCGGAATTCAATCGCAACGTCGCGCGCGCCGTCAATCTCGTAAATCGAACGCGGAACGTCGGGCTCGGTTATGTAAGCGGCGTAGGCGGCGTCGAAGAGAATCACGGCGTCGTTTGCCTTCGCGTAGGCAACCCAAGCCTTGAGCGCGTCCTTGCCAAGCACGGTGCCCGTCGGGTTGTTCGGAGAGCAAAGGTAAATGATGTCGACCTTCTCGGCGGGCGGCGCAGGCGAAAAATTATTTTCGGCGGTGCAAGGCAGGTAAGTCACGCCCGCGAAGTGTCCGTCGGCCTGCAAGTCGCCCGTGCGGCCTGCCATAACGTTGCTGTCGAGGTAAACGGGATAAACGGGGTCGCCGATTGCGATTTTGCTGTCGAGCGAGAAAATTTCTTGGATATTGCCGCAGTCGCACTTCGAGCCGTCGCTGATGAAAATTTCTTCGGGGCTGACTTTGAGGCCGCGCCGCGCGTAGTTGAAGTCGGCGATTTTTTCACGCAGGAAGCTGTAGCCTTGTTCGGGGCCGTAGCCGCGGAAAGTTTCGACCTTGCCCATTTCGTCGGCGGCGCGTTTCATTGCGTCAATGCAGACTTGCGGAAGCGGGCGGGTCACGTCGCCTATGCCAAGACGAATGATTTTCGCGTCGGGATTTTCTTTTTGGAATTTGGCGGCGCGCTTGCCGACCTCGGAAAACAGATAGCTGCCGGGGAGCTTAAGATAGTTCTCGTTGACTTTTGCCACTGATAAAAACCTCCTTGAAACGTAAATCGCCGTACAGGTGTTACCCCATACGACGATTCCGCAACCGCCCGCGAAGGGCGAAACATTTTCTTTTATGGCGGAGTGGAGAGGATTTGAACCTCCGCGCCCTTGCGAGCCTAACGATTTAGCAAACCGTCCTCTTCAGCCTCTTGAGTACCACTCCGAATGACCTTGCTTGAAAAACCTTGCGTAGATTATCATAACGCCCGCCGCCTGTCAAGAAATTTTTCGGCGGTATATTGAATACTTTCTTCAACTTTTCTTTTGCTTGCCCAAAAGAAAGTTGCCAAAGAAAAGGGCACCTCGCAGGGGCGTGAGCGAGTGACCGAGAGTAACCATGACTGCACAGGAATCGAAACCTAAGCCGCTTGTGCCCGCTTTGTCGCATCACGCGACAAGCCGCGGGCGGGCGCGCGTCCATGCGCGCCCAAAATACAACTCGGCGTAATTATTTTTAGCTGCGATTTTCCAAGGCAACGAGTCTGTCCGCGCCGTAACGCTTGCGCAGGACGGGCTTTTCGATTTTCCCTGTGGCATTGCGCGGCACGTCCGCGAAGATGATTTTCTTCGGGCGTTTGTAGCGCGGCAAGTCCAAGCAGAAATTATTCACTTCGTCTTCGGTGCATTCGACATTCGGCTGAAGTTCGATAATCGCCGCGGAAATTTCGCCGAGCCGCCTGTCGGGCAAGCCGATAACCGCCACGTCCTTTATCTTGGCGAACTTGTGCAGGAAGTCTTCAATCTGCACGGGATAAATATTTTCGCCGCCGCTTACGATAACGTCTTTCTTGCGGTCGACGAGGAAATAAAAGCCGTCTTTGTCCTGCATGGCCATATCGCCCGTCAAAAGCCAGCCGTCCTTTAGGACTTCGGCGGTCGCTTTCGGGTCGTTGTAGTAGCACGTCATGACGCCGGGGCCTTTGACGCACAGTTCGCCGACTTCGCCTTTTTGAACTTCCGCGCCGTGTTCGTCGATAATCTTGCATTGCCAACGATAGCCGGGCACGCCGATAGCTCCGACCTTGCCGATGTTTTCCAAGCCCAAGTGCACGCAGCCGGGTCCCGTCGATTCGCTGAGGCCGTAGTTGGTATCGTAGTCGTGATTCGGGAAGTATTTTTTCCAGCGGCGAATCAGACTGGGCGGCACGGGTTGCGCGCCTATGTGCATGAGCCGCCACTGGTCAAGTTTGTAGTTTTCGAGCTTCAAATCGCCTCTGTCGAGCGCGTCAACTATATCTTGCGCCCAAGGCACCAAAAGCCAGACGATTGTGCATTGTTCCTTCGAGACGGCGTCCAAAATTATTTCGGGCTTCGTTCCCTTGAGCAAAACCGCCTTCGAGCCCGCGACCAACGAGCCCATCCAATGAAACTTCGCGCCCGTATGATACAGCGGCGGTATGCAAAGGAAATTGTCTTCGCGTCCCGTCAAGTGATGTTTTTGCTCCATCTGCGCGGCCTGCGTCAAACTGCGGTGTTTGTGAAGAATCGCTTTGGGGAAGCCCGTCGTGCCCGATGAAAAATAAATTGCGCCGTAATCGTCCTCGGTTATCTCTCCGACGTCAGGCTTAAGGCTTGAGCAGTCGTCTACCATGATGTGATAGCTTTCGGCGAAGCTGGGGCAGTTATCGCCGACGTAAATCAGCAGGCGGCCTTTGCTAAGGCGTTCGGCATTGGTTTCGATGCGCCCGATGAATTCGGGTCCGAAGATAATCACGTCGACTTCGGCAAGCTCCGCGCAGTAAAGAATTTCGGCGGCGTCGTAGCGGAAATTGAACGGCACGGCAATCGCGCCCGCCTTTAGCACGCCGAAATAAATCGGCAGCCACTCCAAGCAGTTATACATTATGATAGCAACCTTATCGCCGCGCCGCACGCCGCGTTCAATCAGCAGATTGGCGCAACGGTTTGCCTTCTCGTTGAAGACGCGCCACGTTATCTCCCGACGATACGGCGCGAAGGTGTTCGATTCAATCAAGCTGAATTCCTTCCAACTCATGCGCCGACCGTCAGCCACGGCGGGATTCAATTCCACCAGCGCAATTTCTTCGCCGTAAAGAGTGGCGTTGCGCTCCAAGTATTCCATCACGGGCATAAAATTTTTCACCTCTGAAAGTTAATCGGTTTTACTGCGCTTAAAAATTTACCCCTCCGCCGAGGAGGGGCGTTTTGCTTCCGAGCCTGTCAACAATCATCTTGCTTCCTTAATTTTTTCGGCAACAGTCGTTATTGCCGCGCAGAAATATAGCACAAAGATTTTTTTTAATCAAGCCGCCCGCAAGCAGGACGCCCGCTGCCTAAACACTTGTTCCTTAGGGACTGTGGACAATTCATTTTAACCAGAGAAGAATAGCAGCAAAAAGAAC
>CAMJMR010000067.1 GCA_946407095.1 uncultured Selenomonadales bacterium | reverse complement strand
TTCTCATAATACACTTACTATATCACTTTTTACTATTTATGAACACCTGTTCTTATAAATTGTATCATTGTCAACCGCTCTCATGATTGGCAAAAAATTCACGGGGTTTGAGGTTGACAATCGGAAATCGCTTTCAGATTCGGGTTAGACTTTTATCCGTATAATTTTATGGTTAAAGTACGGTTTCAGCCAAAATACAATTTTCCACCCTTCAAAGGACGATTATCCGCGCCACGACAGCATTTTGCTCCGAACAGTGGCATTCATGTTCAATTCAGTTCGCGACACCGCCAAAAACGTCGTCGAAAATTCTCGGGGGTAGATACCCGCCAAAATCGCTTAATATGCGCGTTTCCGCATACTGACGAAAAATCTGCTGAAAATTCCATGTAGAAATCCTCCATTAAGCCCGATTTTTGCTCGTGAGAATCGTCGACAGATAATTCAAGCGTTCGTCCTTGTGAGCAGCCAAATCCGTGATAATTTTTTCGTCGTCCAGGCCGCAACGGCTGACCAAAACCGCCTCGTCCGTCATGCCGTGAGCCGTGAGCGCGTCGACAATTTCGGCGAAGTTCTTGTAAACTTTCATAAGGACGGTCGAATCTGCGCGGGCTAAGGCGTCATTGACGGCGGCAAGGTCGGCGGTCGCGGGGATTATCGTCAATATGTCGTTGCCGCTTGCCAACGGGCGTCCAATCTGCGCGGCTATCGCCAAGAACGCTGGCACGCCCGGCACAGTCACTATCGGCACGCCGCACGGCTCCAACAGCTTGAAAATATAAATGTACGTGCTGTAAAACATCGGGTCGCCCAAAGTCGCGAAGCCCACGTTCAGCCCGCCTCGCAGCAGTTTTAAAATTTCGTCCTTGTGCGCCTCGAACACCGCTGTCTCAGCCGCGAAGTCCTTTACCATCGGGAACGTCCGATAAAATATCTCGACGCTCGGCTTAAGGTACGGCTGCGCGATACTCAACGCCACGCTGTCGGATTTTTTTTCGGTCTTCGGAGCGATAAGCACGTCGACTTTCTTCAGCGCGTCAATCGCCTTCACCGTCAACAATTCGGGGTCGCCCGGTCCCACGCCTATTCCGTAAAAAGTTCCTGTCAAATCCATTTCCTTTGCCCCTTGCTTATGATAAAATCACCGCCGATAATAGCACAAACAAAAAATTTTTTGAACAGCGGAGAATTTATCATGAACATTTTTTTGGACGTCCTGTTCGTCGCGCTGGTAGTGTATTTCGTCTTCGCGATACGCCGCTCAATGCGCATGTCAAAGGCTTCCGTCGCGCTGATTGAGAAATACGAGAACGACAAGCGCAACCCGCAACTGATTGAGGAAATCTTCGCGGCGATAAGTGACGACGTTCTATTGAGCCGAATCCTTAAACGTCACAAGGCCACGCCGCGCGATATCGGACGCCTGCACGCCAAGCTCTTGAAGTGGGGAGACTTCCGTAAGTACAACCGCTACGTCCCTATAACGTCTTTCTTTAACGTCCACACGCTTGAATATCTGCTTGAGCACAAAAACGACGACGCCAAAGCCCTAACCGAAAAGATGATGAACCACTTCCACTTCTAGGGGCTGTGGACTAAATGCTAACGAAAAAATTTTTCGCAAAAATCTTACCAAAATTACCTTGAAAAGTATTATTCGCTCAGAAAAAATCTCGGTTATTTTTATGAAAAACTCTTCGATTTAGTTATGAATTTTAAATTGTCCACAGTCCCTAGGGGCTGTCGGTAAAGTATAAGCCGACGAACGCGCACTTAGCGGCCGCCCATGGACGGGCGGCCGTTCGCCGACGCTTTTGCGTGATGCAAAAACCGTCGGCGCGAGCACGCTGAAAATATCGAACGGCGCGGGTCACGACCCTTCGCCCCTGCGAGGCACCTTTTTCTTTGCTACTTTCTTTTGGGTGAGCAAAAGAAAGTAGTTAATCAAAATAAAAATCATTTGAAACGCCGAATCGCCGCCGCCAACTTACCAACACCCCAGAGGAAATGCCATGAACGTCCGAATGATTTTGCGAATCCAAAGCCAAGCGTTGCTGACATTGGCGGTGACGTTTCTTTTGCCGATTGTCTATATCGTGCTTACATACGACGTCCTCGACGACTGCATAACCTTCGCGATACCGGGACTGATAGCGGTCGGCGCGGGAATGCTTTTCGCGCATTTCGGCGTCGGCAGGTTTCAACGGGCACCGCTGGCGGAGTCGGCGGCGGCCATCTTGCTGATGTATCCGATAATTGCCGTATTCGGTTGCCTGCCGTTCCTGCTGGCGGGCTGGCTTAGTCCCGTCGACGCCTTTTTGGAAACGGTCGGCAATTTGACTTCGGCGGGCTTATCGCTCTTGCCCGACAATGCGCCGTACATTTTGCGCCTGTGGCAAAGTGCTTTGATGTGGCTGGGCTCGTTGCTCTTCCTGATTATGCTGGTGACGGTCTTGCCCGAAGTGAGCGGCTGTTTCGGCATATCGCTTAGCTTGCAGGGCGGGCACGGCTTCAGCTCGGTTATCGGGCAGATGAACTTGATGAGCGTCCGCGTGATTGAAGTTTACGCCTCTTTGACCGCAATGAGCTTCGGGGCATTCAAATTGGCGGGGCTGGGCATATGGGATTCGTTGCAGATGGCGATGCGCTGTATCTCGACGGGCGGCGGAGACTTTTTCCCGTCGGAGGGAAGTGTTTACGTCGAATACGCGGCAGTCTTCTCGATGCTGTTGGCTTGCGGAAATTTTTTGATGTATCACAGAGCGGTGCACACCTTGCTGCCGCCGCGACCCGAATTCGGGCTGAACTACTTCACGCGCCTCAAGCAGTACTTCTTGCGGCTCAAGCGCACGCTGATAGCCAACGCCCTGATGATTCTGCTAAACGCGGAGGCCAAAGTCCTTTACGCGACGGTTTTCGTCACCATGTTGCTATTGTTGTTCCGCGTCTTTTGGCAAGAGCTTTACTTCGACGGCAACGAGGCCTTCCGCGAATCGCTGTTCTATATCGTGTCGTTCTTGAGCACGACGGGCATTATCCTCGACGACAGCGCGGCCGACATTCAAGACTTCGACAAATTTTTTATCTTCCTTATGGCAATGACGGGCGGCTGTATCGGCTCGGTGACGGGCGGCTTTAAAATCATTCGGCTGATTATCCTGGTGAAGATAACGCTGGCGGAAATTCGCAAGACGATACACCCGCGCATGATGACGGCGATTCACGTCGGCGATGTGCCCGTGCCCATGCATACGGTCGGCAGAATCTTGGGCTACTTTTTCCTCACGCTCGTGACGATGTTTATCTGCGCGGCGGGCTTGAGCTTTTCGGGCTCGACGTTCTCGGAGGCGGTGGCGATGTCGTTTGCGTGCCTGTCGACGGTCGGGAACTTGCCGGGCTTGTGCGACGTGAACGACTTTAAAAATCTGTCGACGGTCGGCAAGCTGTTTTGCCCCGTGATTCTGATAATCGGTCGGCTGGAGCTGTTCGCCTTGCTGATAGCGGTCGCGGGCATAAAGTTTCGCCGAAAGAAAAGCAACTGGTGACTTCCATAAAAAAAACTTCAACCCGTAAAGGTCGAAGTTTTTTTGTTGCCGCGAAAGTTTCAGCCGTTGGAAATTATCACCATGTTGTAAAGATTCATCTTGAAGGCCTCGGCGAAAATTTTACACAGCTCAGGCGGATAGTAGCGCAAGTAGTGATTAAGGTAGAGTTTTATTTCGCCGTCGGACGGTCGGTAAGCCCAACGCAATACCATTGTCAGGAAAACGTTTTCGATACACTCAACGGTTTGCTCTGTCACTTGAAAGGCTGCAATGTTCGGGTAGGCGTAGGGACGATTGCCATTGTCGGGCACGAAGTTCAAAAATTTATTCGCCGTGACCGCTCCGAACAGAGCCGTCGTGGCGTGACTGTTAAAATTTTGCGCTCTTGCTTGATTCAACGACACGTCATGCAAGACGACGACCGAACCGATTTTGAGATACGGTAGCACGGCAAGGAAGTCCAAACCTTCGCCGGGCATGGAATGTAATGTATCTAGAATCACGAAGTCGATATCGCTACCGATGTCGTCAATTATTTGCGGCAAGAATTTTCCGAGATGAAACTCGTGCGTGCCGCGCAGATTGTCGAAAATTTTTTCCTTAGCGAACGCCGCCATAAAACCCGAAGGCTTCGTTTTGTCGCGATAAAAATTTTCGGCAACGTCAATCGAATGCATTTCATAGGGCTCGCCGCAGTCTTCAAGGGCTTGCAAGATTATCGCGGTGGTTGCGCCGCCCGCCACGCCGACTTCCAAAATTTTTTTCGGACGAAACTGTTTCAATGTGCCGCAGAGGAATGCCGATTCAAATTCGCTCATTTCGGGCTCGCGTTGTCCTTTTGCAGTGACAAATGCGGGCAGCTTGGGCAAAATTTTTCTGCGCGGCTCGTAGTCCAAAGGGATTGCGTTGAGATTTATCATACGGCGGCGATTTCCTCCTGCGTCAAAGACTTCAAGCCTTTGCCGTTGAGGACGGCCTCTGCCTTTTTGGTGTCGTTGACGCGGAAAATCATGTAGGCGCGCTCTTTGCCCGCGAAGGCGTACATGTATTCGATATTGACGTCCGCCGCCGTGAACTTCTGCAGCAGGCCGTTGAGATAGCCCGCCTCGTCGGCTATGGCATAGGCCAACACGGGCGTAAGGATTGCCACGAAATTGTTTTCCTTGAGGACGTTGACGGCCTCGAACACGTCATTGACTATCATGCGCACGATTCCGAACTCGCTGGTCTCGGCAAGGCTCAAGGCGCGAATGTTAATCTTGTTCGTCGCAAGGACTTCAGTCAGCTTGTTCAAGGTGCCGGGCTTGTTCTCCAAGAAAATCGAAACTTGATTGACGCTCATTGTTTACGCTCCTTTCAGTCGCTTAAGGAACAAGGAACAAGTTCAAATCCCTTTTACCTAATCCCTACTAGTTCCTAGTTCCTGATTCCTAGTTCCTAGATTTTGCGATTGTCGATAACGCGGACGGCTTTGCCCTCGCTGCGCGTGATTGTTTTCGGCGCAACAAGCGTGACCTTCGCCTTGATGCCAAGCATGGCTCGCAAGCCGTCTTCCAAAACTTTCCGCCGCGCTTGCACTTCGCCGACGTTATCGGTGAACATATCGGGCGTCATTTCGACTTTGACCTCGAAGGTGTCGGTATTGTTGACGCGCCCGACGATGATTTGATAGTTCGCCGCGTAGCCGTTGTTCATGAGCACGGTCTCAATCTGGCTGGGGAAGACGTTGACGCCGCGAATGATAAGCATGTCGTCCGAACGTCCTTTGGGCTTCGTCATACGGATGTGCGTCCGCCCGCAAGAACAAGGCTCGCGCGTCAGCGTGCAGATGTCGCGGGTGCGGTAGCGAATCAGCGGGAAAGCCTTTTTGTCCAGTGCCGTGAAAACCAATTCGCCCTGCGCGCCTTCGGGAAGGACTTCGCCCGTGTCGGGGTCGATTATCTCGGCAAGGAAGTGGTCTTCTTGAATGTGCATGCCCTTTTGCTCCGAACACTCGAACGCCACGCCGGGGCCGCTGATTTCCGTCAAGCCGTAGATGTCGTAAGCTTTGATGCCCAAAGTCTTTTCGATGTCACGACGCATTTCCTCCGACCACGCCTCCGCGCCGAAGATGCCCGCCTTCAACGGAATGTCTTCGGGCTTGTAGCCCATTTCCTTTAGCGTTTCGGCAATGTAAGCTGCATAGCTCGGCGTGCAACAAAGAATCGTCGCCTGCAAATCCATGATGAACATAATCTGCCGCTCGGTGTTGCCCGAACTGGTCGGGACAGTCAAGCAGCCCACCTTGTGACTGCCGCCGTCAAGACCCGCGCCGCCCGTGAACAAGCCGTAGCCGTAGGACACTTGGCAAACGTCGTCCTTGGTGCCGCCCGCCGCGCAGATTGCCCGCGCCGTACAGTCTTCCCAAAGGTCGATGTCCTCTTGCGTGTAGAAAATAATGACTCGCTTGCCCGTGGTGCCCGACGTCGATTGAATGCGCACGCAGTCTTTGAGCGGCACGGCAAGCAGCCCGTAAGGATAGGCGTCGCGCAAGTCGGCCTTCGACATGAACGGCAACTTGTAAAGGTCGGCGGTCGATTTGATGTCGTCGGGCGTGACGCCGTGCGCCTCCATTTTCTTGCGGTAGTAGGGGACGCGCTCCCACACGTAGCGAACCTGCGCGGGCAACAGTTCATCTTGCAACGCCTTTATCTTGTCGACGGGCATGCATTCGATTTCCTCTTGAAAATAATTTCCCATGCTTAAAACCTGCTCTCTGATAAAACTTTGAATAAACCGCGATTGAATTTCCACGGCGCAAAAAAAAATCCTGCACTAGGCAGGAAAATGGAAAACGGTCGTTCAGTCGCTTATCTCGGCGGGGCAATGACGAGTTGCGGCTTAGACAGCTTGTCGGGTTGCGTGTCGAAGGATATTTCGCCGAGGTCTGCGTTGACGGGCAAAATTTCGGACAGCTGATTGTCAAGCGCGCCCGCGTCCGTGAGCTGCAAAGCGTTGGCAAAGTCGGCTTCGTAATTCGGCAGGAAGTCGCCCGCGAGGTCTGCGCTTGCCACTAAACTGCTTATCGGAGTTGCCAAAACAGCTTCGTTCATGCCGACGACGCCCGCATCGCTGATTGCGAGAAGAGCATTTCCGTTCAGCGGCATGTAGGCAACATCGCCGACGACTACCGTGTTGTAGTTGGCGAGCATGACTTGAACGTTGTCGGAAGTGGCGGTGACGTTCATGCCGTTAAGCGTGTAGTTGCCCGCCTTTTCGAGCGTGTAGACTTGTTCGTTGTCGTTGTTTTTGAAGGTAGAGCCTTCAGAAATAAGCTCTATCGCCTCTGAAGTTTCGGTAGCGTAAATATCGCTGTAGGTGCCGTTTTGAATTTCCGTCGTCGTGCCGTCGAGATAATCCAAGACGAAAGTCGCGCCTTCGTTGGCGGTGTAAATTGTTCTGTCAGCAGTAAATTGCAAGGAGGCAGTGCCGCCGGTCGTGCGCAATTCAGATTCCCAACCGAAATAATATGTGAGATGCGCCGTAGTGCCGGGGCTTGCCGTGACAATGCCGCCCGTGTAATTGATTGTGCCCGTGATTGACGAGATGTTGACGATATCCATACCGTCCGTCGACAGGACGACGTTGAGCGCGTCGGGCGTCGAAGGCGTAATGAATAATCCGTTTTGCGGGTCGAAAAAGATTGAGCCGCTTGCGTCGGTGAGCGCGGTGATTGTCAAGACGTTGCCGTCTGCAAAAATATTTTGGACAACGGTGCCCGCGCCGAGCGTGATTGAGCCGTCGAGCGAATAATTCATTGTGCCCGCAAAGTTCAACAGAGCTTGACGAGTTACGCCGTTTTCTGTGACGGACAAAATCAAGCCGCCGTCGTTGCCCGCAGTATTGAACGTCAAGCCGTTTGCGCCAAAAGTGAGTTGCCCGCCCGCGTTGTCGGTCGCCGTGAAGCTTATGTGACGTCCGCCCAAGTCGACGCCGAGCGTGGAGCCTTGTCCGAAAGTCAGCGTGTTGCTCAACGGGTCGAGGACAATCGCGCCGCTCAAAGTCACGTTGTTGAAAGGAATGCCGCCCAAGCTCAAATTCGCGCCGACAGTCCCGTTGCTTGCCAACATGATTTGCGTGCCGTTGACCAGCGTGGCGTGAATGTCATTGACGCCGTCGCCGTAAATGGTGCCCGCGAGCGGAACGCCGGTGTAAGTCGTCGCCGCCAAGTTCAACGAAAAATCTTTCGGAATGGTGATGACGGGGACGCCCGCCGCGCCGAGTGTGATTGTGCCCGTGCCGTCGAGTGACGCGCTGAATGTCGCGCCGTCCTTCGTCACAGCCAAACCGAGCGTGCCGTCGCCTGCGTCGGGTGTGAAGCTCAAGCCCGCGCCGTTCAAGTCAAACGTGCCGCCCGTGGTGCCCTGCGAAACGAGCGCAATGTTGGCTCCGTTCTGCGCGAAAGTGAGGTATGCACCGTCCGCCGCGTAGAAGTGATTGGTCGCCGTGTCGTAGGCTATCGAGCCGGAAGCGGCAAAGCCGTTAATCACGGATTGCGTCGTGCCGAGGTTGAGGACTGCCGCGCCGGTCGAGTAGCCTGTTGCGAAAATCGCATTGTTTTGCGTGGCAAAGTTGCCGTCTACTTCCGCTACAACCGTTGCCAATGCGTTGGCTATGTTGATGTCGGTTAGCATGAAAATCACTCCTTCAAAATTGCTGTTCAAAGAACCGCGATTGAATTTCCACGACGCAAAAAAAAATCCTGCACTAGGCAGGAAAATGGAAAACGGTCGTTCAGTCGCTTATCTCGGCGGGGCAATGACGAGTTGCGGCTTAGACAGCTTGTCGGGTTGCGTGTCGAAGGATATTTCGCCGAGGTCTGCGTTGACGGGCAAAATTTCGGACAGCTGATTGTCAAGCGCGCCCGCGTCCGTGAGCTGCAAAGCGTTGGCAAAGTCGGCTTCGTAATTCGGCAGGCAGTCGCCCGCGAGGTCTGCGCTTATCACGGTGCCGATACCGTTGCCCGCCGCGTCGATTGTGAATTCGCCCGCCGCGTAGGTCACGCCGTTGTAAATGAGCGAGCCGTCGGGGCTGTTTGTGAACGTCGAGCCCGCGACGTTGTTGGTTATGAACGTGCCGTTGACCGCGTAGACGCCGACATCATTCAGCACAACGGTGTCTGCGATATTAGAAACCAAATCGGTGCCCGCGCTGAGTTGCGTGAAGCGAGAAGGATTGCCTGTGCGGGAGCCGTGGCTGACTATGTTTACTCTGTCGCCGGTAGCTACAATGCATTGCCCAGCTGTCGAGACGACAAGGTCGGGCGTTGTGTTACCCAAATGCAATGTCGTATCAGAGTCAGATGCAATGTAGGTAAGCGGATTACCTTTAACTGTGTCAATAGCCGTGAGTGTGGAACCTTCGCTTAAGATTATGCCGCCCGAATCGTAAGTCGCGGTGCCCGCCAGCTTTATGTTTGATAAAGGCAGATTGACGTTGCTGTTATTAAACGTCGCCATTATCGCTTCGGGGTCTGTCGTCGTGATTTGCAAGCCGCTGTCCGTCAAATGAATTACGCCGCCGCCGCCCGTGTTGGAGGTAATGACAAGCGTTGCACCCGACGGCCAGCTGTTGGTGACGGTCGTGCCCGCGCCGAGCGTGATTGAGCCGTCAAGCGAATAAGTGACTTCGCCGACGACGTTCAACAAAGCTTGACGAGTTACGCCGCCTTCAGTGACGGACAGAATCAAGCCGCCGTCGCCGCCCGCCGTCGTGAACGTCAAGCCGTTCGCGCCGAAGATAAGTTGTCCGCCCGCGTTGCCTGTCGCCGTCAAGTCTATGTGGCGCGTGCCCAAGTCGACGCCGAGCGTAGAGCCTTGCGCGAAAGTCAGCGTGTTGGTCAACGGGTCGAGGACAAGCGCGCCGCTCAAAGTCACGTTGTTGAAAGGAATGCCGCCCAAGCTCAAATTCGCGCCGACAGTCCCGTTGCTTGCCAACATGATTTGCGTGCCGTTGACCAGCGTGGCGTGAATGTCATTGACGCCGTCGCCGTAAATGGTGCCCGCGAGCGGAACGCCGGTGTAAGTCGTCGCCGCCAAGTTCAACGAAAAATCTTTCGGAATGGTGATGACGGGGACGCCCGCCGCGCCGAGTGTGATTGTGCCCGTGCCGTCGAGTGACGCGCTGAATGTCGCGCCGTCCTTCGTCACAGCCAAACCGAGCGTGCCGTCGCCTGCGTCGGGTGTGAAGCTCAAGCCCGCGCCGTTCAAGTCAAACGTGCCGCCCGTGGTGCCCTGCGAAACGAGCGCAATGTTGGCT
Organism: uncultured Selenomonadales bacterium; assembly: GCA_946407095.1. Classification (GTDB taxonomy): domain Bacteria; phylum Bacillota; class Negativicutes; order Selenomonadales; family Selenomonadaceae; genus Quinella. Next base: position 409 of record CAMJMR010000067.1, on the reverse strand, counting down.
CCGTTCTGCGCGAAAGTGAGGTATGCACCGTCCGCCGCGTAGAAGTGATTGGTCGCCGTGTCGTAAGCTATCGAGCCGGAGGCCGCGAAGCCGTCAATCACTGTCTGCGCCGTGCCGAGGTTGACGACTGCCGCGCCGTTCGAGTAGCCCGTGGCGAAAATCGCGTTGTTTTGCGTGAGGATATTGCTGTCCGTTTCCGCCACGACGGTTGCCAATGCGTTGGCTATGTTGATGTCGGTTAGCATGAAAATCACTCCTTAAAACTTTTAAGTGAAAGCCGAGCGCGACCGCCCGCTTGAGTTCCGCGATTAAATTTCCATAACGCAAAAAAAAATCCTGCACTGGGCAGGAATATTAGAACAGGTGTTCATAAATGGTAAAAAGTGATATAGTAAGTGTATTATGAGAA
>CAMJMR010000066.1 GCA_946407095.1 uncultured Selenomonadales bacterium | reverse complement strand
CATGGTTAATATCTCCTTTCCGTGCTTTTCGTCATAAAGTTAAATCGGAAGAATCCGCGTCCACCGTTATAGCGTCGCCCGTGCTGTAAATGCTGTCGTTAAAATCCTCCCCTTCCGCTAAAACCAAAAGAACTTAATCATTAAGATTTATATCACGCACTGGGGGGATAGCAATAGTTTAATAAAAAAAATCCCCGCCGCATTGACGGGGGGAAAAATTTTTATAGCGGTTGAAGCTTACTGATTGTCAAGAGTGGGCTCTTCGTCGAAGAGATAAGCGTAACGTTGCTTGAACTCTTCGGGCTCCATGCGGAAGGCATTGGCAACGCCCGCGTCGTTGAGGTCGTCCTTTTCCAAGCGGGTCATGAAACCGCGCGCAATGCGATAGTGGACGGAATTGATGTTGACTTTGCGGACGAAGGTCTTGCCGGTTTCGGGGTCGCGAATGTCTTCAAAGCGAAGCGGCACGGCCTTGTTGTCCTGAATGGTGATGAGTGCGCCGCTTTCGCCGCGCATGAGGAATTGCATTGCCTCGTAGCCGAGATTGCGGGCGTAGTCGATGTCGTAAGCGATAGGCGCCGTGCAGCGCAGTTCGTAGCCGATTTCCTTGTCGACGATAGAAATTTTAATGCCGATGCGTTTAAGCTCTGCCAAAACCTTTTGCTTGAGGATTTCGCCGAAGTCAAGCTCCGCGTAGCGAATGTGCCCGTGTTCGTCGAGTTGGACGTTGCCCAGAGCCGCGAAGTCTTCGTCAGCGATTTTTTCAATGACGCCCTCCGCCACGACTGCCACGCCGTAATTTTTGCCGATAAGGTAGCGTTTGACAATCGAGCCCGTGATAATGTCGACGATTTGCTGAAGGCGAATTTTTTCTTGCGGGAACTCTTCGGGGATAATCGTCAAGGCGGCGCCTGCACTTCTGCCCATGCCGAGCGCGAGGTGGCCTGCCGTCCTGCCCATAGCTATCGTGAAGTACCAGCGATTGTTGGAAGTGTGTGCGTCCTCCATGAGGTTTTGAATTTCCGTCGTGCCGAATGCCCGCGCCGTCTCAAAGCCGAAAGTCGGAATGCCTTCGGGCAAGGGCAAATCGTTGTCAATGGTCTTGGGGACGTGAACGACGTTAATCGTCCTGCCGAGCTTGCGAGCGTATTCGCTGACCGCCGACGAGCTGAACGCCGTATCATCGCCGCCGATTGTCACGAGATAACCGACGCCCAATTCGGTGAGCGTGTCGACGACCGTGCGCAAATCGGATTCTTTTTTGGTAGGATTGAAGCGCGACATGCGGAGGATGCAGCCGCCCGTCAAGTGAATGCGATTGACAGCCGCGCCGTCGAGGCGAATGTAACTTTTTTCGCCGCGACCGAGGTGACTGAAGCCGTCGTACATGCCCAGGACGTCCCAACCGTGACGATTCGCAGTATTGGTTACCGCGTTGATTACGGCGTTGATACCGGGCGCGGGGCCGCCGCCGCAAACTATCGCTACAACTTTTCTGACACCAACCATTTAACATGCTCCTTTCAAGTCGGAAAAAGATTTGCTTTGAACTTTCGCGCCGCAAAAAATTTTTCCTGCGCCCTAAAAAAAATCCCGAAAAAATTTTTTCGGCAACGTGACGGCCGCTTTGAAAGCGGCGGAAGCAACGTGACGTTGCATCCAGCGGACGCGCCTCAATGTTGCGCCGATTAAGGATAGCCGCCCGCGCTTGTACGCTTGCCCACAGGGCGCGCTAGTTTCGTAAAAAAAAAACCGCCGAGCCCTTGAGCCCGACGGTTGAATTTATTTTGCCGAGTAAATTTGTCAGTATTGGAACATCTGCAACGAATTCTGCAAATCTTGCGCGAGGCGAGCGAGTTCGTCTGCCGCCGAGGAAATTTCTTCTGCCGAGGCGGATTGTTGCTGCGCGGCCGCCGAGACGCTTTCCATTTCCTTCGACACGCCGACGCCCTTATCGGCAATCTTTTCGGAGCGGTCGCGAATGGTATTGGTGAGCCGTTCCACTTCCTTGAGGTCGTTGACCATTCGCTTGGCTTCCTTGTCGACGTTGTCGGAGGCTTCGCGGATACTGTCGAACGTCGCGCGCAACTTTTCAACCGACTGCGTGCCCGTGCGGACGGCGGAGGTGCCTTTCTGCATGGAGTCGACGGCGGCCGTCGTATCAGCTTGGATGTCGCCGATGAGCGTGCCAATCTTCTGGGCGGCCTCTTGCGATTCTTCGGCGAGCTTGCGGACTTCTTCGGAGACGACGGCGAAGCCTCTGCCGTGTTCGCCGGCGCGGGCTGCTTCGATAGCGGCGTTCAAGGCGAGCAAGTTGGTTTGCTCTGCGATGCCGCTGATTGCTTCAACGATTTGACCGATTTCTTGCGAACGTTTGCCGAGTTTGTCGACGGTCTGAGCCGAGTCATTAACAATCTTTTCGACGCTGATAATCTGATTGACGGCAGTTTCGACGGCTTCAGTACCGGCGGCGGCCTCATCAGTGGCGGTGGCAACGTGAGCCGAAACTTTGTCGGCGGTCTTGGCGAGGTTGTCGATTGATTCAAGCGCGTTGTTTATGGCGTCCATGGCGTCATTGACGTAGCTTTGTTGTTCGACGACTGCGCCCGCCGAATTGGTGACGGATTGGGCAACCTGTTCGGAGGCCTGCGCGCTTTGGTGAGCCGAGGCGGTGAGTTCCTGCGAAGAGGCGGCGAATTGGCTTGCTGCGTCGCTGGTCTTCTGAACGACCTTGCTTATCGTCTGACGCATGTCGCGGACGGCAAGAGCCATCGTCCCGAATTCGTCTTCGCGTTCGGCGTCGAGCAAATCGGTGCGGCGGAAGTCGCCGTTTTTGAGCAGGTGCAGAGCCTTAACCATGTTGCTGAGCGGATTGGTGACGGCACCGGTTATCGTCAAGCTGAAGATAAGCAAGACAATGAAAGTAACGCCAACGATAATGAAAAGGTTGCGCACCGAGCCCGCGATTGCTTCGTCGCTGCGTTTAACCGTGGCGTCCGAATCGGCGTAGGCTTTCTGCTGAATTTCCAAAATGGCGTCGCCCGTCGAAACGGCATTGGGCATAACTTCATTCTGATAGAAGTCCAGGGCTTGAATGCGGAATTTCGCCAATTCGGTAAGCTCCACGCCTACGGGCGAGCGCATTGCCATAATTTTATCGCCTGCGGTTTTAAATTTAGCCCATTCGCGTTTGGCGGCGTCGACTTGTGCACGAGCCTGCGCGTCGTCTTTGATAATTGCCTCGTAATTTGCCAAGGACTCATCCAATTCCCTTATCGCACCGTTGTACTTGTCGACACGCGATTGATACAGAGAAGGATCAATGCTGAAGGGAGCTAAAATGGTTTGCACTTGAGCGTAGCGCACGGCGTGACGGCATCTGCCGATTTCAAAGATACCTTTTAAGTAAGTCTGGCTTATGACGTCCATATCTTTCTTGGCGTCCATTATGGCGAAGTAGCCGACCGTCGCAATGACGAGCATTCCAATTAGCGCAATGACGTTAAGCAATGCCAACTTGTACGCCACGCGCATGTTGTTCATCCAAGACATAAAACGTTTCCTCCTTTTGTTGCGGCGAAAAGTCTGCCGCCTGTTTTGATTGTTGAACGAGTTCCCTAAAAAATCTGGGCGTGACTTTCCGTCGTTCGGCGCGGTAGTTTTAATCTTGCCCGATTAACAATCTATATCTTGCCCCCCTCCGCAAATGTACCGAATAAAACAAATCACTCTTTCCGAAAAAACGCTGTGTCTATTCTGCGCGGCGATTGCTAATCCCTGCAGGCAATCGGTAAATGCGCGGCGTTTTGCTGAAGTTGTAGGACGGCATGGTGCGCTAACTATTCCACTGCGTCTAAAGCGGCCGTTGCCAATAAAAAAGCCGCCCGAATGTCGGACGACGCAAGTTGTAACCAAAAAATTTTTGAGCTGTCACTTGTTGAGAAGTTCTTTGAGCACGCGAACGGAGCCGTCGTCGAAGACAAAGCGAACGTTCGTGTGCGCGGGGATAATTTCTTCAATCTCGGCAAGGTTAATCGCGGGAGACTTGACGGGGTCGCGCAGGACGTAATTGAACGGCTTAATCTCTTCCTGCCTTGCCCAAAATCTGAATTGCACGCCGATAATGGAGTTGTCGCCCTTGTAGGCCTTTTCTTCTTTGTCTAAGCCGGAGCCGATTTCGTCGCAGAGGAGGAACGTGCCGAAGATTTTATAGTTCGTGCGCGGGACGACCGCCAGAAAATCTTTGAGCGGGACTTTTTCGTCTTCGTTCATGTAGTTGAAGTAAAGGTCTTCGTAATACGGCTCGTGATAAAATTCGCGCTCGTCCATGGCCTCGAAGTCGTGAATAACGTCGCCGTACCACTGATTGAAGCCGCGCCCGTTGGTGTTGTAAAAATAAAATTGCTCGTGCTTGTCGTCTTTGGGCTTGACCAACCAGCTCACGACGATTTCTTTTTTGTCGTCGCGGTAAGTCAGATAGTAGCTGTCGTCGATAACGAAGAACCAATCGCGCAAGGACGTCTTCAGGTGCAGAAAGTGAATGTCGCGGGCGCGATACTCGTCAAGCATAGCCTCGAATTGTTCAGAGTTCAAATCAATCAACTCCTTGCAAGCAAAAGGGAAATAGGGCGATAGGGAAATAGGGAATCAGCAACTTCTAATTCCCTACTTCCCTCATTCCCTACTTCCCTAATCAATCCATGTGAGAGCCGCCGTTGATGTCGATGTCTTCGCCCGTGATATAGCCCGCCTCTTTGGACGCGAGGAAGACAATCGGCCCCGCAACTTCAAAGACTTCGCCGATACGTTTCATGGGAATTTCTTTCGCAAGTTTGATGTCGTCTTCTTCGGTGCCGTTCATGTTCTTGCGGATGTCGGTGTTAATGGCGCCGGGGCAAACGCAGTTGACGGTAATGCCGTATTCGGCGACTTCGCGAGCGAGATTCTTGCTGAAGCCGAGCAGAGCCGCCTTGGACGCGCTGTAGTGTGCGCCGCCGAAGACTCCGCCGCCGCGCTTTGCCGAGACGCTGGACAGGCTGACGATGCGCCCGTACTTGCGCTCCTTCATGACTTCGACGACCGCCTTGGTGATGAGGAACGTGCCGAACATGTTTACGGTGAAGATACGTTTCATATCGTCGAGCGTCATATCGTGGACGGTGACGCGCTGGGTAATGCCGGCGTTGTTGACGAGGACGTCGATTTTGCCGTATTTGTCCTTGACGTTTTTCACAAACGCATTAACGCTTGCTTCGTCGGCGATGTTGAGAACGAACCCGTCAGCCTTGTAGCCCGCCGCCTTAATTTCGGCAACGGTGTCTTTGCAGCCCTGTTCGTTCATGTCGGCGATGATGACATTCGCGCCCGCTTCGGCGAACATGTTGGCGATGCCGCGCCCGATGCCGCGCTTTGAGCCCGAACCCGTCACGATAACTACCTGGTCTTTGAAATCAAACATTTTGAATTACCTCCGCAAATTTTTATCAGAAATTCTTCGCCGCCGCAACAATGGCGTCGACGGTGATGCCGTTTTTCTCAAGCAGGCGATGATACGGAGCCGATTCGCCGAATTGGTCTTGAATGCCGAAACGAATCACTTTGCCCTTGCCGGCCTCCGCCACGACTTCGCAAACCGCCGAGCCGAGCCCGTTAATGATGTTGTGGTCTTCGACGGTGATGATCTTGCCGATGTTGTTAATGCAATCCTTGACGGCGTCAACGTCGAGCGGCTTAATGGTGTGCATGTCGACGACCTTGGCGTCAATGCCCTCTTCTGCGAGTTTGGCGGCAGCGTCGAGCCCGTAGCAAACCATGTCGCCGTTGGCGATAATCGCAATGTCCTTGCCTTCGCGAGCGATGTGAGCCTTGCCGATAGTGAATTCGGTATTTTCGTCGTAGATAATCGGAATGGCGTCGCGGGTGAAGCGAATGAACGCGGGGCCGTCATATTCGGCGATGGCGCGGGTGAGCTTGCGGGCAGCCCAGTAGTCGGCGGGCATGATGACCGTCATATTGGGGATGGTGCGCATGACGCCCATATCCTCAATCGCCTGGTGGCTTGCGCCGTCATTGGCGGGGGTAACGCCGCCGTGCGAGCAAGCGATTTTGACATTGAGGCGCGGGTAAGCGATCTCTTGACGAATCATTTCGCACATGCGCAACGAGCCGAATACGGCGTAGGTGACGACGAACGGAATTTTGCCGACGGTAGCCATGCCTGCCGCTACGCCCGCCGCATTCTGTTCGGCGATGCCTACGTTGATGTGCTGTTCGGGATAAGCGTGCGCGAAACCGTCAGTCTTGCAGGATTTGCCGATGTCCGCGTCGACGATGAAGATATTTTTATTTTCCTTGCCGAGGACGACCATTTCCTCCCCGAAGCCGTTACGAGTTGCCTTTTTTTCCATATCAGAATCCCTCCTCAATATCCTTGAGCGCTTGTTCCCATTGTTCCTTGTTGGGCGCGACGCCGTGCCAGCTGCCGACGTTTTCCATGTAGGAAACGCCCTTGCCCTTGGTCGTCTGCCCGATTATGCACTTGGGTTTGTGGTCGTGGCTGTGCATTCTGATTGTGTCGAGCGTGCGGACGATTTGCGCCATGTCGTTGCCGTCGATGTTGTAAATTTCAAAGCCGAACGCCTTAAACTTTTCGCCGAGGTCGAGGTTGGGCATGACTTCGTCGGTGGTGCCGTCGATTTGCAGATTGTTCACGTCGACGAAGACGATAAGGTTATCGAGCTGATATTTGTTGGCGGTAGCGGCCGCCTCCCAAATTTCGCCCTCTTGGCATTCGCCGTCGCCGAGCACCGCGAAGACGCGGGAAGGTTTCTTGTCGATTTTGAGCCCGATAGCCATGCCGACCGCGCAGGCGAATCCTTGACCGAGCGAGCCCGTGGGGATGTCGATGCCGGGGCAATGCATGTTCGGATGACCTTGGAGCGGCGAGCCCTCTTGGCGGAGCGTGTGCAGAACTTCTTCGGGAAAGAAGCCGAGCGTGCCGAGCGCGGCGTACTGAATCGGGCAAACGTGACCTTTCGACAGGACGAAGCGGTCGCGGTCTTCCCACTTGGGATTTTTCGGGTCGACGTTCATTTCGCGGAAGTAGCAAGCCGTCACGAAATCCGCCGCACTGAGCGAGCCGCCGGGGTGTCCCGACTGCGCCTCGTAAACCATCGTCACGACTTTCTTGCGCAAGTCCTTCGCGATTTCCTTGAGTTCTTCGACTGTCCTTTTCTTCATGAATAACCCTCCTTATGGTAAAACAAAGGACGCGACGCGATTTTTACGAGCCGCGCCCTATTTTTTTAGCTTACAACTGATAGCCGACAGGTTTTAGATTTGAAAGATTTTATTTGAGCGAGCAGGTGATTTCGGAAATTATGCCGTTGGTCGCTTTGTAGATGACGACGGATTTTCTGTCGCCGCTGTTGTATTCGTATTCGACGCCGTCACTTACTTGGCGAATGGCATCGGCGGGGCCGCAGTACTCGTTGAGCGCGTAATCGGCATCGCCGACATAGACACCGTCACCCGAATCGAAGGACGGGCTTGTCGTGGTAATGGTCTTGACTTTGTTGGCATCGTCGACCGTGACCTTGAGCCCGTCGACGAACGTCATGACTTTGCCGTTGACTTCGGTCGCCTCGCCGAACATTGCCTTCACGTCGTCAAGCGAAGTACTGCCGGGCATTAAGCCTCCGAGGGCAACTACTCTGCCGTTCACGGCATCGGCGGCTTCGTTGATTGCAGTGGCGGCCGCGTCTTTAGCGGCATCAGCCGTTTCCTTGGCGGTGTCGGCAGCCTGGTTAGCTGTGTCCTTAGCCGCGTCAGCCGCTTGAGTTGCCGCGTCCTTCGCCTCGTCGACTTTGGCAGTGGCGGCGTCTTTAGCTTCGTTGGCTTTCTGTTCGACTTTGGCGGCGGCGTCTTGAGCGTCTTTCTTCGCGCCGTCCATAGTATTGCCGCAACCCGCCGAGAACAGCATAGCCGCCAGCATCAACACCGCAAAAGTTTTCTTCATGGTAACCAATCCTCCACAAATTTTTCTCCCGCGCTATACGAATAACAGCGGAAGTTGCGGGATATATGTTACCAAAAGCAATACTATCAAGCAAGCAATGATAAGCGGGATGACGGCGACCGATATGTCTTTCAGCGAGACGTCCGCTATGCCGCACCCGACGAACAGGTTTATGCCGACGGGCGGCGTCACGAGACCGATTGACAAGTTCAAAACCATGACCGCGCCGAAGTGAATCGGGTCAATGCCGAGGCTCAAGGCAACGGGCAGGAACAGCGGCGTGAAAATCAAGACCGCGCTGGTTGCGTCCATGAAGCAGCCCGCGATAAGGAAGATGACGTTGGCGATAAGCAGGAACATGATGTAGTTGCCGCCCGTTATGTCAATCAGCCCGTCGCTTATCGCGAGGTCGAGACGCGCTCTGGTTAAGATATACGCGAACAGACTTGCCGTAGCCGTAATGAACATGACAACTGCCGTGGTCGTCGTGGAGTTGACGAAGATTTCGTAAAGGTCTTTGAGCTTGAGCGTTCGATAGATGAAAAATCCGACGAACAGACCGTAAACCGCCGAGGCAGCCGCCGCTTCGGTCGGCGTGAAGATGCCGCCGTATATGCCGCCCAAAATTATGCCGGGCATCAGCAAGCCCCAGAATGCCTCCTTGAACGACGCCCAACGCTCTGCACTTGACGCTTTGGGCAAAAGTTCAATGTCAAGGTTTCGAGTCGTCCACATTGCCACGACAATCAGCGATATGCCAATCATGACGCCGGGGACGATACCCGACAGGAACAGCTTGCCGATTGACGTATCGGCGACCGAGCCGTAGACGACGAACGTTATCGACGGCGGAATGACGATACCCGTTGCGCCCGCCGCCGCCATCAACGCCGCACTGAACGCAGCGGGATAGCCGACTTTGACCATGGCGGGGATAAGAATCATGCCCAGAGCCGCAACCGTTGCGGGCCCCGAGCCGCTTATCGCCGCGAAGAAACACGCAACCGACACCATGACGACTATCAGGCCGCCGCGCAGGTGTCCGACGCAACTTTGCGCGAAATTAATCAGACGTTCGGAAATGCCCGCCTTTTCCATGACGTTGCCGCCGAGGATAAAGAACGGAACCGCCAACAAGACGAATTTGCTTGTCGCCGAGGAAAAGATGCGCGGCAACATCGTCATAATCGTATCGAGCGGACGCCCCGCGCCGTCAATCAGCATACCGAAGACGCTTGAGACGCCGAGGCAAATCGCTATCGGCGTGCCGACGAGGAGGAACACCGCAAAGCTCAAGAAAATTACGGGACCAATCATTTCGCGCCGCCCTCCTTGCCGCTTATCGTGTCGAGGAACAGGAACAGGAATTCAATCGTTATGAAAAATGCGCCGAGCGGTACGAACGAGCCGAAAATCCATTCCGGCCACTGCATGCCCGCCGTAACTTGTCCGTGGAAGATTTGACTTTGCACCATGCTGATTCCGTACCAGAACAGTGCCGCCGAGAACAGCGTAGCCAAGCCGAAACTCATTGCCTGGATGGCGCGCTTTAATCCTGCGGGGAACAGGTCGAGAATCGCCGTGAAGCCCAAATGTGCTTTGCGCCGCGCCGCCGCCGCCGAGCCGATTAAGCTAAGCATGACGAACAGATAAGTCGTTATCTCCTCCGAAAAGGAAAACGACGCGCTGAAAACGTAGCGGGCAATGACATTGGCGAAGGTCAGCGATGTCATGATGATTAGGCAGATGGCGCAGATGACGTCTTCGATTTTCCCCAAAATGTATCGCATAATTCTGCCTCCTCACTTCATGCGGAAGGCTATGCAAGCCTCGTCGCCGTATTTTTCCATGAGTTCCTTGCGGACGCCCTGCACCTTGTCTTGGAAGGGCTTAAGCTGTTCGGGCGTCAAGGTAACGACTTCCATGCCGCCCTGTTGGAATTTAGCTTTAAGATTTTCTTCGTCGTTCTCGACAAGGTCGCGTCCCCATTCGCACGCCTCTTTAGCCTTGGCGCGGATAAGTTCTTGCGTCTTGGGCTCCAGGCTCTCGAAAATCTTGGTGTTGGCAACGAACAGATAATTTTCGTAAGTGTAATTCCAAACGGTCATGTATTGCTGAATTTCGTTGACTTTCGCGGAATTGGTGACGCTGAAGCCGTTTTCCTGCCCGTCGATAGTTCCTTGTTGAATCGCGGTGAACGCCTCGGACCAGCTCATTGCCACGGGGTCGGCTCCGAAGGCGCGCCAAAACTTAAAATAAACCTCGCCGCCGGGCACGCGGATTTTCAGACCGGCAACGTCTTCGGGAACGATGACGGGATGCTTGCCGTTAGTGATTTGTCTGAAACCGTTGTGCGCGGATGCGAGGAATGTCATGCCTTGGGAGGCGAGAATTTTTTTGTAGTATTCGCCGCCCGTCGTGTCGATAATTTCACGAGCCTCTTGGTAGTTGTTAAAAGTCCACGGTATCGTTGCAATCAAAAGATGTTCGTCCATGACCGCCATAACGCCCGCCGC
>CAMJMR010000065.1 GCA_946407095.1 uncultured Selenomonadales bacterium | reverse complement strand
CATTTTGTTTCACCCGAAATATATTTTATCACTTTTTGTCCACAGTTCCTAGGAACTGGTTACTTCGCCGGCGCATTGCCGACCCGAAAAAAATCCCCTCAACCTGCGCGGTCGAGGGGGAAATTTTTTTTATTCAAGTTCACAACAAAGCTTGTCCGAAATAAACCACGCAACCCATAATCAGCACGAACGGCAAGTAGACTTTGACGGCGAACTTCATGATTTGAGATTCGATGCCGAACGCGCCGACGGCCGCCGCGCCTATCGCTATCGATTGCGGGGAAATGATTTTGCCGACGCATGAGCCCGCCGCATTGGCCGCCGCTATCCACGCTTGAGCCGTTTCGCTTAAACCGATTGCCAAAGCCGCATCGACTTGCAACTTGCTTAGGAGGACGCAGCTTGACGTGGCCGAGCCCGTGATGAACGCGCCGATTGAGCCGATAAGCGGAGCAATGAACGGATAAAAATTGCCCGTGGCCGCAACCGTAGTATTTGCAATCGCCATAGTCATGCCGCTGTAGCCCATGATGCGCGCCGTCGCGATAATCGTGATAATCGTGATGAACGTCGGGATGAGCGTCTTGAGCGTGCGGCTGAGGACGTTAATCATATCGCTGCACGTGGCGTTATTGACGAAGCCCGCGATAACCGCCGACACGAAAAGAATCGTCGGAGTCGTTATCCATTGGAAGGAAGTCGGCGCGGCGTCGGGGCCGGTGTAAATCATGATTTTGGTAACCACGGTCTTCAATACGGCGGCAATGGAGGGTATGGAGCAGATGACCAGGAACACGAAAATCAGCAGGAAGACCAGCCAAGCGCGCACAGCCTCGCCCGTCGTGATAGAAAAGTTTTCGTCGAAGTCGTCAATTTCGTATTCGGGGTCTTTAATCGGAAATTTTTTGGCGTAGACGACGAGCAAAGCCATAGAGCATACCGCGCCGCCGATACCCGCCAAGTCCGCGCCCATAGTGGCAGCACCGAGTACCGAAGGTATGCAGAAACCCAAGCCGCCGACAAGACACGCGGGAATCATTCCTCTAAGGCACTTAAGCCCGCCGAACGCGACGAGCATGATAAACGGCATAAGGATAACCATAAAGCCCAGTTGCAACGTCGTGTACGTGGCGATTTGCAGCGGGTCAAAGTTGGTGAGTTTGGCAAGCGTCGACAAAGGCAAACCGACCGAGCCGAAAGAACTCATTGCGGCATTGGAGACCAAGCAGGCGATAACGGCATTGACGGGCGGCACGCCCACCGTAACCAACATGCTTGCGCCAATGGCGACCGCCGTGCCGAAGCCCGACATACACTCAAGGAACGCGCCGAAGCCCCACGCAATGATAAGTATCAACATGCGCTTATCGGTGCTGACCGAGCTAAGCATGTCTTTGATTTTTTCCATGCCGCCCGTCTGCACCGTCAAGTTGTAAGCGAAAATCGCCGAGACTATGACGCCTAAGATAGGCCATATCGCCATCAGTGCGCCTTCAAGCGTGCCGCTGACTACATCTTGCAAAGGCATTCCGAAAAATTGCCACGCGACCGAAAATGCGATAATCAGCGCGATTGGACACGCTTTCCACGCCGGCAACTTCAATATACTCAGCGCGAGAATCAGCCATAGAATTGGTGCTAACCCTTCAATAAATAACAATCTTCTCAACCCCTTAAACTGCAATACTTAATTAAAAATTTAAAACCTCTAAAATACCCTTCATGTCGGCGGGCAGCGGTGCCGTGAAAGTCATTCGCCCGCCCGTCGTCGGATGAATCAAGCTCAACGTGTGCGAGTGCAGTGCTTGCCCCTCTATGCCGAACGGATTCTTTCGCGCCGTGTATTTCGTATCGCCCAAGAGCGGGTGCCCTATCGCCGCCATGTGCACGCGTATTTGATGCGTCCTGCCCGTTTGGAGCTTGCATTCAACGTAAGTGAAATTTTCAAACCGCTCAAGGACTTTGAACTCTGTGACGGCGGGCTTGCCGTCGGGCGTTATAGCCATCTTTTTGCGGTCGAGCTTATCGCGCCCGATAGCTCCCGTGATAATCCCCGCGTTGTCGGCTATGACGCCGTGGACAATCGCCAAGTAAGTGCGCGTCGCGATTTTGTCCTTAATCTGCGCGGCGAGGCTGACGTGAGCGGCATCGGTTTTCGCAACCACCATGACGCCCGAAGTGTCTTTGTCGAGACGGTGAACTATGCCCGGTCGCTTGACGCCGTTAATGCCCGAAAGATCCTTGCAGTGATACAACAGCGCATTGACCAGCGTGCCGCTTTTGACGGTGTCGGCGGGGTGAACAGTCATGCCGCGCGCCTTGTTGACGACGATAATCGCCGTGTCCTCGTAAAGAATGTCGAGCGGCAAATCTTCGGGCAAATATTCAACGTCAGCGGTGTCGAACTCCTCAATGCAAACCGTTTCGCCGCCCGTGAGTTTGAAACTTGCCTTGACGTTCGCGCCGTCGACAGTGACGCGCCCGCCGTCAATCAGCTTTTGAATATGCGAGCGAGATTTTTCGGCAAGGCGTTCGCTAAGGTACAGGTCGAGCCTGCGCGGCTGAAAATTTTCTTCGACAGTGAAAACCATCGCTTACCTCCTTAAAGCGAACACATTGCAAGGGAAGAGGCCGCCCATGGACGGGCGGCCGCCCGCGGCTTGTTGCGTGATGCAACAAAGCGGGCACAGTCGGTTTCGGGTTGGCTTAACGTTTCGTCCACGACCGCTTAACGCCCCCGCGAGGGCGAATGCGCGCTGGCAAGCATGAGGTTTTCTTTTTGCAACTTTTCTTTGGGCAAGCAAAGAAAAGTTGATTCTAAACAAAATGATTCTTAGAAACCTTTCTTGCGCGGGAAGAAAGGGCTACTCCGCTTTGCTCAATCCCTCGTCGAGCCGAAAAAGTATCGCGTAAATCATGAAGCCCATGCCCAAGACAATCGCTATATCCGCCACGTTGAAGACAGGCCAAATCCTGAAGTCAAAAAAATCAACGACGTAGCCCGTCTGCACCCTGTCGATAAGATTGGCAACCGCGCCGCTCAAAATCATGGTCGCGCCGAGCTGAAGGCACCCGTCCGACTTTTTCAGCAGAGGATAGAAGTAAGCCGTCGCCACAATCAGCACCGCGCCCGTCGCCAACAAAAACATGCGCTGATTGGACAAAATGCCGAACGCCGCGCCCGGATTCAGCACGTAAGTCAAGTGGAAAATATTTTTCAAAAGCGGAATTGTTTCGCCCGGCACCATCGACTTCATGACCAGAGCCTTCGTGAATTGGTCGAGCCCGACGACGCCGAAGAACAAAACCTTATCCCAATGAACGTATGCTATCGCAAATATGAGTTCGACAATCGACAAGAATTTTTTCAAAAAGTTCGGCAGGGATTTCACATTTCCGCCTCCTTGGTGAGTTTGGGCGCGGGCTTTACGGGCTGGTAAGTTTTGGTTTCGTCGGTGACGGCGAGCTTTTCCTCAACGGGCGGCGTTTCCGATTCTTCGGGCTGAAAATCGTCTTCGACGGACGGCGCGGGCTCTTCGGCGGGCTTGACTTCGGGCAAAGGTCTGACAGCCGCCTCCTCCACCTTCGGGACGGCACTAAGCATTTGCACCGCGAGCCCCAATTCCGATTCGAGCGTCGTGCGCAACTTCAGCAGGAACGAATGCTTTTCGCTGACGAGTTTGGCATATTCCGCCAAAATCGCGTCGCGCTTTGCGTTGGCGTCGTCGAGCTGCTGTTTCGCCTCAAATTGCGTCTGGTCAAGAATCTGTTGGCATTCGCGAGCGGTTTGCTCTTTCATGTCGTCGGCGTTTTTCCGTGCCGAGCTGATAACTTCGTCGGCAGTGCGTTGCGCGACAAGCAAAGTGTCGTTCATAGTCTTTTCCAGCTTGCGGTAGTGGTCAAGTTCATTTTCGTTGGCGTTGAGCTGATTTTTGAGGCGTTCGTTTTCGCGCATGAGCTTTTCAAAATCGACAACCACCTTGTCCAAGAAGTCGTCGACTTCGTTTTCGTTGTAGCCGCGAAAACTTTTTTTGAATTGGTGGTCGTGAATTTCCATTGGCGTAAGCAAATTTATCGCCCTCCTTTGAATTAAGGTTCGGGGAGTTTGAATTTCCTGTCGTATTTGAAATTGTGCCCGTCGGTTCGCGGAGGCGGCAATTCGGCATTCCGTTTAGCCTTTTCCTCCGCCAAGTCGTTGGCCAAAAGCCAGCCCGCCGCCTCAAGCATTGCCACGCTGATTGACGGCGCGACCAGTTGCCCGACTATCGGAAAGACTTTGGAAATTTCTTTCGCTATGACTTTGACGGGCTGTTTCTTCATTGTTGCCACGATTGCGTTTGTTGCCATGTTTTTGGCGACCGATTCGGTTATCGAGCCGCCGAATACCGCTGCCAAGGCCATTGCCATTGTCGTCATCGTCACGGTATCGGCTGCGAGCCCCACGCCCGGTATCGGCACCAAATTGCCTGCCGCCGCCGCTATCGCGTGTCCGTGAATTATTTTTTGACACTTGCTCATTTCCTCGTCCGTCATTGCCATAAATTTTCAACCTCCCCCGACTAGGACGTGTTGGTAAATTGGATTGACGACTTCGATTCGGATTGTCGATGATTTTTGAGTTTTATACTACTTTCTTTCACCGGCGAAAGACCCGCAACGCGGGGGAACAGCTGGTACGCGGCATCCTCCCTTAAGCCGTCAACGACTTTCAACGCGCTATCCGGATGCAACGTCCACGTTGCCCCGTCCATGGGCGGCCTCGTCCTCTGCAACGTTTTCCTTACTTTACCAACAGCCTCCAGTTTCGTGTTTAGAAAAATCGCTTAAGCAACACACCGACACGACCCTTTTTGGTTTGACCGCGAATCTCAGCTACCTCCAAACGTCCGCGCCCGCGCATACTAAGGATATCGCCTTCCTTAATCGACTGCGAGGCGTTCTTGACGGTTTGCCAGTTGAGTTTGATTTTTTCCGCCGCAATTTCCTGCGCCGCCTTGCTCCTGGACATGCCGAAACCCGCCGCCGCTATCGAATCGGCACGCAACGAAGCCACCGTAGCTTTAATTTCCTTGGTGCGCTCCTCCTTGGCGGTGATGTTTGCCAGTTCGTCGACGGATGTTTTGACGGGCGTGCCGCCGATTTGCGTCAAGTTCGCGGTGAAGTAATCGCACATTTTCTTATCGACGAGCAGCCGAGCAAAGTCTTTCGTGGCGATGATGTCTCCGATGTATTCGCGGTCGACGCCCAAGCCCATAATCGAGCCCAAAACGTCACGGTGACCCAGGCGCGCGAATTCGCCGTTCCATTCCGCCTTGATGACCGCAATTTCAAAATTTGGCGTGCCTTTGAAGTCTTCATGACAAAAAGCGGCGCGTTGACGTTCCGCTCCGCCGTAGCCGCCGTAAAAGTCCGCTTTGAGTTCGCCGAGGCTGTTGGAAATGACGCCCGCCATATCCTGTTCAAAGGGCGACAGGAAGCCCGTAAGCTTGCACTTGCGATTTTTGAGTGCCTGCGCGGCGAAGTCGACAAGCTTAACCGCCATTGCCTCGCCTTCGGTGCCCTTGTAGTAGCGAATGATTTTTTCCCGTGTGTCTTGCAAAGTTTTCCTCCCGAAAATTGATTAAGTCCCGAATTAAGAAGCGTGCCGGTCGCAATAGGCGCAGCGGATCAGAGGACGCGCATCAACTTGACACTGCTTAGAGTAACCACCCGCGACGAAACGCAATTTCAGCGCATTGCCGGGGGTTTTTGAAAAAGCAAAGAATACGTAGCAGGGGACGAGGCCGCCCAAGGACGGGCGGCCGTCCGCCGACGCTTTTGCGTGATGCAAAAACCGTCGGCGCAACCACGCTGAAAATCTTGAGCGGCGCGGGTAACGACCCTTCGCCCCGCGCGTAGCGGGGTCTTTTCTTTTTGCTACTTTTTCTTTGGACAAGCAAAGAAAAAGTAGATCCTAAAACTTAAATTCAATTGAAACATCGAATCAGACGGACGCGCCGCACACGACAAGCCGCGTTGACTTTGAGCCCTTTTGCTTAACGAACGAAAGGGCAACCCTCCGCTTACAATTTCCGCGTGAGCCAAGAGAAATCGCGCTCCTGCTTTTGCTCTTCCTTGTTGAAGGTGACCATGACGGTTTTGGGCGTGCAAACGAAAACGTATTCGCTGACCTGCTGAACGTCGCCGTCGATGGCGTAAGTCGTGCCCAGCGCGAAGTCGATAATCCGCCGCGCATGTTCGGGACTGGTGTCCTCCAAGTTGATTATGACAGGCACTTCCTCGCGCAGGCAGTCTGCTATGACTTTTGCGTCGTCGTCGAAGTTTTTCGGTCTGACCGTCGTGATTTTTGATTTGACCATGCTTTTAGGATTGTTGTTGTTCGTCATCAAGTTATCCCTCGCCGCTATCGCCGAATTGAAGTCAACTACATTGTGTCCCGACATTGCGGGCGGCGGTTGAATCGGCGAATCATTTTTTTCGGACTGCCCTTGCGGCAGCTCATCCTTAGTGCTCATTTCGGTTTCTTTCTCCTCATCTTTGTCCGACAAGCCGAGGCTCCGACTGACTTTGTCTATAATTTCCATTCGCTCAAGCTCCTCTCGCGAAAACGTTCATGTGTAGACCCTCTCGCCGAAAATGGCCGTGCCGACCCGAACGACGTTGGCACCTTCCTCGACCGCTATTTTGTAATCGTGCGTCATTCCCATAGACAGGAAGTCGAACGCCTCCCGCGCAGGTTTCATTTCGTCAAACAGCTTGCGCATTTGTTTGAACAGCGGGCGGCAATCTTCCGGTTCGGGCAAGTTTGGAGCTATCATCATCAGCCCGCGCAGACGAAGATTTTCCGCCGCGTCGACGAACGTTGCCAATGCGCTCAAGTCCTCAAGCAAGACGCCCGACTTTTGCGGTTCGCGCGCCGCGTTGACTTGAATCAGCACGTCCTGCACTTTGCCGAGCGTTGCCGCCGCTTTGTCCAGTGCCGTTGCCAAGTGCACGCTGTCGACCGATTGAATCAAATTGAACAGCTTGACGGCGGGCTTGACCTTGTTTGTTTGCAGGTGACCGATTAGGTGGCGCGTGACAGAGCGTTCGAGTTGCGGAAATTTTTCAGCCGCCTCCTGCACGCGATTTTCGCCTATGTCGGTTGCGCCCGCGTCTATTGCTTCGCGCATCAAGTCGACGCCGTGATTTTTCGTGACCGCGACCAAAATTATTTTTTCGTCCCGGGCGGCGCGTCTTGTGCGAGCGTTTTCTATTTGTGCGAGCACTGCCCTGAAATTTTCTGCCGTGCCCAAAAGTCATTCACCTCCGAATAAAAAATTTTTGCGCGATTCGTGAAGCCTTGCTTTAAGCAAACGAATTATAACTTTTATGCCGGCAAATATCAATGCGATTTTCAGACGGGAATAATCCATTGCGCCGGTTGAGAAATTGAGTTTGTCGGTATTAACTACTTTCTTTCAGCGAAGAAAGAAAGTAGCAAAGAAATTCGCCTCGCAGGGGCGGCAACCGACCACCGTCGTAATGCCCGCGTCCCAGTCAGCCGTCTGTGCCGGCAAAGAAACATCCTTGTTTCTGTTGCCGGCGGCGCGCGTCCTTGCGCGCCTCAAATACGCGGCGTGTTGCCCGTGAAATTTATTTTCCGCGCGCCTTGCCTTGAAAAAAAATCGGTGATATAATTCCTGCCCGTTAAGTCTTTTTATAACTCTCTGCTCGTGACACAAGCGCGAGCCGAAGACCAAAGGGAGGTGCAAAAGTTGAGGAAGTACGAAGTTATCTTCATAATCCGCTCAATGGAAGAAGAGGCAACCACAGCCGTCATCGACAAGTTCGCCAAGTTGATTGCGGCCAACGGCGGCACAATCACCAAGGAAGACCGCTGGGGCAAACGCCGTCTTGCTTACGACATCAAAAAAGAGTCCGAGGGCTTCTACGTGTTGTTCTACGTCACTTGCGAGCCCGCTTGCGTTGCCGAATGCGACCGCGTCATGAAAATCACCGACGAAATTCTTAAGCACATGATCGTTCGCTCCGACGAGAAAGAGGCCAAAGAATGAACAAAGTTTTTCTTTCCGGCAACCTGACCCGTGACCCCGAAGTCCGCTACACGCAAAGCGGAAAAGCTTACGCAAGAATGGGCATCGCGATTAATCGCCGTTACAAAGAGAAAGAGTCCGTCGATTTCTTCAATCTGGTAGCTTGGGAAAAGACTGCCGAATTTTGCGGACGCTACTTGACCAAAGGTTCACGAGTACTTGTCGAAGGTCGTCTGCAAACTTCCAGCTACGAAAACAAGGACGGCGTCAAGGTTAATGCGGTCGACGTGATTATCGACAACATCGAATTCGCCGGCTCAAAACGCCAAGACGACGGCGGCGGCTACAACAAGCCCGCAAGCGACGACGGCTATCAGAGCAGACGCGAGCCCGCTCCGCCCAAAAAGGATGACGATTGGGGCGGCGAGCCCATTGACCCCGACGATACGCCGTTCTGATTCCTAAGGAGGATTATTATGCGCAGAGAAAGAGGTCGGCGCCCGCGCAGGAAGGTTTGCGCGTTCTGCGTCGACAAAATCGAAAGAATAGACTACAAAGACGCGGTCAAGCTTCGCCGCTTCACCACCGAGCGCGGAAAGATTCTGCCGCGCCGCATTTCGGGCAATTGCGCCAAACATCAGCGTCAAGTGACAATCGCCATCAAACGCGCCCGCAACATCGCGCTTTTGCCGTTCACTGCAGACTAAAAAATTTTTTCACGGAAATTCACGGGGAGCCCGTCAAGGCTTCCCTTTTTGATTGCAAACATAAAAAAAGCGCGGCAAGCAACTCAATAACCCAAGTTGCTTTCGCGCTTTAATTTTTCAATCAGTCGGAGGAAATGCGGAGCTGATGGACTGCGCTGCGCTCGACGTCGATATCGGATTCGGTGCGCAGGAACGTTTCAAATTTCTCGTCGGTCTTGGTGTTGACGGCCTCGACGTGCACGCCCGACGCGTCGACTTTGAACGTAACCTTAATCGGCGTGTCGCGGCTCGTATTCGGCGGCAAGTTCACAATCAGTTCGCCCAAAAGCTTGACGTTGTGCGCGGGGTCGGTGGCTTGAGGGTTTCCCTCCTCGTCGACGCAGGGAATGAGCGTGTCGTCCGTCGACATGTTCTCGAAGGCGCGCAACCTTACAAGTTCCTGATTGTCTTCAAGCGGGTAGTACGTCTTGGAAAAGACGGCGGGCATCTTCTCGCCAATCTTGATGAAGTTTTCCAAAACGTATTTGTGCTTGGCGCCGTTCATATCGACGACACCCGGGCCGAATGAGCGCGGCGTTTGGTCTTCGACGGTGAATTTCGACGTAAGCTGTTCGGAATGCGGGAAAGTCGCCTCGCCCGAATTTTCTTCGCCTTGCGCGGACAAGTTGCCGACTTCCTCAACCAACATGCTGGCGTAAATGGCCGCGCCCTTGGCAACCGCCTGGTCGGGGTCGTGCTGCTGAACTTTGCCGGGGAACTTCGACTCAACCGCATTGATAATCATCGGCATGTAGGTAGAGCCGCCGACCAAAAGGACGGTGTCAATCGCCTCCGCAGGAACTTTTTCAAGCGTGGCGTCGACAAAGTTCATCGTCTTGGCGACAATGTCCGAAGTCATCTGCTCAAAGTCCGTGCGCTTAATCGTTATCTCCGTGCGCGAGCCGTTCACGTCAATTCTGACCTTCGCCGATTGTTTCTTGCTAAGCTTGCGCTTGGCCTCCTCCACCTTGCTGCGAATGTCTTGGCGGGTTTCGGCCTCCACGTCTTCGGGCGTCAAGCCGTTTTCGTCGCAACAGGCGCGCAAAATGTGATTGTAAAGTCTGTCGTCCCAATCCTTGCCGCCGAGTCTGTCATCGCCGCCTGTCGACAAGACCGTTATCTTTTGGACGTCGCTGCCCGAATTGTTTTGCGTCATCGACATTTTGACAACGGTCACGTCGAAAGTGCCGCCGCCGAGGTCGTAAACCAGAATCGTCCTGTCCTCCTGGAATTGACGGGCGCAGTAGCTCAAAGCCGCCGCTGTCGGCTCATTAATCAAGCTAAGGACGTTAAGCCCCGCCAATTCGCCCGCCTGCCGAGTGGCCGAACGCTCCTCCAGCCCGAAGTAGGCGGGAACCGTGATAACCACATCGTCAATCGTGCCGCCCTGCGCCTCAACCAAATTCTTAAGCCGAGTAAGAATCAGCGCGCTAATCTCGACGGGCGTGTAGGTTTTGCCGTCGAACTCGTAAACTCTGACGGGACGCTTGCCGATTTCGCGCTTGACGAACTGCACGACGCGGTCGCCGTCCGTTTCGACGTTTTCCTTAGCCGCCTGCCCGACGACGACGTTGTTTTCGTTTTCAAAAAAGACGACGCTGGCAACCGTGTTTGAATCGTCCTCGTTGTTGCGAATGACTTCGGGGTTGCCGTTGGCGTCCAGGTGCGCTATGCATGAATAAGTTGTGCCCAAGTCGATACCGTATGTGCTCATTTAGTTTTGTCTGCTACTTAAAACATAGACACTTATAGACAAGCGTCCTTTGTATCCATGTCAA
>CAMJMR010000064.1 GCA_946407095.1 uncultured Selenomonadales bacterium | reverse complement strand
AACACCCGCAGAAGTATATTTTTCCACTACGTTGCACTTACATTGTACATTCGCGTGTCGAAAGCAAGTAGCATCTCGGTTTCAATTCGCGGCGTGCGCGCGTCAAACTTCGCGGCAAAGGTTGCTATCGAAAAACTTTAATGTTAAAATCGCGCAAAAGTTTTTTATCGGAGGCTGAAACATGAACGGAAGCGAAAACGGCTACGCCGGCGCCTTATTCTTCGCGCTGATTGGTTTGGGCGCGCTCTTGAAGATTGACGACGCGGCAGGCTTGATTGTCGGCGCGGTCTGCGCGCTGTTGGCGGCTGTCAGTTTAAGACGGGCACTGGTCAAGACGGCGCAGGCGAACGAGGAGGATCATCAGCGCATAGAAATTCAGCTCCAACAACTGCGCAGTAAATTTGGCGAAACGTCTTCAACCAACGTCGAAGCCATGAACTCCGTCAGCGACGCCGCGCAAGTCTTGCAGGAAAATATGCAAGTCATTCGCGTGCGCCTCGCCGAACTCGACAACTTGACGCAGCTGGCAAAAAGCGCGGAGGACATTCGCTTGACTATCGCGGGCATGGACGAAAATTCCGCCGCGCTCAATGCCGAATTGGAAAAAATCCTTCTCGCCGTTCAAACTCAAGAAAAACCCGACGCGCCGCCCGAACTCGAATCGATTGCCGTCCTCGCCGACGAACTCAAAAAACTCAACGCCATCGAAGAGACCAACAAGGCAAGCCTCCAAACCGTCTTGAAACTGTTGCAACTTATCGGGGAAATGCTAAAGAGCCCGACCTATGCCAAAGAACTCGAAAAAATTAATTCGGCCATGGAAAAGCTGATTGTCCTGAACGGCGGCGACCCGAAGCCCGAAGACCCGCCGCCCTTGGACGAACAGGACTTGACCTTGCTGAAAAAAATCGCCGCGAAGATTAATCTAAAATAAAAACGCGCCGAGTCGACGCGCTGATTCAAAGGAGCGAACGATATGATTTTCACTGTCGAAGTGGACGTTTCCGATGTCATGCAAGAGAACGCCTACTTTTACGTCGACGACGAGACGCGTTGCGGATTCTTAATCGACCCGGGCGCGCAGGCCTCCGAACTCTTGAAGACTATCGCCCGCGAAAATTTCACGATAGAAAAAATTTTGCTCACGCACGGGCACTACGACCATATCGGCGCCGTCAACGAGATTCAGCGCGCTTTGAACATCCCCGTTTGCATGGGCAAGGGCGGAAAATTTTACGCCACGGACACTTTCAACAACGGCTCAAAATTTTTCGGGCAAGGGATAATCCTTGACGACGTGACGATTCTTGACGGCGCAGAAATTGTTTCGTCCGCCAATCCCGCCTTCAAGCTGGAAGTCATCTTCGCGCCGGGTCACACGCTCGACGGCACGATTTACTACAGCGCGAAAGATTCGGTTGCTTTCGTCGGCGATACGATTTTTTTCGGCGGGCACGGGCGCACCGATTTGGCGGGCGGCAGCGAACGCGATTTGATGGACACGATTAGGAATAAAGTTTTCTCCTTGCCCGATGAGACGCGCTTGCTTTGCGGGCACGGAGCATCCACTACTGTTGCCGTTGAAAAAGTTCGCCCGTGGTACCGTCAAATGTCGGCCTCGACGTCGTTGTCGTCTAAGATTGCCAAAATTTCTTTGAGTTTGGTTTTGGCGGGGTTGTAGTCGACAGTCGTTTCGCCGTCGTGGGCGTGTATGTGGACGTACAGCACGCCCGCCAATCCCAAAAGAGTTTTCTCGACAGTCGCCGCGCTCTCTTGAGTGTAGCCCTTCGCCGTGAACTGCAAGCGGGTATTGCCGCCGCCTGCGCCGCAACCGCATTCCTTACACATGTTGAACACCTCGCTTAAAATTTTACCGCCGAATTATAGCGCAGGGCGCATTCAATCACAAGCCCCGTTGCGGGATTGGAGGACTCATGACAAAGTTATTGTTGGTATTCGTCGGAGGCGGGCTCGGAGCGGTGTCGCGCTTCCTGGTGACGACGGCATTGGCAGGCAAGCTCGGCAACTTTCCGCTGGGCACGCTTGCCGCAAACGTCTTGGGCAGTCTGCTGATGGGCTTGGTTATCGGCATTTTGGCAGGCCGCGCAGATTCGGTACGGCTTTTCGTCGCGGTAGGATTTTTGGGCGGCTTCACGACGTTTTCGTCCTTTTCGGCGGAGACGTTGGCTTTGATTCAAAACGGACAGATTTTCTCGGCGGCGGCGAATGTTGTCGTCAGCGTAGCGGCGGGCTTGACAGCCTGCGCATTGGGCTTGAAGTTAGGAGGAACTTGAATGGCAAAGGCATTGATAATAATCGACATGCAAAACGATTTTGTACACGGGCTGTTGGGCACGAACGAGGCAAAGGCGATGTTGCCGCGCCTGGTCAAGAAGTTGGATGAGATAGTCGCGGAGGGCGCGGTCGATTTAATCTTCACGCAAGACACGCACGCCGAAAACTACCTTGAGACGCAGGAGGGCAGGAACTTGCCGGTCGAACACTGCATAAAGAAGACGCAAGGTTGGCAGATTGTCCCCGAATTGCAAAAGTTCATTCCTCGCGCCAAAGCCGTCATTGAGAAGAAAGCATTTGGCTCGACGCGCCTGCCGTCGCTGCTCAAGCCCTATGAAGTCGTCGAATTCGCGGGTGTCTGCACCGACATTTGCGTCGTGTCGAACGCTCTGCTAATCAAGGCGTTCTATCCCGAACAGCGCATTCAAATCGACGCGGCCTGTTGCGCGGGCAGTTCCCCCGAAGCTCATCTAAAGGCTCTCGACGTCATGAAGAATTGCCAATGCAAAATCATTAACGCCGATTAAATTCCGCTTATCAAAAAAAATTTCCCTCGCCGAAAGCCGGCGGGGGATTTTTATTTTAGTCGCGCCATAAGGTGTCAAGCCGTCGTTTAATCGCAGCCTCCGCGCCTTGAGTCGTCGGCTCGTAGTAGCGCGCTGAAATTTTCTCGTTGGGCAAGTACTGTTGCTTGACGAAGTGATTGTCGAAGTCGTGAGGGTACTTGTAGCCTTTGCCGTGACCGAATGCCTTTGCGCCCTTGTAACTCGTGTCGCGCAAGTGCTTGGGGACTTCGCCGCGTGTGTCGGCCAGTGCTTTGTCAATCGCAAGGTAGGCCGCATTGGATTTGGGCGCGCCCGCTATGTAGGTGACGGCTTGCGCAAGAATGATTCGCGCTTCGGGCAAACCCACGAATTGAGCCGCTTGAGCCGCCGCGTTCGCCAAAATCAACGCTTGCGGGTCTGCATTGCCGACATCCTCCGCCGCGCAGATTACGATTCGTCGCGCAATGAACTTCAAATCTTCGCCGCCGTCAATCATCTTCGCCAAGTAGAAAATCGCCGCGTCGGCATCCGAGCCGCGCATACTTTTGATGAACGCGCTTGCCGTGTCGTAGTGATTGTCGCCCTTTTTGTCGTAGCGTCGAATTTTTTCGCCGAGCAGGTCGCCGAGCGTGTCGACAGTCACTTTGCCCGCAAACGCCGCTTGCTCCAACAAGTTCAAAGCCATACGGGCATCACCGTCCGCGAAGTCCGCGATAATCTCCAATGCCCGCTCCTCGACGGAAAATTTCTCAACGTTGACTGCGCGGCTTAGGATTTTCCCAATATCGGCGGGCGTGAGCTTGGACAGGCGGACGATTTTCACGCGGCTTAGCAGAGCGGCATTGACTTCAAAGAACGGGTTTTCGGTCGTCGCGCCTATCAAGGTAAGGCGTCCGTCCTCGACGTAGGGCAACAGAAAATCTTGCTGACCTTTGTTGAAGCGGTGAATCTCGTCGATAAAAAGAATCGTGCGCTTGCCGTAGAACTTGCGCCGCTCCTGAGCCTCCTTGACTATGCCGCGCAGTTCGGCTATCCCCGACAAGGCGGCGTTGACTTTGACGAATTCGCTTGCGGTCGTGTTGGCTATGATTTTTGCGAGCGTCGTCTTGCCGGTGCCGGGCGCGCCGAAAAAAATAAGCGACGGAACTTGTCCCGAAGCTATCATCTTGCCGAGCGCGCCGCGCAGAACTTCAGCCTGCCCCGCGAAGTCCGCCAAAGTCTGCGGCCTCATCCTTTCGGCAAGCGGCTTGTAACTTGCGTCGTCATTAACGTTGCTGAATAAATCCATTTGACCTCCTAAACGTCGGCGAAAATTTCGTTGATCTTAACTTTAAGCTCAACCCAATCATCGGACAAGATGTTGTAATAATTTTGGTCTGCATTAAAAAAATTGGTTGCTGGTATCTTCGAAGATTTGTATACGCGAACGCCGAATTGAATGAATAACATAAAAAGTTTGTCCAAAGTTGTTTTGTAATCATCTGTGTAAAGTTTTATCGGCAACAGGCAGTTCATTTTGTCAAGAGTGCGAAGCATTTTGTACAAGACTTTTTTATCAGATTTTTCGGAGGTCAATGTCGCAATATTTTCGTCGGTAAGGTTGCCCTGATGAACCCTTGCAGCGAGAGCGACGAACGCAACGCAAGTTCTTCTAGCAATGTGTGCGAAATCTTTTCTATACTCGGCGTTGGGTATGCCCTCATTGTCAGCGTCAAATTTTTTCAGAAATGTTGGGAAGTAACTATCGATATACAGCAACTCCTTGCAAATTTGAGCAACCTGAATCTGATTTCCGTTGAAAATCGTTTTGTAATACGGATTTTTGTCTTCTTCGTCTGGATTTTTATATGCAGCGGAAGGATTGTTTCTGCTTTTGCAAGGTTCTTGAAATATCGCCGCCAAACACAGCTTGCCGACTTCTTCTAACTTAGTATGCAAATAAGCACGATGATATCTTGGCGGAATTTCTCCGCCTCGTTTAGTTTGATAAAATAAACCAACCGCGAGCATTGCCTTTGCAAAACGAAGTTGCTCAGGGGCATTCGCCAGCAAATCGGCAGGTTTAATTGGTTTTTGGGAGTTGGCTGCCTCAGCTATCTCTGAACTAAACTGAATTCTTTCTCGCTCAGTGTCACCTATGTTTTTTATAATTTTGCACGGAAGATAAAAATCATGCGCGTTAATGAATTTTTTATTTTTGTTGAGCAAATAAGTAGTCTGCCCACCATTGACGATTGAAAAATTTTTCAAATGAACTTCACGCCCGTCAATTCTAAAATCGTCACAT
Organism: uncultured Selenomonadales bacterium; assembly: GCA_946407095.1. Classification (GTDB taxonomy): domain Bacteria; phylum Bacillota; class Negativicutes; order Selenomonadales; family Selenomonadaceae; genus Quinella. The sequence continues at coordinate 6,319 of CAMJMR010000064.1, read as the reverse complement.
GTTATCGTAATACCGTTATTTTTGAGCCAAAACGATTCAGGATTATCCTTGATAGTTTCATTGATTGCGTTGTCAACTTTCTGTTCGCTTTTTCCTTTGCCTTTAATGTAATGCCGTAAATTGAGTTCCAATAAATGTGTGTTGTGATTGGTATAAAGGTCGGCAATAGAACGAGCCGACACATTAACAATGACTGCCGCTTCACCGTAAAATAAATGATTACCTCTGTTGTCTATACGAATTTTGCCGCGTTCAACGGTTTGTCGTCTGGATTCAGAATCGCGAATTTCTTCGGCTATGTCGTCGGCGAAAAGTATCGAGACTTCAATCGTGCTTGAATCAACAAACAGCTCGCGAAATTTTCTTTCAATATAAGTTGTGTCTATACTTCCCTTCTTCGGCGCGAATGTGTAAAAGACAAAATGAATTTTTGACTCTTTGCCGACTTCAGCATCGAGTGTGATGAAACGACTTTTCACACGCGAATTAAACTGCTCAAAATGCTCCGCTTTCATATCATTGTAAAAGTCCGCCATCTTGCGCACGGCGTTAAGCACTTCTTCAGACGAAATGCTTTTACAAAACTTCGATTGCCCGATAACAAGGTCTGACGTTTCAGAATTCGGGTCGCTCAATAAAATATCTGCGCCGCCGTCGTTGGGGCTGTCGACAATCATATTGGCGAAGTCGCTTTCGTTTAAAATCAGCGCAGGGTTTTTGTAAAAGTTGGCTTTGACGCAGAGCGCGGAAAAAACATAATCGTCCGTCCGTGTCCGAAGTGACGGATATTTTTCTTTGAGCTGATTGATTTTAGCCATGATGAATTCGTAATTGTTCATTTCAATTTCTCCCATGTCAAAATTCTCCCGTGGAACCGAAACGCCCGCGCCGCACCGCGCCGACACCGATTGTATCGCCGTCAACTGTCAAATACTTTTGGAAGATGCCTTGCGCTATCCTCATGCCGCGTTTGATTTCAAAGTCGCCGTTCAAACTCGTGACGGGCAAGATGATATGCCCGCGATAATCCGCGTCTATCACGCCCACGCCGTTCGCCAAAATCAATCCGTGCTTGACTGCAAGACTTGAGCGCAAATATATCAGCAAAACTTCATCGGGAGGAAAAAAGGCCTTGAGACCCGTCGGCACCAACGAAATTTGCCTTTCCGTTACGCGAACGTCCTCTGCCGCTTCCAGGTCGTAGCCCGCACTGAACGCCGTCTTTCGCGCCGGAAGTTTTATTCCGTCGTATTCGCCGAGAATCTCAAAGCCTCGAATCATTTTATTGCCCCGCAGAAAAATTTATTCCGCCTTGTCCTCCGCAGTGTCTTCCGCCGCTTCGTCTTCTTCTTCGACAGGCGGTTTCGTGCCCAGCGGTTTCGCAGGCGTGATTGTCGATATGGCGTGCTTGAACACCATCTGCTGACGCCCCATTGAATCGATTACGACCGTGAACTGGTCAAAGCCGCGAATCATGCCCTTGAGCTGGAAGCCGTTTACCAAGTGAATCGTCACGGGGACATTTTCTTTGCGCGCCGCGTTCAAAAAATTTTCTTGCAGATTGATGATTTGCTTTGCTGCCATTTACTAATCGCTCCTTTGTTTTATATTTTTAGCCACCGAATGTATTTCATCCGCCGATACCATGTCATCTGGCGTTTGGCGAAATTCCGCGTGGCTTGACTTACCTTTGACATCGTTTCTTCAAGCGTCGACTGCCCGCGCAGATACTCAACCGTCTCCTTGTAGCCGATACCCGTCATCGCCTGCGAATCGGGGCTTATCCCGCTCGCCAACAACGCTTTGACTTCTTCGACCAAGCCGTTCGCGAACATTGCCTCCGTCCGCCGATTGATTCTGTCGTAAAGCTCACTGCGCTCCGCCGTCAAGCCGTAGACCTGCGCGGCGTACACAAGCTCGCCCGTCCGTTTGTAGTGGCTCACCGTGCTTTTGCCCGCCGACAGCTCGTAGCCTTCAACCAACGCTTGAATGTAAAGACCCGTGCCGCCCGCGATTATCGGAACTTTGCCGCGCCTGTTCAGGTCGCCGATTATCGGGCGCGCCCGCCGAACGAACTCGCCGACGCTGAACTTTTCCTCCGCCGACAAGATGTCTATCATGTGGTGCGGAATTCGTTCAAGCTCCGACCGCGCAGGTTTCGCCGTCCCGACGTTGAAGCCTCGATACACCGCCATTGAGTCCGCCGATATGATTTCCGTCCCGAACTCTGCCGCCAACGTCATCGCCAACGCACTTTTGCCCGTGCCCGTCGCTCCAAGGATTACTACCAGCTTTTCGCGCGGCGTATCGGCTAAGTAAAGTGATTTTAACGAATCAAACAGTTTTGTCAAGCAAAGGGGTTCACCCTCGAAAGTCTTAATGATATTCTTCATGCCGTAAATTGTAACAAGCAAACGCCGTCTTGTAAAGGAATATCAGCAAGGCGATTCAATTTCTTAGATTATTAGGCGGGCAAGCCACGGCGGAGGCGATATCGGATTGAGCGGCGGGTTTTCTGTTGCCAAAAGCGTGCGCCTCTGCTATATTAGCCGCGCCATGAAAATTTTAGTGATAAACCTGATGCACTTGGGCGATTTGATGTTGGTGACGCCCGCCTTGACGACGTTGCGGAAAAATTTCCCGACGGCGCATTTGACATTGCTTGCCGACAAAAAACTGGCCGACCTCGTGCAATACAACAAAAACCTCGACGAGTGTATCTTAATCGACAAAAAGGGCGTCGATGACCACCTGCCGAGCTTTATCAAGTTCATTTTCAAAATCCGCGCAGAGAAATTCGACTTGGTGATAAATCTGCACCGCAACGAGCGCGCAAGTGCCTTGGCGGCGTTCAGCGGCGCGAAAAGGATTGTCGGCTACAGCAAGCCCGGCTTTGCGTTGCTGTTCGATAAAGTTTTGCCTAATCCCTCAATCGCCCGCCACATCAAGCGCGGCTTTAAGGTTGAATACATGCCCGGCACGCAGCATCAAGTTCATTCGCACTTCGACGTCTTGAAGCAGGCTGTCGGCGTGGAAAAGATTTACGACAACGGGCTGGAGATGTGGATACCCGCCGAGACCGAGAGCGAGGCGGCGAAAATTTTCCGCGACAATTTCGGCGAAAGAAAAGTCGTGGCGTTCAATGTCGGGGCGAGTTGGCTGACGAAGCGTTGGCTTGATTCTTACTTCGCCGAGTGCGCCGACCTTCTGATTGAGCGCGGCTACGGAGTGGCATTCTTGGGCGGCACCATGGACAGGGAAATCGTTTCGGGCTGCGTGGCGAAGATGCGACATAAGGACAGCGACCGCTTGAAAATTTTCACGGGCACTTTCAGCTTGGCGATGTTGGCAGGCTTCCTGGATAATTGCGTGCTGTTCCTAACGACCGATTCGGGGCCTATGCATATCGGCGTTGCGCGGAATATTCCAATCGTCACGATGTTTGGCGCGTCGCCCGTGCCCGGCTTCTATCCCTACGACGCGAAAGACATTCTTATCAAATCGCCCGAACCATGCCATCCTTGCGGCAGACACACTTGCCCCCGCGCAGGCGAAGACAATTTGGCTTGCATGAAGAAAATCCCCGTTGCCGTCGTGATGAAATACGTCGACGAACTGCTTGCGGCTTACGGCCGACCCGCGAAGGAAATACCGCGCGTTCACGGAGCTTATCAATGCAAAGTTGTCGACGCGGCGGAGACGCCCGCTTGAAAATATTTTTAACTGGCTTGTAACGAATCTGCGCGGCGAACGTATAAGCGGCAGAAAGAAATTTCAACTGAACATTAAGGAGACGATAACAATGGCAGAAAAGACTTACACCCCCGAAGAACTCAAAGCGGCTCTGGAAAACGAAAAGCTCGACGATGAGGCTCTCGACTTCGTGGCGGGCGGCACTCAAGCCGAATCCTACCAGGATATGCTGTATCTCCATAGGTATTGTAATATCGGCTTCGACCCCAACAACTGGGACGCAAGCGTCAACAAGCTCGGCGAACTCTACCGCCGCGCAGGCACCAAGATGGAAGCGCACAATAGCGACGACAAACCGAACCGCTACTACGACGGCAACGGCTTCCCCGTCCTGCGCAGTGCGGCTCTCTATGACCTTGCTTGCAAAATCAACACCGGTCGGATTTTCATTGAAGACATCCGCTATCGTTGCTGAATCGTTCCAAAAATTTTCAGGCAGTCACGAAAAAAAATCGTGGCTGTCTTTTTTTTATGCGCGACTAAAATTTTTCGTTAACGCGATGGATTTATCGATTCGCAAATTCTATAATAAATTTTAATTACAGGAAGTTTATTCGGCTTTGTTTTAGGAGGAGCAGATTTTTATGGCGGTAATCAGTAACAGCACGGTCGGCACGCTTGTATCGGGGACAAGTAGCGCGGACACCATTTACAACACCGGAGCGAACGTCACCATTCAAGCACTCGGCGGCAACGACTCTGTCCTTAATAGCAACGAGTATATCGAAGAAGATGATGATTCCTCGGCATATTCTTTGGGCTCGAACGCCAAAATCAGCGCGGGCGACGGCGACGGCACCATCCGCAACGAATACGCCTACCGTGTCTCAATCGATGGCGGCAAAGGCTACGACAGCATTTACAACAGCGGCAGTTATGCTTCAATCAACGGCGGGGACGGCTCCGATGAAATTTACAATGACGACGGTTGGTCTGCCACAATCAACGGCGGCAAGGGCAACGACAGCATTAAAAACGGCGGCGGATATGCTTCAATCGTCAGCGGCGACGGCGACGACACCATTACCAATGGCTACTACTATGACCAATACGACGTCTATGACGGTGGGGGATCTTCAATCAACGCCGGCAAGGGCAATGATTATATCGAAAATATCGGCGGCAATGTTCTCTTCACATACGCCAAGGGCGACGGCGACGACGTTATTCGCGACTTCAATGAAACGTCCGTATTGCAAATCAGCGGCGGCACCTATTCAACGCAACTCGCCTACGATGATTACTATGATGAGGATTACACCGGTTATTATGATATTCTCGTCAAAGTCGGCACGGGCTCAATTTTGCTCGAAGAAGTGCCCAGCTTGTCCGGTTTAAAAATCGGTACGGCGGCCTAACTTCGGAATGTTCGCGGCACGGCGGGCGACGATACCCTTTCGGGCGGCGCAGGTAACGACAAGCTTTACGGCGACGAAGGCAACGACGTTCTGCAGGGCGGCGCGGGCAAAGATTTGTTCGTCCACAGCGCGGGCTCGGATACCATTAGCGACTACACGGCGGGGCAAGACAGCATTTCAATCGACGGCAGCGCGAAGATGGAGGAAGTTGCGCTAAGTGGCAACGATGTTGTCCTCGGCTACGGCGACAGTGATTCGTTGACCATAACGGACGGCGCGGACAAGAAAATCACCTTCCAGACGGGCAAGAAGACTTCGGCGACGTATATCTTCGAGGACGGCAAGATTTTCAACGCAACAAAGAAAAACGTCACGCTCACCGCTTCGACGACGGCTTTTGACGCGTCTGCCTCGGCTTACTCCGCGCTGGCGAATGTCGACGGCTCGGCGGCGACGGACGCGGTTAATATCGTCGGCAACGCCAATGCCAACAAGATTTTTGCGGGTGCGAACGGCTCGACGCTAAACGGCGGCGCGGCAGGCAACGATACTCTTGTCGGCGGCAACGGCGCAGATGTTTTCGTATACACGGCGGGCAAGGACGTCATCCAAGGCTACTCTTCGGGCGACAAGGTCAGCCTCGGCGCGGGTGCAAGCGTTTCGGGCTTTTCCGTCAGCAAAACAAGCGATATTGTCTTCAAGATTGGCAGCGGCACCCTTACGCTCAAGAAAGTCGACAGCGACGACTTGACGGCGGGCAAGACTGTTACAATCGTCGACGCGGACGGCACCGAATCAACGCAAACTTACTTCAAGGACAGAGCGATAGCGGGCGCAAGCGTCACGTTGAGTTCGGCGTTCAAAGGGACATTCACGGCAGGCGATGACGTTGTCACAGTCGACGGCTCGCAGGCGGCTAAAGCCCTCACCATAAACGGCAACGAACTCGCCAACGTCCTGATTGGCGGCAAGGCAAACGACATTCTTAACGGCAACGCGGGTAACGATACGCTTACGGGAGGCGCGGGCAAAGATTTGTTCGTCCACAGCGCGGGCTCGGATACCATCACCGACTACACGGCGGGGCAAGACAGCATTTCAATAGACGGCGGCGCGAAGATTAACGAAGTTGCGCTTGACGGCAACGATGTTGTCCTAGGGGTTGTTGGTAAATTAAAAGTGAATAACGACAGAAGCAAGTAAAACAA
>CAMJMR010000063.1 GCA_946407095.1 uncultured Selenomonadales bacterium | reverse complement strand
TTCTTTTTGCTGCTATTCTTCTCTGGTTAAAATGAATTGTCCACAGTCCCTAGGAGCTGTTTATAAAAAGTAAGGCGCACCTGGATGCGCTACTGACCGAGAACGGGTACTTTTGGCGGGCGCTGCTAAAACCGTAATTGACTTTAAGGCGCGGGAAGTTTAAAATCGTCTAAGCTTTGCAAATTTCAATCGAGGTGATTTTATTCATGGAACATTCCCCGGTAACGACGAATCCGCTCATTATCATGATGATAAATATGACGGTCGTCTTCATTGTGCTCGTGGTCTTGATGTATCTGATTAAGCTGATACACATCGTCGACCCGACCAAGCCCAAGGCAGAGCCCGCGCAGGAAGCGGACGACGAACCGCTCGTTGCAGTCAAATCGACGTCTGCGCCCGCGCCGGCACCCGCGCCCGTCATTGAGGAGGGCATTTCGCCCGAAGTTATCGCGGCAATATCGGCGGCCATCTCGGCTTACGGCTTTTCGGGACAAATCAAGGCGGTAAGCATCGTCAATCACGAAAACACGGCGTGGCGGGCGTCCGCAAGATTTAATCCGTTGCATCGCAAATAAAGGAGTGATTTTTTTTGGAAGCTTTAAATGCATTCAGCGTGTCGCTCCAGGCGGTGTGGAATGACAGCGGCTTTTCGGCGTTCACCATGGGCAACGGCATTATGATTTTGGTCGGGCTCGTCCTGCTTTACATGGCGTTCGTCAAGGAATTTGAACCGCTTTTGCTCGGCCCGATAGCATTCGGCTGTATCCTCGCCAACTTCCCGAACACGGGCTTTTTCGGCGAAGAAATGAACGTCATGAAGGCAATTAATTTCGGCATAACCAATGAAATTTTTCCGCCGCTAATTTTTTTGGGCATCGGGGCAATGACGGACTTCAGCCCGCTTTTGGCAAGACCTTCGACGCTTTTACTCGGTGCTGCCGCTCAAATCGGCGTATTCGTCGCTTTGGGCGGAGCAATGCTTGTCGGCTTCAACGTGCATGAGGCGGCGGCTATCGGCATTATCGGCGGCGCGGACGGTCCCACGTCCATTTACTTGTCAACGAAACTCGCCCCGCATCTTTTGGGCGCAATCGCGGTCGCGGCTTACTCTTACATGTCGCTCGTGCCTATGATTCAGCCGCCGATTATGAAATTGATGACGACACAGGCAGAGCGCGAAATCGTCATGAAGGAACTGCGCCCCGTCACGAAATTTGAGCGAATCGTCTTCCCGATTGTCTCCACGATTTTTATCAGCCTGTTGTTGCCGCCTATCGCTGCTTTGCTCGGTTGCTTGATGTTGGGCAATCTTTTCAGAGAATCGGGCGTCACAGACCGCTTGAGCGATACCGCGCAGAACTCGCTGATTAACATCGTGACAATCTTCTTGGGCACGGGCACGGGCATGACAATGAACGCCGAATCTTTCCTCCGTGCAGACACCCTGCTGATTATCGGGCTCGGCTTGGTCGCCTTCATGGGCGGCACGGCGGGCGGTCTGATTTTCGGAAAGATTATGTGCAAAGTGACGGGCGGCGAAATTAATCCGCTAATCGGCTCGGCGGGCGTCAGTGCTGTTCCTATGGCGGCGCGCGTCAGCCAACTCGTCGGCATGAAGTCCAAACCCGGCAACTATCTCCTTATGCACGCCATGGGTCCCAATGTCGCGGGCGTCATCGGTACTGCGGTCGCGGCGGGCACCATGCTTGCCATGCTGAAATAAGACTACGGCTAAGGGACAAGGGACAGGATTTTTAGTTCCCGTTGTCCCTTTTTTTTAACGAAAGTTTCAAGATTTTTCGCAGAATTCTTTGATATAATTCCGTTAAAGAAACAGCGCGATTCTTCCGATTTAACTTTATGACGAAAAGCACGGAAAGGAGATATTAACCATGAAGGATTTCACCTTCGATTTGCAACGCTTCGCCTCTTGGGTTGTGTTAAGCACCGGCAACACTTACAGCAGCCTAAATTCGGCGATAAACAACGCTTCCACCGGCGATACCATTACTTTGCAAGCAAGCGGCACAGAATCCCATTTTACAATCGCCAATACCGTCGCCGACAACCTCACCATAGATTTGGGCGGCAATACTTACACCATTTACAATAGCGGCAACAACGGCACCAGCACCAGACCTTTGACCGTCAACAAAGATATTACTTCACGAACGGCACGCTAAGGAAAAGAGTATTTTACACGCTCTCCGTTAATCCGGACGTAATCATACTCGGCTCGGGCAACATCACTTTGGATGGTGTAAAGGTCACTCGCATCACTGAATCTGCCACCGGCTCAACCAGCACCTCAACTTCAAACATTTATGTTTCGCCGTCAAACGGCGGCTCCGTTACCGTTACGGGCGAGTCTTCTATAAGGGGCAGGAACAGCACTTATATTTTGGACAACGACGTCAGGCTTATCGTCGATTCAAGCAACCCCATAACCATAACGACCGACGATTCAGAGGCTACAATCGCCCTTGGCGCAGGCTATACCGTTACCACTACAGAAACCTCCGAGCGCACTGTCGTCTACAAATCCGTTAAAAACACCTTGAATCTCGTTTACCAAAACGATTCGACTTCGGGCTACGTTTCCAATCTTTCAACAAACTCATCCTTTACCACGACCATTAACAACGAAACCGTTACTTACACTGTCACCGCCGCCGGTCTGCAAGCCGTATCCGAAGGAGTCTTGAAAGTTCGCGGCGATTTAACAATCACTTCCACCGGCGAATATAACGTCGCAGAAGATTGGAATTTCGACAACACCAATTTTGTCCCCGCCGTCCTCACCGATTCTTCAACGAGCGGCAACCTTACAATCTCTTCGTCTACTTTGGCTGTCGGGCAAACCGCTACGATTATCGACTACGACAATTATTCAAAACCCTACGGCTACTTGACAAGGGTTGACAACGATACTTACTCACTGACTTACGACGACAGCTTTAGCAATAAATTGACGGGCATCACCATTGACGGCGATTTGACCGTTCAATTCGACACAAACTTTGCAAATATCCCGATAACCCTCAGCACCGCCTCCACGCAATTAAAAACCACATCCGACGGCAATTACACTGTCGCGCCCGTCAATATGAGTTCGGGCACCAGTTCAAAGGTCGCCTCCGTTACGGGCAATGTCGACGTCTCTTTGCAAAGCGGTACCGTTAAGCTCAACACGGCCTCGCCCACCGTCAATTCTATCGCTTATGTTCCCTCCGATTCGGGCGACGGCATTAATATCAGTGTCAGCGGCACCACTTCACTCATCACGGGCATAGACAAGAACGAATCATTCTATATCGGTAGCACGTCTTACTATCGCGACGATGTCGGCTTGCGCACGGGCAATAACGTTTTTTCCAGCGAAATCGCAACGGTCGACGGCAACGACGTAGTTTCCGTAGACTTAAGCAAGCTCAGGGACAGTGTCAGCGGTTTCATTCAGCCCGAAGGCACCGACAAAGTTCTTGAAATCGGCAATACTCACAGAGGGCTTGCCGTTGTCGTCAACGACACTTTAACCCCGACGATTAAATATGCCGAGCTTTTGGTCGACGCCACAGACACCTTGAGCAACGCTTACACCTTGCAGGCGGGCGACGGCAATGCCGCACAATTTATCGCCAATGTCGGCACAATATCTTTGACGGGCGGCAAAGGCACTGCCATAGACAAAAACCTCGCTAACGGCGTGCGTATCGCGACGGGCAGGACGTCCACCGACGCAACCTTTAAAGTCACTGCCGTCAACAGCACCAGCAAAACCTTTACCGTCTACCAAAAGTCCGATTCCTCAGAAACGACAATCAGCTCCGACGCCACCGCCATTACTCTCATTAACGGCACAATCAGCGCGCATACAGGACAAGTCATAACCCTCGGCGAAGGCACAAGCGAATTGGCAAGCAGAAAATTCGTCGTAACCTCCGCCAATGACATTAACGTCACCATCTCAAGCGACGGCAAATCTGCCGCAATTACGGGCACGACGGGCGATACCTTCACTGTCGACGGCATGACATACACTGTCGGAAAAAGCGACGGAATGACTTTCACCGTAACAAAGGACGACGTCATAGTCAGCGGCTTAGAGTCCGTCGATAATGACGCCTTCACCTACAACGGCGCAAATTATTCCGTGCGCGGCGCGGGCTTCATACAAGAGTCACCAAGCGGCACGTACAGAATCTGGAGCGAAACCGACGGGCTGTATCATTCCCTGCGCGGCGGCACAGTCAGCGTTGCCGATTTGACTTCAAGCGAAAGTTATTCCTGGAACCTTTTGGCTTCCGTCGACGCTACCAACGATTCCGCCTCCTTGCCGCCTTACGATACCTCGACAAAGGTAACGCTCATAGGCAACGACTACAAGCAAACTTACGGCGTCTTCACCAAAACGGACGCGAATTGCACCTTGGAGGCAAGTTCCTCAACAAGCAACGTGGCTAAGCTGAAAGAAATTGTCGTAACGGGCGGCATTGACGAATTCACTTTCGGCACGGACTTGGACAGCATAACGATAGCAAGCGGCTTGGCAACCTTCATGGTGACCGAAGACAATGCGACGCTCGATGGCGACGGTTATGTAGTCACATTGACGGCAAGTTCGGGCGACTCACTGCCTCACGCAATAGTGGGCGGTGCTACGCGTGCTTCTTTGAAAAACGGCTCTTTGCAATCCGATAACCAATTCAGGGTTACGATTTTAGATAATCAAATCGTGGCTATCGGCGACGCTTCGGTAGTTTTAACGGCGAACGCCTCCGACGCTTCCATAAATTCCTTGGCGGAAGATAAAAGCTTCAGCATAGAGGGCGGCGGAACCTACAAAATGACGGCGGTAGGTTTGCGCGACGAGGGAAACCCCACCCGATACATGCTCGGCACCCGCGAAACAGATGAAGAATTTAATTTTAACAACCCGATTATCCTTTCCAAACTGAAAGATTCTCTTCCGACTTCAACCGCTTGGGGCAACCTAATAAGCAACGACGCCCTGGTTATAAACGCGACGACACCTACAGCCTTGGTCGTCAATGATACTACCAACCCCGCATTGCTTTATGCCAACTTCACGAACAAAGACGGCACCTTGTCTTTGGATGTGGCGAAAAATGCCAACGGCTCGGTGATAGCGGAAGCTTGGCCGGGCACTACCGTAAGCGTTGACGGCGCGGAAGTAAATTTCACAAGCTACTTTGAAAACGTAGACATTTACGGCGTGCAATCGGGCGCGGCGTTTGAAGTGGAAGACACCACCGCCTTTACCGTCACCGACGCAAGGGCGGGCGCGTCTATCAGCTCCGCAGTAAGAAATATCACTCAAACGGGCGGCACAATCGCGCTAAGCAACGGGCAGACCATTCACTCCACTCCCGCCTCAATCGGCGCAAGCGCAGGCAACGGCATAACCTTTACCGTCGACGAAACGTCAAGCGTAGCCACAGCGACTATTGGCGCAATGAACGCCTCGAATGCCTCGGCGGCAAGCAATGACGTCTTTGTCGTCGACACGGGCAGCGGCAAAGTCACTTACACCCGCAACGCCGTGGGCTTGGTCAGCGACAACGACCGCATCTGGACTGCAAACGCCATCGACGCGACTGTCACCGTTGCCGATTTGATAAACAACGACAATTGGTCAAATACCATTCTCATAAGCAACAACACCTTGAACGTCCCGCAGACCGTAAGCAGCTCAAGCCCGTGGATGATTCTAAGCAGCGACAAGGAAAATTGCTACGGCGTGCTGTCGACAGTGGACGGAGGCGGCTATTCCATTAAGCGAAACACCAACGTCCTTTCAAGCCTCGAAAGCGATTGGGATTCAAGCAACACCGTCAGCATAAACGCGCAGACCGTCACCTTCGGCACGGAATACAACGGCGCATTTATTTCCGGCAAAGAATCGGGCGCAAGCATAAGCGTAGCCGATTCAACCACGGATTTCACTTTTGTTGACGGCGCGGCTTCAGGCGGCGGCGCAAGCATAGACGGCGGCGCGAACGGCACGACGCTCACGATTAATCAATACAGAGGTTTGTTCACGCCAAAGGTGGGGCAGGCGGTCGTTGCGGGCGACTACACGATAACTCCGACCAATTCTTCCGAGACCATACGCGTAAGCGTCACGGGCGGCGTGGCGACTGTCACCGAATTGAACGAAGGCGACACCTTCACCATAAGCGACGGAACAAATACTTCTACCTTTGAAGTTCTCGCCAACGGCGTGGTGCGGCGCGACAACAGCTACTTGTTGAATATCGGCACCGCTACTTCCGCAACGGCAAGTTTGCTCATGGGCAATTGGATTAATCGCCTGGAAGTGGAAGACGGCTCGAATTTGGTAATATCGAATTCGCTGGTCAGCTCTTTGACTTCGACTTCCGCTTTGCTCGTCGAAAAGGACAATAACAATAAAATCTACGGCACGCTAAGCAAATCAGACAGCGGCGGCTACATCTTGAGCACGACGGGCAACAATATCGATTCGGGCAACCCCTTTGAGACCGTGACAATCTTGCCGGAAGTAACAAAGGTCACGTTCGACGATGCTTACTTCAGAAGCAGCGGGATACCGATAAAAACGGGCACGAACAGCGATACTCAATTCGTCGTGACGGCGGGCGATTTGTTCACCGTCAACTATGACACCAGCACAGGACACGCCAATATCGACACGGCGACGGCAGTCAGCTTGACGAAAGGCACGATTGATTTAAACGGCAACGCGCAGACTGTCACGACGCCCGACGGCTCGACGATTAGGGGCGGCACCAACAGTTCGACGCTAAGCGTGGGCTACGACGCCGACGCCAACACCGTAACCGTAGGAAGATTGGACTCTTCCAATGACAGAGTCGTCTTGAACACCGTCACTTATCGCTACACTTCGGGCAACGGCATGAGTATCGAAGTCAGCTACGACGACGACAACAACCGCGTCACGACGTTCAAAGGGCTCGACAATGACAAATTCGTAATCGGCGACTACACCTACACCATAACCGGCAAAGGGCTCGTAAAATGCATCGTCCAAAATGGAAAAGCGACAAATTATTCTATGTGGACGGGCTCGACGCTCAGCAATGTTGCTTCCGAAGGTATCGACGTCAATCTTTTGACAAGCAGCTCGACCGACTACTGGACGCCGATATTGCCGATAGACGGTACTTTAACCATAAGCAGCAGCACGCCGACAACAACGGTCGTTTTGGTGGGCAATGCAACTGATGTCGGCGATTCGGAAGAGCCGCCCGATGTGGTTTACGGCAAGTTCACAATCAACGGCAATGTGCGCACCCTAACCAAAATCGACACCGCCAATACGAATCTCACCTCGGTAACGGTAAACGGCGTGGCTGTCACCTTTGAAGACTACGACGCCAACCCGAAAATCATTCCGCGCACTTCAAGCGGAGTCAACGCCTCGATAACGACAAACAATCCGCTGACGTTCACGCCCGCCAACGGCACGACTTTCGTTGTAAACGGCGAAACTTACACTTATGACAGAACGACGGGCTTGAGCAAGGGCAGTGAGCTTTGGTCTTTGCTTACGGGCGAATATCTTTTGCCCGGCGGCGATTGGACGGTAGGCGACGGCACGGTAACCATCGCTGAAGGCGAATCGAAAACGGCAGTCTATCAAGAAACAACCAGCTCGACAATCAGCTTATTGGACGACGGCGACTCTTCCACAAGCAGGACAATCACCGCTACGGCAAGCGGCGGCAAGTGGACGGACTTGGGCTCCTTGGACGAGGGCGACACCTTCACCATAACCGGCAACGACACTTCCACGACTTATCAAGTCTTTGCGGGCGGCTACTTGGCAAGAATCAACTCAACCAGCGGCACTCCCGACAGGCTCCTTTCAACCCTAATCGACGACGGCGCGATTAAATACGATACCGTCACTTCGGGCACTTATATCAACATTTTGACGCTCGACGACGACGGCAACCTCGATTTGACGACCACGCCTTCCTCGACGAGCTACACGGCATATGTAGTGGGCAAAGACTCCGATGGCAATATCGTTCCTTCGCAGAGGATAGCGACCGTCACTTACAACGGCACAAAATACGCGCTAAGCGACCCCGGCTCTAATATCGGCGATTTGAATTCCGTCAGCTTGGGCGAAGTCAAAACCTTCACGACGACGGTAACCAAGACGGTGAATCTACCGGCGGGCGACACCTTCACGATTAGCGGCGATACTTTTAATCCGAGCACGACACTCACGGTAGAGGCGACTGCCAGTAACGGCGCGACGCTCACGAGCGGTACGGTGCGGTTGTCTTCGGGCAGTGTGAAGACGCCGAGCGGCACTGTCACCTATGGAACGAACACCATTACTGTTAATGTCAACGATTCCACCGTCACGATTGGCGGCTTGAGCAACGGCACAGTCTTCACCGTCGGCAGCGTCACCTACACCATGACTTCAATCGGCTTGACTTATGACAGCAAGCTTTTGGATATCGGCTCCGATAACGCAGTCACTATAGCCGAACTCAGCGGCGGCGAAACGATAATCCCTGCAGTGGGCGGCAATTTGACGATAAACGGCGACACGACCAGCGGCGCAGTCGTTGACCTTTCCACGCCCGCCAATGCGACCAAGTACGGCGAATTGACGCTTGAGAATTCGCTTTACACCTTCACGCAGACCACCGCGTTGAACAGTATCACATTGCAGGGTGTAGCGGCATCCTTCCCCGCGACGAGCGCGACTGTCACGACGAAGACCAGCGGCGGCACAGAAACGGCAAGCTTCACAGTCAGCGGTGCCTTTACGGTTAATTCGACGTCAAGCAGTCCCGTTATCAGCAACGCGACGAGCGTCAACCTTACTTCGGGCACGATAGCCGCGCCGATGAATATTCCCGCGATAGCGGGCGGCTGGACGATAACCGGCACAAGCAACACCTCCGACGTAATGACGGTCGGCATTGTCGGCACTTCGGTAGTAGTCGGCGGCCTGGATTTGAATGACACCTTCACGGTAAGCAACGGCACTGTCCGCTACAGCTACACCGTCACGGCGGCGGGTCTCTACGATACGGCTAACAATCGTCTCGTCACGGAGGGCTTCTCGGCCGCAGATAAAACTTACGTTGTCGGCGACGCCTCAACCTATGACAATCTCGTCACGCTTGAGAACAACGGCGTCCTTAACTTGACGGCGACACCTTCAAGCGACTACACGGCTCTGGTCGTCGACACGACTGACGGCGTGGCTGACCCGACGAAGAAAATCGCGCGAATCACCTACACGACGGCGGACGGCTACGTCCTCAATGAGGCGGGCGCGGATGAGTACGTTTCCCTGCTTCAATCGGTAAGCCTCGGCGCGTCAAGCGTTTCATTCTCTTCGACGATAGACACGACGGTTACCACTCAATCGGGTAGCAACACCTACACCATTAACGATAAAGCTTTGACGGCGAATCAAAGCGCGCTCGAAGTGACGACGACTGGCTCGGTCGTCACGCTGACGGGCGGAACGGTCTCGCTCGCGGCGGGCAACGACGTAACCACGACGGGCGGCACAGTCACGGCCTCGACGGGCACTATAACCGTTGCGGTTAGCGGCTCGACTGTCACGGTCGGCGGCTTGAGCAACGGCACGGCTTTTGAGTTCGACAATACGACTTACACTAAAACCAATATCGGCTTGAATGACGGCACGCTCCTCGACACGACGGCGGGCAACTCGACGACACTCGCCAACTTGAGCGATAAAACTTCTTGGCGGACGATGTACGCGGCTCCGAGCGGCGCGCTCACTATCGGCACTTCGACGGGCACTGATTTAATCGTCGTCAACTCCACGACTTCGCCGACTACCAACTACGGCACGCTGTCCAAAAACGATTCGGGCTACACCTTCACGCAGAACGCCGCGCTTAGTACGATTAGGCTCAACGGCGTGTCGGCGACTTTCCCCTCGGCGACGGCTAGCGGCACCACAATCACGACGGCAAACAGCAGCGGCACCGAAACCGCGAACTTCAACGTCACGGCAAGCGGAAACTTTACGGTCGACGCGACGGGTACACCCACACTCGAAAATGTTTCGGGCGTTACGCTGAATTCGGGGACGATAGCGGCTCCGATGAATATCAAAGTCGACGCAAGCCAATGGACGATAACCGGCACCAGTGACACCTCCGATGTGATGACAATCGGCTACGTCGGCAGCAATGTGGTGGTCGGCGGGCTCGACGTCAACGACACCTTCAGCGTCGGCAGCACAAACTACCGCGTCACTTCGGCAGGGCTCTACGATACGGGCAACAATCGTCTCGTCACCGAAGGCTTTTCCGCTACAGATAAAACCTACGTCGTCGGCGACGCGTCAACCTATGAAAGCCTCGTTACGCTCGAAGACGGCGTGCTGAACCTTAGGACGATACCCGCTGACGGCTACACGGCCTTGGTCGTCGACACTACTAACGGCACCGCTGACCCGACGAAGAAAATCGCGCGAATCAGCTACACGACGGCGGGCGGCTACGTCCTCAATGAGGCGGGCGCGGATGAGTACGTTTCCCTGCTTCAATCGGTAAGCCTCGGCGCGTCAAGCGTTTCATTCTCTTCGACGATAGACACGACGGTTACCACTCAATCGGGTAGCAACACCTACACCATTAACGATAAAGCTTTGACGGCGAATCAAAGCGCGCTCGAAGTGACGACGACTGGCTCGGTCGTCACGCTGACGGGCGGAACGGTCTCGCTCGCGGCGGGCAACGACGTAACCACGACGGGCGGCACAGTCACGGCCTCGACGGGCACTATAACCGTTGCGGTTAGCGGCTCGACTGTCACGGTCGGCGGCTTGAGCAACGGCACGGCTTTTGAGTTCGACAATACGACTTACACTAAAACCAATATCGGCTTGAATGACGGCACGCTCCTCGACACGACGGCGGGCAACTCGACGACACTCGCCAACTTGAGCGATAAAACTTCTTGGCGGACGATGTACGCGGCTCCGAGCGGCGCGCTCACTATCGGCACTTCGACGGGCACTGATTTAATCGTCGTCAACTCCACGACTTCGCCGACTACCAACTACGGCACGCTGTCCAAAAACGATTCGGGCTACACCTTCACGCAGAACGCCGCGCTTAGTACGATTAGGCTCAACGGCGTCAAGGCGACTTTCCCCTCGGCGACGGCTGGCGGCACAACTATCACGACGGCGAACAGCAGCGGCACAGTCACCGCGAACTTCAACGTCACGGCAAGCGGCAACTTCACGGTCGACGCGACGGGCACACCCACCCTTAGCAACGTGACGGGTGTAACCCTCAATTCGGGCACGATAGCCGCTCCGATTGGAATAAAAGTCGACGCAAGCCAATGGACGATAACCGGCACCGGTGACACCTCCGATGTGATGACAATCGGCTACGTCGGCAGCAATGTGGTGGTCGG